>CAZKOE010000116.1:0-8257 GCA_964554305.1 uncultured Gammaproteobacteria bacterium
ATGCGTGCCAACGTGCGCGCCCACCGGCTCTCGACGGTGTGCGAGGAGTCCATGTGCCCGAACATCGCCGAGTGCTGGAGCGCCGGTACGGCGACGATCATGATCATGGGCTCGGTGTGTACGCGCGCCTGCAAGTTCTGTGCCGTCGACACCGGCAACCCGCATGGCTGGCTCGATCCCGAAGAGCCCGCGAATACGGCCGACTCGGTGCGCATCATGGGGTTGAAGTACGTCGTGATTACCTCGGTGGATCGCGACGATCTTGCCGACGGCGGGGCCGGGCATTACGCCGCCTGCGTGCGGGCGATCCGCGCACTCAATCCGCAGACGGCCGTCGAGGCCTTGACGCCGGATTTCCGCGGCAACCACGGACACGTGGCGGAGGTGGTGGATTCGGGGCTGCAGGTCTATGCGCAGAATCTGGAAACGGTTGAGCGCCTGACGCATCCCGTGCGCGACGCGCGCGCGGGTTATCGCCAGACGCTCAACGTGCTCGCTTTTGCCAAGCGTCACAATCCCGAAGTACTGACGAAGACGAGCCTCATGCTCGGGCTCGGCGAAACGGAGAACGAAATCGCACAGGCACTCGACGATTGCCGCGCGGCAGGCGTGGACATCGTGACCTTCGGCCAGTACCTGCGTCCGACGAAGAATCATCTTGCGGTCGAACGGTACGTGCCGCCGGAAGACTTTGCGCGCTATCGCGAGTGGGGGCTCGAGCGCGGATTCCTGGAAGTGGTGGCGGGCCCTCTGGTGCGATCGAGCTATCGCGCCGAGCGCGTCTTCGACCGCAACAACCTCGGCCTGTGATCACGCACTGTGAAACCACGCCCTGTGGAATCATGCTTTGTGGGAGCGAGCTTGCTCGCGATAATCAAGCTCAGGAATCGCGAGCAAGCTCGCTCCCACGAGGGCCTCATGAGTATTGATGGCGGTGGGTGAAAACGATGCGGGCGATGGTGCTGGAGCGTGGCGCGAAGCGGTTGGTCGAGCGCGAGTTGCCGTGTCCCGAACCGGCGCCCGGCGAAATCCTCGTGCGGGTACTTGCTTGCGGCGTATGCCGGACCGACCTTCACATCGTGGACGGCGAACTCGCGCCGCCGGCCTGGCCCGTGGTCCCCGGCCACGAAGTCATCGGCGAGGTGATCGAGACCGGTGCGGGCGCGACCGACTTCGAAGCGGGCGATCGCGTCGGACTCGCTTGGCTTGCCGGCGTCGACGATCAATGTGACTACTGCCGGCGCGGCGAGGAGAATCTCTGCCCGAATGCCGAATTCACCGGCTTTACGCGTCCCGGCGGTTACGCCGAATACACGACGGCACGCGCCGGCTTCGCTTTCAAACTGCCCGCCGACGCCGATCCGGTCGCGACGGCGCCCCTCATGTGCGCCGGTCTGATCGGCTATCGCACCTGGCGCAAGGCCGGAGGCGGCGAGCGCATCGGATTGTACGGCTTCGGCGCCGCCGCGCACATCCTGGCGCAGCTTCTTGTGCGCGAAGGGAAAATCGTGTACGCCTTTACCCGGCCCGGCGACGAGGCGTCACAGGCATTCGCCCGGCGCCTGGGCGCGACCTGGGCGGGTGGCTCCGACGAAAAACCGCCGGAAGTACTCGATGCAGCGCTCATTTTCGCGCCGGTGGGCGCGTTGGTGCCGGCGGCGCTCCAAGCGGTACGGCCAGGTGGGAAAGTTGTCAGCGGTGGCATCCACATGTCGGATATTCCGACCTTTCCCTACCGGCTGTTGTGGGAAGAGCGCAGCGTCGCTTCGGTCGCCAACCTCACCCGCGCCGACGGCCGCGAGTTTCTCGAACTGGCAACGAAGTATCCGATCCACACCGAAACGAAGCGCTACCCGTTGACTGGCGCCAATGACGCGTTGGACGATCTGCGCGCCGGCCGTCTCGAAGGCGCCGCCGTCCTCGTTCCGGACCGGGCGTTGTAGCTGGGCTGAGTACACGAACTCAATGTCGTTTCGTGCGCTGTGTCTGATCCCGGCGGCACTGCATTCGGTCCAACCCGCCTGCTGTCGAAACGGGCATCCAGTTTTTGCGCTAGGCTGTTGGCATGTACGAAGCATTTGAATTGCCGACGGGTTCGAAGCCCGTGGTATACGCGGCGCTGGCACGGCACGCCAAGGCTCTGGTCGAGGGTGTCAACGACAGGATAGCGAACGCCGCGAACCTGACCGCACTGATTTACCACGGTTTGCCGGATATAAGTTGGAGTGGATTCTACTTTTTAAGTCGCAAGCAATTGATTGTTGGTCCATTTCAAGGTAAACCGGCTTGCGTGAAAATCGCCCTGGGCCGGGGGGTCTGCGGCCAGGCGGCGGAATTGCGCAAACCGCTCATCGTGGGCGATGTCGCCAGTTTCCCCGGCCACGTTTACTGTGACCCGGATGCCCGCTCGGAAATCGTGATTCCGTTGATTCGCGACGACAAGCTGCTCGGCGTGCTCGATATCGATGCGCCAATCCCCGATCGTTTCGACGAAGACGATCGGCGCGGCCTGGAGAAGGTCGCCTCCATCTGGCTCCATTCCTTTTCGCGTTGAGATAGCGGCAGAAAGGCCGGAAGCGAGAAAACACGAATGATTCTGACAGCATGAGGGTAGTCATCAACGGAGCCGGCATTGCCGGGACGACGCTTGCGTACTGGTTGTGCGAGTTCGGACACGAAGTGCTGCTCGTCGAGGAGGCAGCGGAGCCGCGTAGAGGCGGCTATATCCTCGATTTTTGGGGAATCGGTTACGACGTTGCGGAAAAGATGGCTCTCATTCCTCAGCTTCAAGAGCTGTGTTACTGGGCCGACGAGTTGCACCTGGTGGATCGCCACGGTCGCCGCTGCGGCGGTTACCGCTTGGACGTTTTGCCGCGCCTGGCCAAGGGTCGCTTCATGGCTCTTTCGCGTTCCGACCTTGCGGCGACCATCCGTGCTGCCCTGGGCGAACGAGTGGAGACGGTTTTCGGCGACTCGGTTGCGCGGATCGAGGACGAAGACACTCGGGTACGAGTCGGCTTCGACCATGCAGCACCGCGAGTGGTTGACCTCGTCGTCGGTGCGGACGGCCTGCATTCGCGGGTTCGCGGGCTCGCATTCGGGGAGGAGACGAGGTTTGAATATGCGCTGGGCTGTCATGCCGCGGCATTCGAGGCCGCGGGATATCGACCGGCCGACGACTTGAGCTACGTTGCACATGGAGACCCTGGAAGATACATCACGCGATTTCCCGTCAGCCCTACCAGGACTTTCTTTTTCATGGTCTTTCGCGACGAGCTTCTCGGCCGCGACATGCCTTCGAACGAATCGGAGTACAAACCGGTGTTGAAGGAAGTCTTCGGGGATATGGGCTGGGAATGCCCGCAGATCCTCTCGACCATGGAAAACGTTGACGATTTCTATTTTGACAGCATCAGCCAGATCCGGATGGATCGCTGGACCCGGGGACGGGCGGCGCTGGTCGGCGATGCGGCCGCCTGTCCTTCGCTGCTTGCCGGCGAGGGTGCGGGGCTTGCGATGGCGGAGGCTTACGTATTGGCCGGTGAAATCCACGGCAGCCGTGGCGATCATCGTGCCGCTTTTGCAGGTTACGAGAAGCGCATGATGCCGTTTCTGCGGCACAAGCAACAATCCGCGGAAAAGCTCTTGTTTGCCTTTGTGCCGAAGACTGCGCTGGGGGTTGCCATGCGCAACTTCGGCACGCGGTTGATGAACCTTCCGTTATTTCCGGAGATCTTTCTCGGAAGCCACCTGCATGACGATATCGAACTCCCGAACTATGAGGATTGATTCATCGGTGTAGGCCGGTAGCGTTTGAGTGCGGCTGCTGTTCCAGCACCCGGCGCGCGAAGGCAAAGCGCCGGTTCCAGTAGGGTTCGGTGAGGCTGTCCAGACGGACTCGGCCGCCGGTGTTGGGGGCGTGCACGAAGCGACCGTTGCCAACGTAAATGGCCACGTGGCTCACCCGGTTCCCTTCGGTACGGAAGAACAGCAGATCGCCGCCGGCCAGTTGGCCGATGCGCGTTATTTTCGGCGCGTGCATCTTGGACATGGCGAGCGAGCTGTACGGTAGTTTCATGTGTACCGCCGTGCGGTAAACGTAGTCCACCAGGCCGCTGCAATCAAACCCCGTTTCCGGCGTGTTGCCGCCCCATACGTACGGTGTGCCGATCAGGCCGATGGCGTGAAACAGTACCCTGTTGGCTTCGGCCGTGATGCGCGGCGGCAGTTTGACCGAGTCATGGATAGCCGCGACGGGTATTGTCCGATAGTGGTCCGCCGGACCGCCCGCACAGGCGGCGAGCAGCAAGACTGCGGTCGGCAGGACGAGCCAGCGGAGCCGATATCCGATATGAAGTTTCGCCATGAAAAGCACGGGCACGTTTCCACGCCCAGATTATCAAATGCTTGGCTCGGCGGCTCTCGATTGCGATTGTTTGAGTGGCCGCCTGCGCCCGAACGTCCGCTCCAAACGCGGTACTCGCAGGCCGGGATAACCCCGCATTGTGAAGCGAGTGCGGGAGATACCGGCCATAGTCGGCGACGAATGTCGGCAGCGTCGCTGCGCTCCTTATTCCGGCCTGCGAATTTCCGGCTTCAAGGCCCCTATGGTTTGACCCAGCCGTGTCTGAATGCCGGGGGTTAATGCCTTGTCGAGGTTTGCCAAGCCTTTCGGGAACAGCAGGATCACCGTCGAGCCGAAGTTGAAACGGCCGATCTCTTCCCCGCGTTCAAAGCGCCGCGGTGCGGTTTCCAGGTTCCAGCATGCCGGTTCTCGCCGGCCACGGCGCAGCGCGCCGGTGACCACGGTTTCCAGTCCTCCGACCAGAAGCGCGCCGACCATGACGAGCGCGTAGCGTCCTTCGTCCGTCGCGAATTCGAGCACCAGCCGTTCGTTGCGGGTGAACAGGTCGGGAATGCTTTCGACTGCCCAGGGGCGAACCGGCCACAGCCGTCCCGGAATGTGATGGATGTATTCGAGCCGGCTCGCGAGCGGTGCGTGGACCCGGTGGTAGTCGCACGGCCTGAGATACAGCGTGATGTGGTTGCCCTCCGCATAGAAAGCGGCGGTTTCGGCGTTGCCCAGCAGCGCCGCTGCGGAATAACCGATTCCTTTTGCCTGAATGAGCCGCCCGTCCGTGAGCGTGCCCGCCGCGCTGACGACGCCGTCCACGGGACTCGCGGCGGCGGCGGGATCGTCGGGCAGCGGGCGCAGGCCGGCGCGAAGTGCGCGTGTGAAGAAAGCGTTGAAGTTCGGATAGGCGCGCGGGTCGGGTTCGGCGGCCTCGTCGAGGTTCACGCTGTAACGGCGGACAAACCAACGGATAAAGGCCGCCGTCAGCGCTCCGCCGCGAAGCCGTGCGGCGCGGGCGCCGAGCCATGAAATGGCGTGATGGGGCAGGGCGGTATAAAAGGATCGGCGCAGAGTTGTCAAGCCGGCGTCCGTTGCAAATCGCTGGTGGATCAGTATTTTGCCAGATGAGAACGAAACGCTTGTTAAAATGTATATAGCGCTCGAATTCATGAGTATCCGTTTGGAATCCCTTGCCGCCGTTACCGGGCGACTGCGTACGCTCCGCGATTGGGTGCGCTTCGGTGCGAGCAGCTTCAACGAGGCGGGCCTTGCCTTCGGGCATGGTACGGACAACGCTTTTGACGAGGCACTCGCACTGGCGCTCCATGCCCTGCATCTGGACCACGGGATCGCACCGGAGTACTTGGACGCACGCTTGACCGGGACCGAGACGGCGCGCATTCACGCCTTGTTCGAGCGGCGTGTCGGAGAGCGGATTCCCGCGGCTTATCTCATGCGGAAGGCAAGGTTTGCGGGGCTCGATTTTTACGTGGATGAACGGGTGGTCGTCCCCCGCTCTCCCATTGCCGAATTGGTCGAATGCCGCTTCGAGCCCTGGATCGACGCCGGAAGCATCGAGCGGATTCTCGATCTGTGTTGCGGCGGCGGCTGTATCGGCATCGCCTGTGCATACGCCTTTCCCGATGCCGGGGTGATGCTCGCCGATCGCGACCCTTCCGCGCTCGAAGTCGCGCGCCGTAACGTCGGCGAGCATGGGTTGGAAACGCGGGCAAGAATCGTGGAGAGCGATCTGTTTGCGGCTTTGAGCGACGAGCGATTCGATCTCATTGTCTGCAATCCACCTTACGTTCCCGAGGTGGTGTATGCGGGCCTGCCCGATGAATATCGGCACGAGCCGCGTGCGGGGCTCGAAAGCGGTTCCGAAGGCCTCGATCATCCGCTGGCGATTCTTGCCGGCGCGGCCGGGCACCTGACGCCCGCGGGCGTGCTGGTGCTCGAAGTGGGTTTGAGCCGGACCGCTTTCGAACGCGCGCTGCCGCGGCTGGAGGCGGTCTGGGTCGAACTGGAGCGGGGCGGTGAAGGGATCGCCGTCATCACCCGGGCGGCGCTCGCCGCGCCGGATGCGTTGCGGAGGGCGGCATGAGCGGCAACAGTTTCGGGCAGGTGTTTCGCGTCACCACTTTTGGCGAGAGCCATGGTCCGGCGGTCGGCGCCGTGATCGACGGTTGTCCGCCGGGACTCGCGGTCATGGCCGAGGCGATTGAAGCCGAGTTGGCCCGGCGGGCGACGGCGCGCTCGCGCTTCGTGTCGCAGCGACACGAGCCCGATCGGGTGGAAATTCTTTCCGGCGTTCTCGACGACACAAGCACCGGGACGCCGATCGCACTTCTGATCCGCAACGCCGATGCCCGCTCGAAGGATTACGAGGCCTTGCGCGAGGTGTTTCGCCCGGGTCACGCCGACTTTACGTACCAGGCGAAGTACGGGCGGCGTGACTGGCGCGGCGGTGGTCGCGCTTCGGCGCGAGAGACGGCGGCGCGTGTGGCCGCCGGCGCCGTCGCGAAGACGCTGCTGGCGGGCGAGGGCGTCGCGATTCGCGCCTGGCTCGGCGCCGTGGGCAAACTCGAATTCGTCCGCGGCGAGGATCGCGAGGCGGGTGAGGGCAATCCCTATTTCTGCCCCGAACCCGCGCGGGTGAAGGAACTCGAAGATCTCCTCCAGGGCATCTGGAAGGCAGGCGATTCGATCGGTGCGCGGGTGGACGCGGAGGCGACCGGCGTGCCGGCGGGACTGGGCGAGCCGGTCTTCGACAAGCTCGACGCGGCGATCGCCCAGGCACTGATGGGCATTCCCGCCGTGAAGGGTGTGGAAATCGGCGACGGTTTCGCCGTAGTCGCGCAGCGCGGCAGCAGCCATCGCGATGCGATCCTGCCGGCGGGTTTCGCGAGCAATCATGCGGGCGGAGTCCTCGGCGGCATTTCGAGCGGCCAGCCGATTCGTGCCCGCGTCGCCTTCAAGCCGACTTCGAGCATTCCGCAGCCGGTGGCGAGTGTCACCACGACGGGCGAGACGACGGAGGTGCGCGTCACCGGCCGCCACGATCCCTGCGTGGGATTGCGGGCGCCGCCGATCGTGGAGGCGATGCTGGCCCTGGTGCTGGCCGACCACCTGCTCCGTGATCGCGCGCAGAACGTCCGGTTCGAGGCTCGCTGACGGGTAGAAGCGGTCGGCCCGAACGCGGCGCAGGAGCGTAACGGCATAATCGCGGCGGGAGGCGCCGTTCCGTACAAGTTGTGACTATTGATTATCAATGAATTGAGAGGACTTATGAATAAACCGGTGAAAGAAGGTTTCAATGTTGCCGTGGTGGGTGCGACCGGCGAAGTCGGGCGCACCATGCTGCAGATTCTGGCGGAGCGGAAGTTTCCGATTGCCGGGTTGCATGCGGTGGCGAGCGCGCGTTCCGAAGGCGAAAAGCTCGATTTCGGCGACGACCGGGTCACGGTCGAGGTGCTCGACCGTTTCGATTTCAAGGGCATCGACATCGTGCTCAGTTCGGCCGGCGGTGCCGTGTCGCGCGAATTTGCACCGCGCGCCGTGGCGGCGGGAGCCGTCGTCATCGACAATACCTCGGCGTTCCGCTACGACGACGACGTGCCGCTCATCGTCCCGGAGGTCAATCCCGAACAGGCGGCCGCCGGGCGCAAACGCGGCATCATCGCGAACCCGAACTGCTCCACGATCCAGCTCGTGGTGGCGCTGAAGCCGATCCATGACGCCGTCGGGGTCGAACGCGTCAACATCGCCACTTATCAGTCGGTCTCGGGCGCGGGTAAAAAGGGGATCGAGGAGCTGGCCGAGCAGTCGGCGCGGTTGCTGAACGGGCAACCGATAGAACCGAGGGTACATCCCCGCCAGATCGCCTTCAACGTGCTGCCGCAT
>CAZKOE010000117.1:0-8214 GCA_964554305.1 uncultured Gammaproteobacteria bacterium
TACCTGGCTACGAACCAGGCGGTCGGGAGTTCGAATCTCTCCGGGCGCGCCATTCCCGGGCGGGCCTTTGGTCTGCCCGGGAATGGCGTTCTGAAGTTCGAACTCCCGAAATCGCGGTAGCGATCGGGAGTTCGAGCGAATCGCCGCAGGCGATTTACAACGTGCGCCGCGTAGCGGCGCATGGCCCGCAGGGCGAGCGCCGTCAGGCGCGAGTAATCTCTCCGGGCGCGCTTATTCCACTTTTGCCGCTTTCAAGATCAAGACAAACCGCTTGTTCGCCCGCGCCGCTTAATTGTCAGAATGTCGGGAATCTTGCCAAAACGGCAGGATCTGCCTGCGCTGAACCGATGCGGAACAACCCGGTCCGACGACTTGCAAAGGGGAATTGGGGGGTGCTTGTTCAAATACTTGGACGCTACTTTGAAAATAGGTTGGCAAGTGGAGTAATCTAATACGGCGCGTGAAGGCTGGCAAACAATACGAGGGCCGCAAGTTATGATCAACATTCGAAGCTATGGACATGGTTCGGGGGGAGAGAGGGCGTGAGAGGGAATGTCATCATTCTCTCGGTCGTGGTTGCCGGTGTGGCGGTGCTGCTGGCGTTTTTCATGGTCCCGATTCTGGGTCGCCTGGCCCCTCGATGGAACTTGCTCGATTATCCCGGCGAACGCAAGCTGCACGGGCGCGCCGTGCCGCTGGTCGGCGGCATCGCGATCGTGGTCGCTGCTTTTGCGGCATTGGGCGTGGGGACGTTGTGGGCGGGGTATCTGCGCGGTTTTTCGTGGTGGTTCGTGATCGGCGCGGCCCTGATGCTTGCGGCTGGAGTGTTTGACGATCTCGTCGAATTGCGCCACTGGGGCAAGGCCTTGCTGCAGATCGCGGCGATCTTGCTGTTGATTTTCCTGGCGGGTGCCCGGGTGACGTCTCTGGGAGCATTGTTCGGTAACACGGCTATTACGCTGGGCTATGCGGCAATACCCTTCACCCTGATTTGTCTCCTAGGCTACGTCAACTCAATCAACATGATCGACGGGCTGGATGGCCTCGCCGGCGGTGTTACCGTCATCGCATTGGGGTTTCTGGCAACTTGTGCCTGGCTGGAAGGCCAGTCGGGACTGTTTCTCGCCGTGCTGGCTTTTGCATCGGCAACGATAGCCTTTCTGGCCTTCAACCTGCGCACGCCCTGGCGGAACAAGGCGGCGGTGTTTCTGGGCGATGCGGGCAGCATGACGCTCGGCCTGGTGATTGGCTGGGTAGCCGTGCGGGTCGTGAACGAGCCGGGCTCCATGGCCGTGCCTCCGATCTGTCTCGCTTGGATCCTCGCCTTGCCGGTCATGGACACCCTGGTGGTGATGGGTCGCCGGCTCGCCTTGCGGCGCAACCCGTTCACGCCCGATCGCCTCCACCTGCATCATCTGTTGGTGGATATGGGCTATTCGCCGGGCCAGGCGACGGCGGCCCTGTTGAGCCTCGCCTTTCTTTATGGCAGTTACGGCTTGGCGGGCGCTCTCGCGGGTTTGCCGGAATGGGTGTTGTTTGCCAGTTTCATCGGCGTACTTGTGTTGCATGCCATCTTCGTCTCGGTCGCGAGTCGTCATCACGCGACCTCGGGGGCGATGCGGCCCGCTCACCCCGATTCGATCGTCCCGTGAGGCGAGGTTTTTACAGGCCCTCATTGGCCGTTTGCAGCATTCATTTTTTGGCGTGCATGATTTTGGCGGCTGCACTGGCTCCCGGCCTGGCGGCTGCCGATCCCTGGCTCGCGCCGGGCGATGTGCAGGCCCGCCAGGACATCGAACTGCTCGTGGATACCGGTGTCATCAACGTACCGGTCACGACCTGGCCGATTCCCTGGGGCTCGATCGCGGCGGAAATGGCGACCGTCGATCCCTCCAAACTGGCGCCCGCCCAGCAGCTTGCCTATGCGCGGCTGCTCGCGGGCGTGCGTGCCGTGCGGGCGGGCGGCAGTCACCTGGGCTACGAGCTGGCTGGGGCGCCCGGACGCCCGGCGCTGCGCTGGTTCAAGCAGGCTCCGCGTGGCAAGGAGGTCGCGGGCGGCTCGTTTTCCGGCTACAACGGCAACCTGGCCTTCCGTTTCAACGTCTCCGCGGTGTACGGCAGCCGCGATCATCAGCGCGGCCGGCTCGATGGCAGCTACCTTTCGGTTGAACTCGGCAACTGGATTCTGACCGCGGGCAAAATAGATCAGTACTGGGGTCCGGGCTGGAGCGGAAGCCTGATCCTCGGAGCGAATTCACGCCCCGTGCCCGCCATCTCGCTCAGCCGCAACAGCTCCGAGCCCTTTCAGACGCCGATTCTCCACTGGCTCGGGCCGTGGACCCTTGACCTATTCGCCGGTCGCCTGGAGGATAACCGCTACGTGGCGCACCCGCTGCTCCTCGGCATGCGTTTTGCATTCCGTCCCCTGTCGGGCGTGGAAATCGGGCTCTCGCGCACCATGCTCTTCGGGGGCGAGGGCCGGCCTTCCGACTTTCATTGCTTCTGGAAAGCCTTCCTGGGGCGGACGAATCCCGGCAGCAAGAGTCACGAGAACGATTGCGCGGCACAAGAGGCCGCAATCGATGCCCGGTTTCACATCCCGCAGACTCATTTCGTCTTCTATGGGCAAATGGCGGCTACCGATACCTCGAGTAATTTTCTGACAAAGTGGACCGATCTGCTGGGGCTTTCGACGTGGGGGAGCATCGGCAGCGACGGAGCGAATTATCGGGCCTTTCTCGAATATGCCAACACCACGGTCAATTCCTACAAGGAACCCCAGCCGAATATCGAATATGAAAATCATATCTATCAGAGCGGCTACCGCTATCGCGGCTTCGTCCTGGGCTACCCGACCGACAACGACAGCGAACTCTTTACGGCCGGAGTCACCATCGAGGGAACGGATTACGGTGAGTTGACCTTTCTGCTGCGCCATGGTACGCTGAACATAGATAACACCAATGCCAATGAACCTTGGGGAGGGAACAAGCTGGCGCCGGTGCGTACGGCGCTCGACGAGGCGGACGTGTACTTTCGACCTTCTTTTCTGGATGGCCACCTGAACTTCGGTGTGGGCATGACCCGTTGGGCGCCGTACGGTTTGCCGGCCGAAACTGGACTGCACGCACAAATTGCCTGGCAGTATGGGTTCAGCGAATGAAAACTACGCGTTCCCGTGCTTCAGCCTCGCCCTTGCTCGCCTTGCGAGGAAAAGGGAGCAGCGACTCTCTCCCTCTTGCGCGTCCTCGCGAAAGGGGGAGTTGGAGGGGGATTCTTCTTTCGGCGATACAGGTTTTCGCGACACCAAGGAAGGCATCCCCCTCAACCCCCCTTCCTTCGGAAGGGGCAAGCAGGCGGGTGAGATGGGCGATGGCGCTTGCCGCCGTCGGTCTCGTCGGAGTGACGCTCGCCGGCTGCTCGCTGCCGGGTCGTGCCTTTCCGGGTGGCCCCAGCCCCTGGCTTCCAGGCGGAGCCCCAGGGTCCGTATATGGTGTACCGCCGAGCACGGTGCCTGCTCCGGTCTCGTCCACGCGGTCCGGTTCCGCGTCGCGACAACCACTTGGCTTGCAGTCCGTGACGAAGGTCACGCATGATTCCCAGCACTCCAGGTTCACGTCTTTACCCTCTGGTAATGCGGCTTTCGCTACAATACGCCCCTTGAAAGCGCAGGCTCTCGTGAGCTTACCTACAATGTTTTCCAGTCTTCTCGTCGTTTGTACTGGCAATATCTGTCGCAGCCCGATGGCGGCCGCGCTGTTTGCCGAGCACGGTATCCGGTCGGGAAAGACTTTGGAAGTCGCCTCTGCAGGCACGGCGGCACTGATCGGCCGTCCGTCGCCTACGGAGGCAGTAGAACTCATGGCAGCGCGCGGGCTCGATATCAGTGGGCACCGGGGGCAGCAACTGACCGAGCCGCTGGCCCTCCGCCATGAGTTGATTCTGGTCATGGAGAGTGCGCATCAAAGGTATATCGAAAGCCGCTGGCCGGTATTGCGGGGACGGGTGCGTCTTCTCTCCGCGCGAGGCAGCGATGTAGTGGATCCATACGGCAGGTCGCGCGAAGCATACGAACAAAGCCTCGCGCAAATAGAACAGGGCGTGGAGGATTGGAGCGTGATGATATGAAAATGATGCATAAGCGAGTTTTTCCCCTGACTGTGCCTTTGGAGGACACGAAGGGATCACCCCCTCTCCGCTCCAGGGTCGCAAGCATGCTGACCATCGCTGCAATCGGAATTACGGTGGGGGGTTGCTCGCTGCCGGGTTTCTCGTTCAGTGGTCCGCCCAAGCAGGCCAACGGCAAGCAGGTGCAAGGCTATGGCGTGCAGAAAATTACACCGGTCCTTCTCAAGGCGGAAGCCGAACATCGCGAAGCGATCGTGGCCGGCGAACCCAATCCCGCTCTCAGGCAGGCGCTGAATGATTACGACTATCATGTCGGTCCGCAAGATGTTGTTTCAGTGACGGTGTGGGGGCATCCGGAGTTCACGCCGGGCCAATCTCCGTTCACCGGTTTCGCGGCGTTACAGAATGGTGCGATCAGCCTTTCGAAAGAAGCGCCGCCCGGCGAAAGCGGATTCGTCGTGCATCCCGACGGCAATATTTATTTCCCCTACGTCGGCAAACTGCACGTGGCGGGGCTGGACACCGCCCAGATCCGGGCCAAACTGGCCAAGGCGCTCAAAGCCTACATTTCCAAGCCGCAGATCAGCGTGAAGGTTGTCGGCTTCAACAGCGAGACCTACCAACTTTCGGGCGCGGTCGTCAAACCGGGTCTTTATCCGGTTACGAACGTACCGGTCACGGTCTCCGAGGCAATCCAGTCGGCTGGAGGCATCTTGCAGACGATACCCACGGTATCGCTCGCCTCCAAGGCCTCCGCCACGCCGCTCGCCGATCTTTCGCACGTGATCTACATCCACGATGGGAAGCGAGTCGTGTTGAATTTGCAGGATTTTTTCCTGCGCGGGGATCAGTCGCAGGATCGCTTGGTGCGCCCCGGTGACATCATCCAGGTTCCGGACAACTCATTCGATCAGGTGCACGTGATCGGCGAAGTGCAGCAGCCCGGGAATTATCCACTCCATTATGGCAAACTGAATCTTGCTCAAGTGCTGGGTGCCGCCGGTGGGATCAATCTCAAGACCGCCAATCCCAGTCGCATTTTCGTGTTTCGCGGTGCGTACGATAAGCCGAAGATCTTCTGGCTTGATGCCCGCTCGCCGGCCGCCATGCTGCTCGCGACGCAATTCGAGTTGCAGCCGCAGGATGTCGTGTTCGTAGCCACGGCTGGCATCAGCACCTGGAACCGCATCATTTCCCAGATTTTGCCAACAGTGCAAACGCTTTACGAAACCAAGGTGTTGGTGAACGGGCGATGAGCGATCGAAACTACTCACCGGGTTCCAGCGGCAACGGCGAAAGCAACAACGGTTGGGGGCGACCTCAACCCGTCACCATGGCTGAGGAAGAGGGGGTAGACTTTCTCGAGCTTACTGCCGTTCTTTGGAACGGCAAGTGGATCATCGCGGGCGTTACCGTCGTCGTGCTTGCATTGGCCTTGATTTACGCTTTCCTCTCAACACCGATTTACCAAGCGAACGCCCTCATTCAGATAGATCAGGGACAAAATCAGCCGGCTGGCGCTGATATTCTTTCCATGCTGCTTCCGACCGCTGCACCCACTCAGGCAGAAATCGCGATCATGAAATCACGTTCTGTGCTGCATCCAACGGTGGAGAAGGAACATCTGAACATCGTGGTGAGCGGCGGGCATCTCGATTATTCGGGTCCCGCCGGCGATCCGAACGTGACGATTACGAACCTTGTGGTCCCGTCCAGCTGGATGGATAAGTCGTTGACACTTACGGTGAAGGGCGGTGGGCGCTATGTTCTGGATACTCCGGACGGCGGCAAACTACTCGCCGGAAAAGTCGGTCAACCCGTGGATGCCCGCAACGGCGCCGTTAAAATTCTCGTCACACGTCTAGATGTTCCTGCGGGAGAGAGTTTTCAGGTCAAACGCATTTATGATCAACAAGCCGTCAATGCACTTCAGGAGCGCTTCGACGCCACCCAGCAGCAGTCTGGCTATGAAGACACAGGTATCGTTACCCTGACGCTTCAAGGCCCTCATCCCGCTCGGATCAAAAGCGTTCTTAATACCATCGCCAATCAATACATCAAGCAGAACGTGGCTGCCCAGGCGGCCCAAGCTCGTCAAAGCCTTGCGTTTATCAATCAGCAATTGCCCAAGGTCAAGCACACGCTGGATACCGCGCAAAGTCAGTTAACCCAGTACCGGACAGAAAAAGGCGTGGTTAATCTCGATGCACAGGCGCAAAGCCTTTTGCAGTCCTTGACCAGCCTGGAATCCCAGATGACCCAGGTCAATCTGACTCGGTCCTCCATGCAACAACGCTTTACCAGCAGCTATCCGGGTTTGAAGGCCCTGCAGGCGCAAAGGCAGGATATTCAAACTCAGATCAACGCCGTCAAGGCGCAAATCGAAAATTTGCCTGCCAAGGAGAAGGATTACGTCAGTCTGCTGCAGAAGGTACAGGTGTACCAGCAGCTTTATACCGCACTGCTTTCCAAGTCGCAGGACCTTGAAATTTCACAGGCGGCCACCACCGGGAATGCGCGGATCGTGGATTACGCGGTAACGCCGATTAGACCGATCAAGCCGCACAAGGCACTTATCGGGATTTTGGGCATTATCGTAGGTTTGTTCCTGGGTATTTTCATTGTCTTTCTGCGCCGGGCGCTTACGCGTTCGGTTCAGGATGCCGGAGATCTTGAGGCCGAGTTTGGACTGCCGGTTTATGCGGTAGTACCGCACAGTAACCGACAGGCGTCGCTCGCCAGGAAGGCCAGGCACAGAAGCGGCGGGCTTATCCCAGTGCTAGCGGCAACCAACCATGACGATCCCGCCGTCGAATCCATCCGCAGTCTGCGTACCAGCATCGTTTTTTTGTTAAAGGATACGGAGCGTAAGGTCATTACGCTGGGCGGGAGCTCGCCCAACATCGGTAAAAGCTTTTTGAGCATCAATCTGGCACACGTTCTGGGCTCCAGTGGTTCCCGGGTGCTGCTCGTAGATGCCGACCTTCGTCGCGGGCATCTTGAAAAGTACATGAAAGGGCAAAAGCAACCCGGCCTTTCACAACTTTTGCGCGGCAGTACCGAGCCAGAGAAGGCAATCCAGCGCAGTCCCCATCACGACAACGTAGATTTCCTTCCCTCCGGGCCGTTCCCGAGCAATCCATACGAGTTGATGACGAATCCACGTCTTGAGGAGGCAATTAACGGGTGGGCCGTTGCTTACGATTTTGTCGTCATTGACGTGCCACCAGTGCTTTCGGTTGCGGAGGGCCTTATCATAGCCCGCTTGGCCACGGCAAACCTTTTCGTTGCCAAGGCGGGTATGCAGACCTTGCGAGAGATGCGCATCGCGCTCGATCGCATGCAGCAGAACGGTGTGCGTCTGGAGGGCTTCATCTTCAATGATCTTTCGCGTAGAGCGTCTTCATATACTTATGGTTACTATGCCAATCGCTATTACTATGCGCGTGCGGGAAAAGGAGATAAATAGACTTGTTGAAAGCCGTTGCCGAGACATTGGTATATCCTCTCAATCCTGCCGATACTTTTTTTGTGATTTCCCACCGGAAAAGGGTAGAGGTGTGACCGTAGAGCATTTTTGTACTTTCTGCTTTCCGCTTCGGCTTGCTTTTTTCAAGAGAAAGCGGGAACGGGAAATGTATTCGTCTTTAAGGGTATATAGGCGGCAGGAGAGCGCTGATTCTGGGAACCTTGAGCGTGTGTGCTTGCCATGTATGAGTTGAGAGGCAAGAACGTATTGGTTACCGGCGCCTGCGGCACAGTAGGCGCCGCGCTGATCGAGGAGCTGCTTGCCGGCGGGCGATATGAAATCGGAGAACTCATTGGCCTTGACAATGATGAATCCGGCGTGTTTTCTCTCGATCAGAAATATCTGAGCGAGACGCGAGCCCGTTTTTTGATTGGGGACGTTCGTGACCGTGACCTCATGTTGCGGATAGCGCGAGGTGTAAACGTGATCTTCCACGCCGCGGCGCTGAAGCATGTCATCATCTGTGAGCGCTCGCCCATGGATGAGGTGCAAACCAACGTCCACGGGGTTGAGAACATAATTCACGCGGCGCAGCAAAACGATGTGGATCGCGTTGT
>CAZKOE010000118.1:0-8184 GCA_964554305.1 uncultured Gammaproteobacteria bacterium
CGGCAGCGCGAGCACGGAGACGAGCGTCGCGCGTCCGTTGCGCAGGAAGAGGAAGATGACGCCGACCACGAGCGCGATGGCGAGCAGCAACGTCCAGGAAACGTCGTTGATTGACTGATGTATGAATTCGGAGCGGTCGTAGATCACGCCCATCTTCGCGCCGCCCGGCGCCTCCTTCTCGAGCGCCGGCAGGAGCGCGCGCACTTCCTGGACGACCTTGACGGTATTGGCTCCCGGCTGGCGGTGGATCGCCAGAACGATCGCGGGCTGGCCATTGTAGGTCGTCTCCTGTTTGTCCTCCTGAACGCTGTTTACGGCCTGGCCGACGTCGCCGAGCTTGACCGGTGCCCCGTTGTTGTAGGCGAGGACGAGGTTGTTGTACTGGCCGGCGTCGGTCAACTGCCCTTCGGCCTGGACCGTGTAGGTGCGGTTGCCGCCGTTGAGCGTTCCCGCGGGCCGGTTGCTGTTGCCGGAGGCGATGGCCGCGGCGACCTGGTTGAGCGAGAGCCCGCGGGCGTTAAGCGCGTAGGGGTTGATGTAGATGCGCACCGCGTATTTCTTCGAGCCCCAGACCTGCACCTGAGCCATGCCCGGAAGGGTCGAGAGGCGTTGCGCGACGCGGGTTTCGGCGAACTCGTCGAGCTTGCTCAGCGAGAGATGCGGGGCCGTGAAGCCGATGTACAGGATCGCGTGGTCCGAGGGATTGACCTTGCGCATCGTCGGCAGGCTCGGCATCTCGTCCGGCAGTTGCCGCGAGGTTTCGGCGATCGCGTTCTGCACGTCCTGGGCGGCGGCGTCAATGTTGCGCGACAGCGCGAACTGGAGCACGATGCGGGTCGAGCCCATGCCGCTCACCGAGCTCATCGTGTCGATGCCGGAGATGGCGCTGAAGTTCTTTTCCAGCGGGGTCGCCACCGTATTCGCCATGGTTTCCGGGTTCGCACCGGGCAGATTGGCGTACACGACGATGGTCGGGAAATCCACGTTCGGCAGCTCGCTCACCGGGAGCGTCCGGTAGGCGAACAAGCCGAAGATGACGAGCGCCGCCATCGCGACGAGGGTCATCACGGGACGCTTGATGAAGGGGGCCGAAAGGTTCATGGCCGGGATTTACGGTGTCGAGGGCGCGGCGGTCACGGGGGTGACCGCCGGGGCGGCGAGCGTTGCCGCGACGGCGGGCAGGAGGCGAGTACGCACGGCGAGTCCCGCATGCAGTTGGCGCGGCACTTGCGCAACCACGATGTCGCCCGCCGCGAGTCCCTCGTCAATCACCGCGTAGCCGGAGTACTGGCGCGCGATCTTGACGTTTCTGACCTGCACGCGCCCATCGTCGACGACGTAGACGTAATTTCCACCCTGGCCCGGTTGCACGGCGATTGCGGGAATCGTGAGTGCGTTCTTGTCCACGTCGAGCGTGAGTTCCACCGTGACCAGTTCGCCGGGCCAGAGCTCGTGGTCCGTATTCGGGAACTTCGCGCGCACGGCGAGCGTCCCCGAGTCCTGGTTGATCGTGTTGTCAATGAAAACGACCTTGCCGTCGTCGGCCTGAAGCCGGTGGGCGGGGCCGAGTACGGCGACCTTCATGCCGGGGTTGTCGCGGTGGGCGAACAGTTGCCCGATACTGGACTGGGCGATGTCGAACTGCACCTGGATCGGTTTGATCTGGTTGATCGTGACCAGCGGCGTCGCGGCGTTTGCCTGCACGAGGTTGCCGGCCTTGAGGCTGATACTGCCCGTCTTACCCGAAATCGGTGCGTAAATCTTCGTGTAGCCGAGTTGCAGTCTGGCGGCCGCGAGTTTCGCCTTGTCCACGGCGATCAGGCCCTTGTCCTGGGCGACGAGCGCGCGGTCGTTCTGGTAGTTTTGTTCGCTCACGAACCCCTTGCCGATGAGCTTGGCCATGCGCTCGGCATTCGCCTCGTCGGAGGCGAGCTTGGCGCGGTCCTGTTCGAGTTGCCCCTCGCTCTGCGCGACGGCGATCTTGTAGGGTTCGGGATCGATCACGAACAGCAGCTGTCCCGCCTTGACCTCGTCGCCCTCGTTGAACAGCACCTTCTGGAGCGTGCCGCCGACCTGCGCCTTGACGGCCACGCTGTGGAGCGTCTGGACGGTGCCTGCCGCCTCGATGACGAGCGGAACGGCGCGGCGGGTGGCGCGCACGACGCCGACGGTCAGGGCGGGTGCGCCGCGACGCGCGGCGTGGTGCCCGCCGGAGGGCGCCGCAATGATGCGCACGCGCCAGACGATCACGGCGACGACGACCACGAGTACGCAGACGGCGATCCAGAAACCGGGCCTTTTCCACTTGAACATGAGCCTGAAAAAAAGCCAAGAAGGCACGAGAACATAATAGCTTCATGACTGCCTGCTGAGTGTTACCGCTTTGTTACAGTTTCTTGTGAGCGGATGGGGCGCTGCGAGGCGACTTCGCCCGGAGCGTTTACGCGCCTGGGCCGGTTGCGCGCTTCTTGCCGCGACGGGCTTTGCCTTGGCCGGTTGCACTCAGCTTTCCTATTACGGGCAGGCGATCGGGGGCGAGCTTGCCATTCTCGATTCCCGCCGCCCCATCGAGGCCGTCATCGCCGATCCGGCGACTCCGCCCGCGGTGAGAAGCAAACTGCAGCTGGTTCTCGATGCCCGGCACTTCGCCGTCACCGCGCTGGATCTGCCGAAGGGTGAGAGCTACCGGAGTTATGTCGCCCTCAAACGCGCCTATCCCGTCTGGGTTGTTTACGCGGCGCCCGAGTTTTCGCTCGTGCCTCGCCACTGGTGTTTCCCTTTCGCAGGCTGCGTTCCCTATCGCGGTTACTTTCACAAGCAGGACGCCGAGGCATTTGCGGCGGGGCTCGCGAAACGGGGCGACGACGTGTTCGTCACCGGCGCGCCCGCCTACTCGACGCTGGGCTGGTTTGCCGATCCGGTGTATTCGAGCATGCTTCGCTGGGGCAAGGCCGAGCTTGCCGGCATGATCTTTCACGAACTGGCGCACCAGAAGCTCTATATCGAAAATGCGCCGGCCTTCAACGAATCCTTTGCCGACACGGTCGAGGACGTGGGCGTCGGGCGTTATTTTGCCGGGCGAGATCCCGGGGCTCTTCGTGCCTGGCGCAAATCGAACCGGGCGAACGCCATGGTCGCTGCGGCCGTGAAGGAGGCGCGTGCGAGCCTGGAGGTGATCTACGCCGCCGGAGTTTCGGATCGGCAAAAGCGCGAGGAAAAGCGGGCCGAGTTTCGCTGGCTCGCCGGGCGCTACCGCGCGGCGGGCAAGCGTTACGGCATCCGCTATCGTCCCGAATGGCTCGCCGGGCTCAACAACGCGATCCTTGCCCAGCTCCGGACCTACGATCGCTGGGTGCCTGCTTTCAAGCATCTCCTGCGTTGCAAAGCCGGGAATCTTCCGGCGTTCTATCGCGCCGCCGCGCGTATCGCCGCCCTGCCTGCAAACGGTCGCGTCGCCCGCCTGAAGGCGCTCGGTGCTACGGGTGCGGCCTGCCTGGCGAAGCAGTTGCGGGAGTGACTCGGCCGCGGCAACGGCGTCAACGATTGCGGGCGAAGCCGCTTCTGCTATTTCTGAGCCAAGGCGCTAGACTGACCATGTGAACAATTCACGACCGGTTGAAATCCGCGCCCGCCGCGAGGCGCATGAGTTGTTTCTGCGCTTCGACGATGGCGCCGAGTTCACGCTGCCCTTCGAATACCTGCGGGTTTTTTCGCCTTCGGCCGAGGTCACGGGGCACGGCGGCCGACCGCGGTTGCTCCTCGCCGGCAAGGAAAACGTCGGCGTGCGCGCGATCGAGCCGGTCGGGCAGTACGCGATCCGCATCGTCTTCGACGACGGCCACGATTCGGGCGTTTACACTTGGCGAATCCTCCGCGACCTGGGCGAGAATTTCGAGCGCAACTGGCGGGCCTATCGCGAGCGTCTCGCAGGCGCCGGTCTGAACGGGGATCGTTCGCGCTGAATATCGGCACAAGCCCGCTCACGTAGAATGAAAGGCGGGGCACGAAGGAAAAAACAGGCCGGAGCATGCAGGAGAATCAGACCGATTTCGGGTACCGGAACGTCAGTCCGGGGGAGAAAACCCGCCGGGTGCGGGCGGTATTCGCCTCGGTTGCGCCGCGTTACGATCTCATGAACGACCTCATGTCGGGGGGGCTGCACCGGCTCTGGAAGCGTTTCACGCTGGCACGTACCGGCCTTCGCCCCGGCGGGCGGGCGCTCGATCTCGCCGGCGGCACGGGTGATCTCGCCCGCGGACTCGCGCGCCGGGTCGGGGCGCGGGGTGAGGTGACCATGGCCGATATCAATCCCGCGATGCTGGCGCGCGGACGCACGCGGCTGCTTGATGCGGGTTGCGGCGGGCGGGTCCGTTTCGTGCTTGCCAATGCCGAGGCGCTGCCCTTTGCAGCCGGGCATTACGATTGCATCACCATCGGCTTCGGCCTGCGCAACGTCACCGACAAGCCGCGAGCGCTGGCCGAGATGCGGCGCGTGCTCGCGCCCGGCGGGCGCGCATTGGTGCTCGAATTCTCGCGTCCCAATCCCGCGCTTGCCCGTGCCTACGATGCCTACTCCTTCGGCGTTTTGCCCTGGCTCGGGCGCCGGGTCGCGCATGACGAAGAAAGCTACCGTTATCTCGCCGAGTCCATTCGCCGCCATCCCGATCAGAAGGCCCTCAAGGCGATGATGGAGGCGGCGGGCTTCGAGCGCGTCGGCTACCACAATCTCGCCGGCGGCATTGTCGCCCTGCATATCGGATGGAGATTATGAGCGAACTGCACGGCCTTCCGAATTTCCTGCTGAAGCCCGCCGAAGGGGCGTTGAATGCCGCCCTGGCGGCCGATCCCGAGGCGCTGCGCATGCTCGCCGAGCTTTCCGATCGCCGGGTTGCCGTGGAGTTGAGTGACTTTTCCATCGTGGTGGCGGTCGGCATCGCCGGCGACAGGATCAGGCTCGGCGGCGCCGATGGCGCCCCGGACGCCACGGTTTCCGGGCGGCTTGCGAGTCTGCTTGCGGCGGGGCGCAGCGGCACGGCGCGCGGTTTGAACGTCGCCGGCGACGCTGAAGTCGTGCAGGGGCTCGCCCGCGTCATGAGCCGCTTGCCGCAGGCCGTCTGGGAGCGGGTGTCGCGCAGCCTCGGCGACGTGCCGGCCCGCGGTCTCGAGCGTTTCGCCCACACCGCGCGCGAGACGCTCGAGGAGACGCGCAAGCGTATCGAGACGAACCTCGCCGAATACCTTCAGTACGAGTTGAGGGCCGTCGTTGCGCGGGCCGAAGTCGAGGATTTCCTCGCCGGTGCGGATCGCCTGCGCGCCGACGCCGATCGTCTCGCAAAGCGGGTCGAGAGGCTGGCGCGCCCGTGATCGGCCCGCGCCAGGTTTTCCGCTTCGCGGAGATCAATTGGGTCCTCCTGCGTTATGGTCTGGACGAGATCATCCTCGGCGCGCCGTGGCTGCGCGCGTTCCGCTTCCTGCGTTATTTCCGACCCTGGGTGCTGATCCAGAACCGGCGCGATCCGGCGCCGGTGCGCGCGCGCAAGGCCCTGGAGGATCTCGGGCCGATCTTCGTCAAGCTCGGCCAGGTGCTTTCCACCCGCGGGGATTTTCTTCCGCCCGCCTACGCCGCCGAATTCACGAAGCTCCAGGATCAGGTGCCGCCGTTTTCGGGGCGCAAGGCCCGTCGCATCCTCGAAACCATCTACGGTGACAAGCTCGAAAATGTATTCGCCGAGTTCGACGAGGAGCCGCTCGCCTCGGCCTCGGTCGCCCAGGTACACGCTGCCCGTCTGCCCGGTGGGGAACGCGTCGTGGTGAAGCTGCTTCGCCCCGGAATCCGGCACACGATCGAGGCCGACCTGTCGTTGATGTATCTGTTCGCGCGGCTCGCCGAGCGTTACCTCGCCGATGCCCGCCGCCTGCACGCCACCGCCGTCATCGCCGAGTACGACCGCACCGTTCACGATGAGCTCGATCTCGTCCGCGAGGGTTCGAACGCCGCGCAGCTCCGGCGCGATTTCGCGGATTCGGCGATTTTCTACGTGCCCGAGATTCACTGGGAATACACCCATCCGGGCGTGCTCGTGCTGGAGCGCGTCGGCGGGATTCCGATCGACGACCTCGGGGCGCTGCGCGCGGCCGGCGTCGACATGCAGCGGCTTGCCGAGAGCGGCGTGGAGATTTTCTTCACGCAGGTATTCAAGAACAACTTCTTTCACGGTGATATGCATCCGGGGAACATCTTTGTGGACGCGAGCGATCCCGAAGTGCCGCGATACATTGCCGTGGATTTCGGCATCTGCGGCGCCTTGAATCCCGAGGATCAGCGCTATCTCGCCGAGAACTTTCTCGCCTTCTTCAACCGTGACTACGAACGGGTGGCCGAGTTGCACGTCGAGTCGGGCTGGGTGCCCAAGGGCACGCCGGTCGGGGAATTCGCCGCCGCCGTGCGGGCCGTGTGCGAGCCGATCTTCAACCGCCCGCTGAAGGACATCTCGTTCGCGCAACTCCTGATGCGTCTGTTCCAGACCGCGCGCCGCTTCGACATGGAGATCCAGCCGCAGCTCACCCTGCTCCAGAAAACCCTGCTGCACATCGAGGGGCTGGGCCGGATGGTTTACCCCGACCTCGATTTGTGGACGACGGCGAAACCTTATCTCGAGGGCTGGATGCACGAGCGCATGGGCGCGAAGGGTACCGTTCGCAAGCTCAGGAAAGAGTTGCCGGAACTCGGCGAAATCCTGGTGGAAACGCCCAAGCTGTTCCATACTGCCCTGAGCGAACTGCTTGACGGAGATATCGAGGAGACGGGCCGGCGGTTGACGCAGAGCCTGCGGGAAGAGGTTATAGCCGAGCGCATCGCGCGCCGACGCGGGCAAGCCGGCGCCGCCTTGATCGTTGCCGCCGCCATCCTGCTCGGCCTTTCCTGGCATCCGACCTGGGCCGCCTGGGCTATCGGCGGCGTCGGCATCGCCCTCGCGTTCTTTCCGACCTTCCGCCACGGCTGAAAACGAGGGTAGGGAGCCCCGGTTGACATCTCAAATAAGAATAATTATTATTTGCATTAACTTCGTTGCAGAATCGGAGCCCGCCCGGAACATGGCCGGAGAATCGGGGAAAACGAGCCTGTTTGCCGCCGAAGTAGCGTCCGGACGCCCGCGCGCGCGCGCCGGTACGGCGGCTGACACGGCGCCGGAGGTCATTGGCTCGCGAGCCCTGTTCGGCGCTCGCCGCGAGATTCTGATTCGCCATGAAGGAACGATTTACCGTCTGAGGATTACCAGCAAGGACAAGCTGATTCTCACCAAATAATCCGCGCCAGCCACCTGCGGACGCCTCCCATGCGCGGGTCGTCCTTCCGGCAGCCAGCAAGGTCCATCGCCGTGCGAGTGCAATCGCACGACCCCAACCCTTGAGAGCTGAAGGAAGTGACACATGAAATTTTTCTCGATCGTTTTGTTGGCGCTTGCGCTGGCGCCGGGGGTCGCGATGGCTGAGACATCGCCCGCCGGCGCCGGCTCCGCACCGCCGGCGGCGAGCGCCGGAAACGCCCCCGTCAATCTCGGCCCGATCGTTGTCGCGGCGGCCCGCACGCGCCAGCCGGTGCTCGACACCGCGGCCACCGTGAACGTCATCACGGCCAAGGAGATCCAGGACATCCTCGCCACGAACATCGAGCAGATGGTGCGCTATCTGCCCGGCGTCTCCGTGCCCACGGACAGCACCCGCTTCGGGCGCCAGGGCTTCAACATCCGCGGCATCGGCGGCAACCGTGTGCTGACGCTGCTTGACGGTGTGCGTGTGCCGGATTCGTTCTCGATCGGCTCGTTCTCGGACGCCGGGCGCGACTTCGTGGACCCGGATGTGCTCAAGCGCGTGGAAATCATCCGCGGACCGGCCTCCTCGCTGTACGGCAGCGACGCCGTCGGCGGCGTGGTGAGTTTCGTCACCAAGGACCCAGGCGATTTCCTCGCCCGCACCGGCGGCGACTTCTACACGGGACTGGGCACCGGCTACAGCACCGCCGACGACGGCGCGATGGCGACGGGTACGCTCGCCTTCGGCAACGCGGCGAACCAAGGCATGATCGTGTTCACGCGCCGCCAGGGCCACCAGTTCGAGAACATGGGCGACGTGGACACGCAGGACGCGAGCCGCACCACGCCCAACCCCCAGAACTACCAGGAC
>CAZKOE010000119.1:0-8164 GCA_964554305.1 uncultured Gammaproteobacteria bacterium
ACGTAAGTCGTGAGCGCCGCGCCCTTCGTGCCGCGCTCTTCCTTGGCAACCTGGACGATGATTTCCCGGCCTTCGCGGATCGCCTCCCTGATTGTCAGACGCGTGCCCGGTTCGGCTTCCGCGTGATGGTAGGCGGGGGCGATTTCGCGCAGCGGCAGGAAACCGTGGCGGTCGGCGCCGTAGTCGACGAAGCAGGCTTCGAGGCTCGGCTCGACGCGTGCGACGCGGCCCTTGTAGATGTTGGCATTCTTCTGGCCGTGGCCGGGGACTTCGATGTACAGATCGTAGATTTTCTGGCCGTCCACTATGGCGACGCTCAGCTATTCGGGCTGGGTCGCGTTTATCAGCATGCGTTTCATGTTGTAATTCCCGTTACGGGGCGCTCGCCAGGCGGACAGCCGGCGATCAAGCGCGACGGGAAGACGGCTTGCTGGGCAAGAAAACGGCCGCTTGTCGAAGTCGGCGGCCGGAAAACGTCTCCACCTCTCTCAGCGCTTCGCAACCATGCTCGGCATGGGAGCGCCCGTGGTCAAATAAACGCCGGAGCAATCCGGCGCGTTGCAGAAAACATCATTCGATACCCGGCGCGACGGCATGGCCGATTCTCACCGGGAACGTGGCCCGCCAAGCGGACGACGCATTTACTATAACAGGACTTGATTATCGGCACAAACCCTTGAGTGACAAACAAACGTCCGGGAAAGGCACTCCGCGCCCCGGCGTGCGCCGCCTGCAGGTCGGGGAAGAGGCGGCGGGCCAGCGCCTGGACAACTTTCTCGCCCGCGAATTGAAAGGCGTGCCGCGCGGGCATCTCTACCGGCTCCTGCGCACCGGGCAGGTGCGGGTGAACGGCGGGCGGCGCAAACCGGCCTACCGGCTTGCGGCCGGCGATGAGCTGCGCCTGCCGCCGGTGCGCGTCGCCGAACGCGAACCGGCGACGGGGCCGCTGCGGCGGGTTTCCGCCCTCCTGGAAGCGGGCGTGCTCTACGAGGACAAGTGGCTGCTTGCGGTCGCGAAACCCTCCGGCGTTCCCGTTCACGGCGGGAGCGGTCTCGCGGGTGGGCTGATCGAGGCGCTGCGCATTCTCCGCCGGGAGCCGGAGCTGGAGCTGGTGCACCGGCTCGACCGCGACACCTCGGGCGTGATCGTGATTGCCCGGCGCCGCTCAGCCTTGCGGGCGTTGCACGAGACGTTCCGCGAAGGCCGGGTCGAAAAGCGCTACCTCGCGCTCCTGGTTGGCCGCGTGGAGACGCCCTTCACGAGCGATGAACCGCTCGCGCGCTATGTCAGGCGCGGCGGAGAACGCCATGTCGCCGTGAGCAAAGCGGGCAAGGCTTCGAAAACGCGTTTCGAACCGGTGGCGCCCGGCGCGCGTGCAAGTCTCGTCGCGGCCTGGCCCGCGACCGGGCGCACCCACCAGATTCGCGTGCACGCGGCCGCGGCCGGCCATCCCGTCGCCGGCGATACCCGTTACGGCGACAAGGACGCCAACCGCGCCCTGCGCGCCGCCGGCCTGAAGCGCCTTGCCCTCCACGCTGCCGCGATCGCTTTCACGCATCCGCACAGCGGCACCCGGCTTGAACTGACGGCACCACTCCCCGACGATCTCGCCGTCTCCGTCCAGGTACTTGCGGAATAGATTGTGGTTTCACGACAAGACTTCAAAAATTGCGCGAGTCGGTACGATTTGCATGCAGCACAGGTTCATTTTCAGGGATTTTCGCATCGGAACTTGACAACCACGGCGAATTAGGTGTAAAAACCCAGTAGTCGGGATCTGGGGCAAGGGAGGGAATAGATAATGGAGCGGCAGCATCCTTTTGCGGCGCGTTTGGCGGCGCTTGTTTTGGGTTTGATTCTGGGTGGGTTTCCGAGTTGGGCGGGGCCGGCAGATTCTGCGGGGCCCCGGGTTGTTGCGGGGGATTTCCACGGTGACGGGTGGATCGACTTCATTTTTCAGCCCGAGCGGGGTTATCGCGGGGTGGGGGAATTCATTGTCTACCAGGACGGCAACTTTGGGGGGGCGCTGGCGAGCTGGCCGGAGAAGCGCGGCGGCACGGACTGGAACGCCGATGCGCACAAGCTTGTGGTGGGGGACTACAACGGTGATGGGCGCGACGATCTGATTCTTCAGGGTGCGGCGGGCTTGCCGAGTGCGGCGTATCTTGCGCGGCCCGACGGGAGTTTTCCCGAGACCGGGGAGCAGCTGCCCGCCACGCTGGGCGGGCTTGATCTGTCGCAGGCGACGCACGGGCTGGTGGTGGGCGACTTCAATGGCGACGGGCGCGCCGACCTGCTGCTTCAGGCCGACACTTTCGTGGGTACCGATGCGATTGCGCCGGCCACGGCCGGGGGCGGTTTTGTGGCGACGGGCCCGCACTGGCGGGACGGCGCGCTGGGGCTGCACTGGTCGGCGGACCGTGCGGTGCTTGTCGCCGGGGACTTCGGCGGTGGTGGGCGCGATCAGGTGTTGGTGCGTTCGACGGTGGCGGGTGGCACTGCCGACATCTGTTGCCGGATTGTGGCCTTCAGCCGGAAGCTTGCGCCGCGGGCGATTCGCCAGGGCTGGCCGGTCGATTGGCTCGGCGTGGACTGGCGCCCGAGCGTGAGTAATGTCATCGTGGCGGATCTGAATGGTGACGGGCGCGCCGACCTGCTCGTGCAACCGCGCGCGCCGGGTGGTGAGGTCTACGTTCTGCTGGCCGGCAAGCGCGGAACGTTCGAGAGCCTGGCCGACAAGTGGCCGAGCTCACGGAACGGCGTGGACTGGTCGGGTCAGAGTTATCGACTCGTGGCCGAGCCGGGTGCCGAGGGCAAGGGCGGGCGCCTTGCCCTGATTCCCAAGCAGATGGGCCTGCCCTATCGGCGGGCGAGTTTCGATGCGGCGGGTCGTCTCGCCGGTGTGGTGACGCTCAACGCGCCGCCCGTCGGGGCGCTGGCCGCTGTTGCCGGCGGTGGAGCCGATCCGGGCACCCCGGGGGATGTCACGCCGGCTCCACGAGCCGAAGGGGTGCGGCCCCATGTGGCCGCGCTGCCCGGCAACGCGGTGGGCGCGATGGCGGGCAGCGCGAGCGTCACCAACGGTGCGGCGGGTTACACGATACCGATCGTGGTGCCGCCGGGGCGCGCGGGCATGGCGCCTTCGCTGAGCTTGAGCTATGCGAGCAACGGCGGCGACGGTCACGAGGGTGTTGGCTGGTCGCTTGGCGGGCTCTCGGCGATCTACCGGTGCCCGGCGACCTGGGCGAGCGACGGGCACAGTGCGGGCACGACGTTCAGCCACAGCGACCGTTTCTGCCTCGATGGAGAAAAACTCAAGCTTGCCTCGGGTGACTACGGCGAGCCGCGCTCGACCTATCACGCCGAGGTCAACGGCTTCGCGCTCGTGACCGCGTACGGAACCGCGGGCAACGGTCCGGCGGATTTCGTCGTGCGCGCGCCGAACGGCGATCGTCTCTACTACGGCGACAGTGGCGATTCGCGCCTGCGCGACAACTCCACTGCCGATACCACGAGTGTATTCACCTGGGCCCTGACCAAGCGCGTGGATGTGGACGGCAACGAGGTTCATTATCACTACACCCAGAAAGCCGGCGAATACTATCCGAGCGAGATTGACTATACGCTCGGGCACGGCGGAACGACCCGCAAGGTCACGTTCAGCTGGAAGCCGCGTTCCTCCGTTGGGGCCTCGAACAGGGTTCATTATCTGGCGGGCATGAGGCTTCAGACCACCCGATTTCTCAAGAAAATCACGACCTGGGTCGGCTCCCGCCAGGTGCGCACCTATACGCTCGACTACAAGAGAAGCCCCGCCACCAACCGCCCGTTACTCGACTGGGTGCAAGTTTGCGCCTGGACGGCCGGCGGCGCGCGCAAGTGCTTCCAGCCCACCGCCTTCACCTACCAGGGCCAGCACGCCCCGCGGTTCAGGGCGGTCAACGCCGGCGCCCTGAATCTCTATCCGCCCGATGGGAACTTTACCCGGAGCTGCAAGTTAGCGCTGTCGGTTGCGCCGGAGTGGCAGACTCCGCGCGACATCAACGGCGACGGTCTGCTGGATCTGACCACGGAGTTTTCACCGCCTTTAAACCCCTACCGGCTTCAATACAAGGAGCAATACGGACGGTCCATCGGCTTTGCGCCGGCGCCGGATACGGTGTTGAATGGGAACAATTTCCTGCGCGGCCCGGCGATTGACTACAACCTCGACGGGCGCACCGACGGGGTTGCGCCGCCGGACAGTACGGCTGCCGGGCCGGTTAAATACAACCTTTATTACTACACGGGTAACGGCGATACGGTGACTCACAAGTACAGTGGCGTACAAATCGCGAGTGCCGATAGCTATTATCATCCGGCGTTTACCAACCCGCTCGTGGGCGACGTGAACGGCGACGGCAAGCCGGACCTGATCTTTGCCACGGGCAACGACAATGCCGGCTATGAGTTTCAGGTTTATTTTGCGCAGGGCACGGGCGATGCCACCCAGTATGGGCACGCGTTCAGCTTCCCGGCGCCTGCCAGGATCGAGGATGCCAAGGTTCTCGACTACGATGCCGATGGCAGGAGTGATCTTATTGTGCGCTACAAGAATGCGACGCACTTTGCGCTGCTGCATTCCGTGGGTAACGGTTTTGTGGCCGAAGCGAGCGTCATTCCCGTCAACAAGGTTGTACTCAATCCGGTCAAAAGCGGCACTTACGACTACATGCCGGTCACGCCGGCCGATATCAACGGGGATTCGCTGCCCGACATCGTGGAGCCCAAGCGGCTCGCCTCCGACCAATACGAGTGGTACGTGTATCCGAATACGGGCACGGTGAGCCAGCCGTTCGCGGCCGGGGTGGCTACCGGCATTCCGGTCGGGGAAACGGACGATGAAGGGGGCACCTGGCCGATCTATGACTTCGTCAAGGTGGTGCACGACCCCGATGGCCGCGATGATCTGTTGATACCCACGACGCGCACCTATATGTCTCACGACCTGGATTCGGAATGTCTGGGGCCCGACGGTACCAAGTGTGGGCCCTACCTTACGATCGGCAATTGCAGCGGTTATGACCAGCGGTTTTTACATCACAAATGGTGGCCGCTCAAGTCGGACGGTTACGATTGGCATCTGTACCGGGCGAGCGGAACGGGTTTCGGCTTCAGCGATCGGGGGCAGGTGGCACATAACCTGGGGCCGGCTTCGCTCGTTGACTTCAACAACGACGGTCTCGCCGATATCCTGGGGGTCTCAGCGACGCTCGGCAGTTCCATCACTTACACCGTGAAGGCCTGGAAGTTCGACTTCTCCGGCGGTGCGGCGAGCGGGGCTTCGCGCAGTCCCATGCCGGATTTGCTGACTACCGTAGACAATCAGGGTTTCGGCATCGTGCATCACTTCACCTACCGGCCGACGGTGGTCGAGACCGACGGCGCGGGTATCTACACGCGCGCTACCGGCACGCCGGGTTGGCCGAACATGCTGTTTGCAAGCCCCATGCAGGTGGTGGCAACGATGACGGTCACCAACCCCGTCGGCGGTACCAACGCCTACGACTACCACTACCAGGACGCGCGCTACAACGTGGCCGGGCGGGGCTTCGTGGGCTTTGCGGCGATCACGGTCAGCGATGAGCGGCGCGGCACGGTGAGCACCACGACCTACGATCAGAGCTTCCCGTTCATCGGGCGGGTGACGAGCACCACGACCTGGGAGAAGGCGCACCAGGGCAGCGCCACGCAGTGGCTCTCGAAGGCCACGAGCACCTGGAAGCAAGCGCATCCGCCCGGCGCGAATTATCCGGTGGTCTACGCCAAAACGCAGACCAGCCAGACTCGGGAGCCCGATACGGGCTACTCCGTGACCCAAACCGTCACCACCACGCAGGGCGCGCCCAACGCCTGCGGTCACGCCTCAAGCGGGGGCCAAACGACGAGTAACGCCCAAGTGACGCAGAGCGTCACCACGGCCTCCACCTGGAGCGGCGGGGGCGCCGCGGCTTGCTGGCGCAATGTGCTCAGCGCACAGACCGTGAGCACCACCCGCCATTATCTCAAATCGCCGGTGACCCGCGACACACTGGCGCGCACCACCCAATATGGCTACGACAGCGAGGAGCGCCTGATCTCGAAACAGATTACTTCGGATCACGGAGGCGCGAGCGCCGAGCGTACCGAAACCTACGGCTACGATACTTTCGGCAATCGCACGAGCGTGACCCAAAGCGCGGCGGGCCTTGCCGATCGCGTGATCGCCACGGACTACGGAGCGGACGGCTACTTCCCGGTTAGCGTCCATAACCCGCTCTATCGGGCGGCGAGTTTCACCTGGGATGGGGCGCTCGGCAAGAAGACGAGTGCGACCGATGCGAACGGCTGCACCACCACCTACGCCTGGGATGCCTTCGGGCGCACGGCGGGCGGCAAGCCCTGCGGGCAGTCCGTCGTTGCAATCAGCTATGACGATGCGGGCGCAGCGGACTGCTCCCACTTGCCCGTGGCCACCAACGATACCGCCTATGTCATCAAACGCAGCCAACCCGGCTACCCGCTGAGCTACACCTGCAAGGATGCCTTCGGGAACACCCTGCGTGCGGCAAAACACGGCTTTGCCGCGACTGATTGGATCTACGTGGACAGCGCCTACGACGCACTTGGGCGGCTGACCCAAAAGAGCGTGCCTCACTACTACGAAGGCCCCAACGCGCCTGCACCCGCTGCCACCCACTTCAGCTACGATGTCCTAGGGCGCCAGAAGAAGAAGACGCTTCCCACGGCGGACGGCACGCGCACGGTGACGATGACCTACGCGGGGCTGAAGATAACCTACACCGACAAGGCGAGGGACGGTACATCTGCTTACGTGACACATGACTACGCGCACACCTACGATGGGCTGGGCAAAGGGCGGGGCAGCCTGGTGCAAGTGGACGATGCGGCGGGCACGGCGAGCTACCGCTACGATGCGGGCGGGAACCTGGTGCGCGCGACCGACCCGGCGGGCAACGCGATCAAGGCGACTTACGACGGTTTTGGCGACAAGCTCACGCTCGACGATCCGGACAAGGGCGACTGGAGCTATGCCTACGACGGCTACGGCGAGCTGACCTCGACCACCGATGCTTTGAACCATGTCATCAAGACGACCTACGACGCGCTTGGGCGCAAGCTCACGCAGACCGATGCGCACGATCACCGCGAGAGCCACTGGAGCTACGACACGGCGAAGCACGGCATCGGCAAGCTCGCCAAGACCTGGGTGGTGGATACCGGTACGGGGGCGACGCGCTACACCAAGCGCTACTTCTACGATGAGGCGGGCCGAGCGGCGGCGAGCGAGGTGACGACGGGCGGGCGCAGCTACTACGCACGCACGGGCTACGATAACGACGGCCGCCCGGCGGCGCGCAGCTACCCGGCGCTCGCCGGCGGGACCAACCACGCGCCGACGATCACGAATGCCGGGGCGAGCCCGGCGGGGCCGGTCGCACCCGATACCCCGGTACGGCTCCACGTTAGCGCAAGCGATGCCGAGGGGACCTGGAGTCTCAGCTATCGTTGGCAGCAGACGGGCGGCCCGCACAGCCCGATTGCGAACGCCTATGGGGCACGGGCCACGGTCACGCCCACGACCCCGGGGACTTACCAGTTCACGGTCACCGTGAGCGACGGGCTCGCGAGTGCGAGCCGGTCGCACACGCTTGCGGTGATGAACCCGCCCGCCCGGGGGGTGCGCCCGACGGTGAGCCCCAATCCGAGTCGCGACGGGAGCTTCACCGTAACCTGGGCGGCGAGCGTGGGGGCGACGGCGGGCTACGAACTCCAGCAGGAGAAGGACAGCAGCGGAACCTGGAGCGACGTCTCCGGCGTGACGGGGCGCAGTGCGCACGTCACGGGCCGGGGCGTGGGGAGCTACCGCTACCGGGTACGCGGGCGCAATGCGGTGGGGCCGGGCCCGTGGAGCGCGTTGAGCGCGCCCGAGACGGTCGAGGCGCCGAGACCGCCGGCAGCGCCGCTGATCGGTCCCAGCCCGAGCCACACCGGGACCTACACGGTCTCCTGGGGGCAGATCGCGAAGGCGACGAGCTACGAACTCGACGAAAAGATTGGCAGCGGGGGGTGGCACATTGTGCGCACCAGCGCCTCGCGGAGCTGGACGGCGCGCAATCGCGGC
>CAZKOE010000120.1:0-8139 GCA_964554305.1 uncultured Gammaproteobacteria bacterium
CCGTGGGGCTTTTCGATCGGGTAATCGTGGCGGTGGCGGCTGACACGACCAAACGGCCGCTGCTCGATCACGCCGAGCGCGTCGCACTGGCGCGAGCCGTGTTTGCCGACGAGGAACGGGTCGAGGTCACGGGTTTCAGCGGGCTTACCATCCGTTATGCGCGGGAACGCGGAGCCGTCGCCATCATCCGGGGCCTGCGGGTGGTCTCGGACTTCGAGTTCGAATTCCAGTTGGCGACCATGAACCGCAAGCTTGAGCCGCGAATCGAAACGATTTTTCTCACGCCCGAGGAGAGCACCACTTTCATTTCTTCCACCCTGGTGCGCGAGATCGCCCGTCTCGGCGGCGACGTCGACGAATTCGTGCACCCGGCCGTGGCCCGGGCACTGGCCGAGGCCTACTCGGCGGCACGGGAGGAGCAGCCATGAGCCCCGATTCGGTCGCGGGACGGCGCCTCAGGTCGAAGTTGCTGCGCGAGACGGGGCGTGCAATCGGCGACTACGCGATGATTGCCGACGGCGACCGTATCATGGTGTGCCTGTCGGGCGGCAAGGATTCCTACACCCTGCTCGACATGCTGCTCGAGTTGCGGAAACGCGCTCCCATTCGTTTCACTGTAACAGTCGTCAATCTCGATCAGAAGCAGCCGGGCTTTCCGGAACGGGTGCTGCCCGACTATCTCGCTTCGCTCGGCGTGGATTACCGCATCCTGGAGCGAGACACCTACAGCGTCGTGCGCGAGAAGATTCCCGCGGGGAAGACGATGTGCAGCCTGTGTTCACGCCTGCGCCGGGGCGCGCTGTACCGTTTTGCCGCCGAGGAGGGTTACACGAAGATCGCGCTCGGCCATCACCTGGACGATGCGCTCGAAACCCTGTTCCTGAACCTCTTTTACGGTGGGCGCGTGAAGGCGATGCCGCCCAAGCTCCTGGCCGACGATCGCCGGAACATCGTGATCCGACCCCTGTATCATTGCCGCGAACGCGATATCGCGAAGTACGCCGAGATGCAGGCCTTTCCGATCATTCCCTGCAATCTCTGCGGTTCGCAGGACGGCCTCAAGCGTGCGCGCGTAAAGGCGATGCTTGCCGCCTGGGAGCGGGAGGAGCCGGTGCGAATCGCCGCGCTCGCGACCGCGCTTGCCCACGTCGAACCTTCTCAACTGGCCGACCCGCGCTTGTTCGATTTCATCGGCCTTGACGAGTTGATGGCGCCCGAACGAGAACGAACCCGCCGCCGCGCGTAGGAGCGAGGAGCGCCGGCTTCCAGCCGGTTCAATAGCGGCTCTGATTGGCGGCCTGTGCGATCGGTTCAGGCGTTGAGGTCGGGGATCAGGGCACTCTTGATTCGCTCGATTTCCTCGCGCAGTTCCAACTTGTGCTTTTTCATGCGGCGCAGTTGAAGCTGATCCGCGTAGGGGGCGGCGGTCAGCGTCGCGATCTTTTCGTTGAGTTCGCGGTGTTCCGCCCGCAACAAGTCCAGGCGCCGGCGCAGAGCGCGATGCTTTTCCGGCTCCAACGGAGCGGTCACCGAACCGGCCTCCTTCTGCTGCGGGATGCCGGTCAATCCTAGCTCAGGGCGCGCCGATTGGCAAGCCGTGAGACAATGTTCCGGTCGAGTGGAGAAAGCGGGCGTGGAAGCTTACAAGCGTTTTCAGATCGAGGCGGCACACCGCTTGCCGAACGTGCCCGCCGGGCACAAATGCGCTCGGCTGCATGGTCATTCCTACCATATTGTGCTGACGGTTTCGGGCACCGTCGGCGAGGAAAGCGGCTGGGTGCTCGATTTTGCCGATATCGAGGCCGCGTTTGAGCCGCTTCGTGCCCTGTTGGATCACCATTACTTGAACGACATCGAGGGCCTGGAGAATCCCACCAGCGAAAACCTGGCGCGCTGGATTTGGCAACGGGTGCGCGGGGAGTTGCCCGGGCTTGCCGAGGTGCGGGTGTCGGAAACCTGCAACGCCGGTTGCATCTATCGCGGCGAGGAGTGATTGCGAAGGAGCGCCGGCATCTTGCCGGCAGGCCGGCTGGAAGCCGGCACTCCGGGAGTCGCAGCGGATTTTCTAACGGCGGCGAGAAAGTCGCGGGAGAGGTCGCCGCTCGCGAGAAAACTCGGGTTGATCAGCGTGTCGCTGCGCGTGTTGTAGCGCAGCGGAGTCCCCTCGAGGTCGGTGACGGCACCGCCGGCGGCCGCGAGTACGGCCTGGCCGGCGGCCGTGTCCCACTCCGAGGTGGGTTTGAGCCGCAGGTAAACGTCGGCCGTCCCTTCGGCGACGAGGCAGAACTTGAGTGCGCTTCCGATCGCGAGGAATTCGTGCTTGCCCAGCGCCTTGGCGAAACCGTCCAGCTCGCCGCCGGCGTGAGAGCGGCTGCCGACGATGCGCGTGGCGCGATCGCTCGCCGGTCCCGCGACACGCAGTACGCGCATGCGCCCGTCGGCTTCGCGCCGCTCCGCGTGGCCGTCGGCGCTGCCGAGATAGCTCCTGCCGCTGACCGGGACGTGAACGATCCCCAGAACGGGGCGGCCGAATTCCACGAGCGCGATGTTGACGGTAAACTCGCCGTTGCGCTTGAGAAATTCCTTGGTGCCGTCGAGGGGATCCACCAGCCAGTAACGTTGCCAGCTCTGGCGTTTCTCCGCCGTGATTGCGCCCGCGTTTTCCTCGGACAGCACCGGGAGGCGGGGCTCCAGTTTGCTGAGTCCGGCCGCGATCAAACGGTGGCTTGCCATGTCCGCCTCGGTCAGCGGCGAGTTGTCGCTTTTGTGCCGGACCGTGAAATCTTCGCGTTCGTAGATCGCGAGGATTTCCTCGGAAGCCTTGCGCGCGAGCCGCTCGATCTCGTGACCGAGTCTTTCGTAGTCGTCGTTCGTCGCCATGCGACCATCTTACCCGACGAACGGTAGTTGCTCTCGCCATCAGTTCTTGCGGTAATGGCAGGCTGTGCGGCGGCCGACTTGCGAGCCGGATGATCGAGGTGTCACCCGATCCCGAGTTATGAATGTGGGAGTGAACTCGCTTGCGACGCCCGATACCGCCAGGCCCAGGGTTCGCAAGCAAGCTCGCTCCCGCAGGGCGACAACCGCCCTGTTTGCGCCGGCCGGGGCGGCGATCCTCGTGGTCGCCGGGGTGCTGATTTGGTGCTTCATCTCCGAGTTCCGGGATTATTACCCGACGGCCCGGCGCCGGTAAACTGCGCGCAGGTCGGCGAGATAGCCGGGGTCGGGCGAGACCGCCTTGGCGGGATCGTCGGAAAGCTTGGCGACGGCGCGCCCGTTCAGGTGCGTCATCTTGATGACGATGTCGAGCGGTGCAGCGCCCACGTCGTTGGTGAGGTTGGTGCCGATGCCGAAGCCGAGCCGCGCCCGGCCGCGGTAGCGCTCGAAGATTTCCAGCGCCCGCGGTACGGTCAGGCTGTCGCTGTAGATCAGGGTTTTGTCGTGCGGATCGATGCCGAGCCGTTCATAGTGCGCGAGCACGCGTTCGCTCCACTCGAAGGGATCGCCCGAATCGTGGCGCAGCCCGTGGTAGGCCCGCGCGAGATCGGCGTTGAAATCGGTGAGAAAGGCGTCGAGACCGTAGGTATCCGTCAGGGCGACGCCGAGCATGTCGCGGTACTCGGCGAGCCAGGTTTCGAGCGCGAAGATCTGTGCCTCGGCGAGCGAGGGGGCGAGCGCCTGGCAGGCCTGGAGGTACTCGTGGGCCATCGTGCCCTTGGGCCACAGGCCGAGGCGGCGCGCGAGATCCATGTTGCTGGTGCCGTCGAGCGCGTTCGGCGCAAGCCGCTGGAAGCCCTTGAGCAGCTCCTCGTGCCAGTGGCGGGAGAAGCGGCGGCGGGTGCCGAATTCGGTGACGGAAAAGCCGGCACCGGCGTTTTCCATCAATTCGGCCTTGTAACCGAGGCGCATGAGGGCCGCGGCGTAATCGGGCATGGTGTCGTCGCCGGCGCGAAAATAGCTTTCGTTCACGATTGCAAGCAGCGGCACCTCGAAAAGAATGCTCGCCCGCCAGGGGCCGCGCACGGTGATTTCCAGTTGTTCGGCGCCGGATCGCAGGCTGACCTGCCCCGGATCGAAGCGGTAATTGGAGAGATGCTCGATGAAATCCGGGCTGAAGTACGGCAGACCTTCGAGCCAGACTCGTTCGGCGTCGGTGAGGCGCAGGGCGGCGAGTTGTTCGACCTCGGCGTGTACGGCGGGAGCGAGCGGGCGCAGATCCACGCCCCGGCTGCGGCAAATGAAACGGTACTCCGCCTGCGCGGCCGGGAAGCGATGGAAGGCGAGTTGCATCATCGTGAACTTGTAGAGGTCGGTGTCGAGCAGCGACTGGATGATCATCCGTCTTGTCCTCCGGTTGCAGGGCTGAGTTCGGCCGTGGATTCGATGAATTCGATGCCCGCCGCCGCCATTTCGGCGAACGCCGCGGCGACCGTGTCGGGCGCGATGCCGCGTGTTGCCGCGCGATTCAGGATTACTCGGAAGCCCGCCTCGCACAGTTCCAGCGCGGTGTGCTTCACGCAGTAGTCGGTCGCGAGTCCGCCGACGATAACGGCCTCCACGCCCTGGACGTGCAGGAATTCGATGACGCCGGTTGAGAGCCGGTGGGCGAAGTCGTGATAGCAGGCGCCGTAGGGGTGCATGTCGGGTTCGATGCCTTCCCAGACGAAGAAGTCGTAGCCGGTGACGGCGGGGAGCCCCGCGATGGACTCGAACCCGCGCGTTCCGGGGACGGCGTGTACCGGCCAGCGCAGATCCATATTTGCACCCGCGATCGGGCTCAAGGGGGGATGTTCGGCGTCGGCGATCCAGCGGGCATTGCGTGGATGCGCATCCTTGGAACCGATGCGCCAGGCCGCGAATGCTGCCTGGGCGTTCAGTTCGGCGACGATCTCGGCGCCGCCAGCCACCGGCAGTTCGTTCGGGCAAAGGGGCGTGAACGTATTCTGGCAGTCCACATCGAAACTGGCGGTTCGATCGCGTGCCGGCAAGGGTGCGGCGAGGCTCATCGGATGATCTCCATGGTGGCCGATTCGCGCAGACGGTAGAGTGCGGCCGGGCGGTGGGGGCCGTTCTGGCGCTTTTCGCCCGTGGCCTCCAGGTGGCCCAGCCTGAGCAGAGCGCGGCGGAAGTTGCGTTTGTCGAGTCGCTCGCCCCTGATCGCCTCATAGACCGTCTGCACCTCGGCAAGCGTGAAGGTCTCGGGCAGCAACTCGAGGGCAATGGTCGAATACTCGACCTTGGCCGCAAGGCGCCGCCGCGCACTGGCAAGGATGTCTTCGTGGTTGAAGGCGAGGCGCGGCAGCCGGCCGAGTGCCTGCCAGGCGATGCCGGCATCGGCGCGCGGCTTGACGGCGGCGAAGGGGACGAGGGCGAAGTAGGCGACGTTGAATACCTGTCCCCAGCGTCCCGGATAGTGCGAGGCGAAGGTGTAGAGCTGTTCGAGATAGATGGCGTCGAGACCGGTTTGCTCGGCGAGCGCGCGGGCGGCGCAGTCATCGAGGCTTTCCTCGGCGCGGATATAGTCCCCCGGCAATGCCCACCAGCCGGCGAACGGTTCGCGCTCGCGCCGGACCGTGAGGGCGATGAGCTCGCCGGCTCGCACCGAAAACAGTACGGTATCGGCCGTCACGGCCGGCTGGATGTAATTCGTTTCGGCGTTGAGAGCAGCCATCCGCTTGCAAAGTGTAGGATCTACACTTAATGATAGTGTTTAATTCACACTAATTCAAGCCCCGTCGGAAAGGAGGACCGGCCGGAAGTCGGCACCTGTGTATTTTTTGTCGGGCTAACGGCGGCGGCGAGGGCCGCCGTGGCGCTGCGGGCGACGACCGCCCCGTCGTGGCGTGTTTTTGCGCCGTGGGGCGGGCGGCGGCCGCTCGATGTCGGCGAGAAGCTTGGCGTGGTCGAATTCGCGCGGGATCTCGTGGCCGATGTAGCGCTCGATCTCCGGCAGCGAGAAGGCGTAGGTCTCGCAGGCGAAGCCGATCGCCTCGCCGCTCGCGCCCGCACGCCCGGTGCGCCCGATGCGATGCACGTAGTCCTCGGCATCCTCGGGGAGGTCGTAGTTGAAGATGTGGCTCACGGCCGGGATATGCAGGCCGCGCGAGGCGACATCGGTCGTCACCAGCAGCGTCAGTTCGCCGCCTTCGAAGGCGGCGAGCGTCGCGAGGCGCTTTTTCTGCGGGACGTCGCCCGAGAGCGCGCGGGCCTTGAACCCGTTCGCACGCAACAGGGTGGCGAGCCGATCCGCCGTGCGCCGGCGGTTCACGAACACCATGGCGCGTTCCGGCGCGAGCTTGCGTATGAGGCCGACCAGGAGTGCCGGCTTTTCTTCCATCGCCGGGAAGTACAGCCTTTCGCTGACCGAGGCCGCCGTGACCTGTTCGGGGTCTATGCGCACGAATTCGGGCGCGCGCATGTGCTCGTAGGCGAGTTCCATCACGCGCCAGGAGAGCGTCGCCGAGAACAGCATCGTCAGGCGTTTTGCGGGCGGCGGCAGGCGACGGAGGAGATAGCGGATGTCGCGGATGAAGCCGAGATCGAACATGCGGTCGGCCTCGTCGAGCACCGCGACTTCGACCATTTTGAGATCGTAGAGGCGCTGGCGGTGGAAGTCTATGAGTCGCCCCGGTGTACCGATGAGGATGTCCACGCCGGCGGCAATTTTCTCCTTCTGACCTTCGTAGCCCGCGCCGCCGTAGACAACGGCGATTTTCTGCTCACAGTGACGGCCGAGCTCGCGGGCGTCGCGGTGAATCTGGATTGCGAGCTCGCGGGTCGGCGCGACGATGAATGCGCGCGGCTGGGTCGTCCTCCTCGATTCCGGCGCCGGTCGGTTCAGCAGCCGCTGGAAAATCGCGAGCAGAAAGGCGGCCGTCTTGCCGGTGCCGGTCTGGGCCTGGCCGGCGACGTCGCGGCCTGCAAGCGCCACGGGCAGCGCGCGCGACTGGATGGGCGTCAGTCGTTTGAAGCCGGCTTCGGCAACGCCTCTGGCGAGAGGCGCAGCGAGGTCGAGTTCGGTGAATTCATGCGGTGAAATCGGAGGATTCATGGGCTTCCTTGTTGGGGGCTTGCATTTGCGTCCGAATTGGATAAGAATATGCACAGCAGGATTTCGGGCGGCCCGTCATGGCCCGCCCCGGATGCCCGAAACGGCCCTTAATCCGGCACTTTCATCCCGACCAAGCCTGATATTGTGCCCTAAATGTGCCCTTGAATGGCGCATTCGTGCATTCCGAATCCGATCCGGAGGTTCTTTTCCCCGCGTGGCGGGAGTTTCATATTCGATCTGTTCAGCATGGAGGTATCAAGGTGAGTCAGCATGTCTCGCATACGACGGATGCCGCCTTCGAGGCGGAAGTTTTGCAGTCCGAGCAACCGGTGCTCGTGGATTACTGGGCCGAGTGGTGCGGCCCCTGCAAGATGATCGCGCCGGTGGTGGAGGAGGTCGCCGCCGATTTCGACGGGCGCCTGAAGGTGGTCAAGCTCAACATTGACGAGAACGCCGAGAGCGCGCGCAAATTCAACATCCGCAGCATCCCGACGCTGATGCTGTTCAAGAACGGCGGCGTCGCGGCGCAAAAGGTCGGCGCGTTGTCGAAATCCCAACTTTCCGCCTTCCTGGAAGCAAACCTTTGAGCGGACATGCCTATCGGCGCCGCAGCTCCCGGCGGCGCAACAACAATCATGGCGGTAACGGAAACGGCAATGTCGCCGAGGCCGATACCGGGTTGCTGGAGGACGAGGAGGAAGAGTACGAGGACGAGGCCGCACCCAACGGTCCGATCCTGAGCCTGTCCGAACTCAAGCGCAAGTCCCCGACCGAGCTGTCCGAGCTGGCCGAATCGGTAGGGCTCGAAGGCGCGGCGCGCCTGCGCAAGCAGGAGATGATCTTCGCGATCCTGAAGGCGCACGCGCGCAACGGCGAGCGCATCTGCGGCGACGGCACGGTGGAAATTCTCTCCGACGGCTACGGTTTCCTGCGCTCGGCGGACAGCTCCTACCAGGCGGGCGCCGACGACATTTACGTGAGCCACAGCCAGATTCGCCGTTTCAATCTGCGCACCGGCGACACGGTCTCCGGGCGAATCCGTCCGCCCAAGTCCGGCGAGCGCTACTTCGCGCTGCTCAAGGTGGACT
>CAZKOE010000121.1:0-2993 GCA_964554305.1 uncultured Gammaproteobacteria bacterium
CGCCACCGGCTGCGGTGCGGACGCCGTGGCATTCGAGGAATGCGATGGGCAGCCCGCAAGCAGCGCGAGAGTGCCGAGCAGCGCCACGCCCCCGAGAGCCGCGGCGCCGTGCAATGCCTGAGTTTTGGTGAACTTGAACATGATTCCGCCTCCGTGTGTCGTGCCAGCCGCGCGGGCCGTCATGACACACGTTCAAGGCAGGATTGGTCCGTCGCCTGCTCGTGGGTGCCCGACCCGCAGTGCGCGCGACCGTCCGGCGGCCGCGCGTTCGTCGCCCCCCGTGGGGCGTGCGCGAGCTTGGCCGGGGTCGGGCTTGTTACCACCTCCGCCTGCACCGCCTAATGGTTCACATGGGGCGGAGAGCGAATTCTGGCCGGGGCCTCGGTGCCGCCGACCTCCTCGTCGCCGGCGCCGATTTCAAGCGTTCATGATGGAACTATAGCCTCGACCCCGCTGAATTGCAAGCATTCGCAGTGGCAGATTCCCACCGCGGGTTGACTGATTTGGCATGATGATCCGGGTGGCGGGCATGGCGGGCGGTGCGGCGATGACGGAAAACTGGATCTGGGTGCTGGTGCTCGCGGGCGCCGCATCGCTTGGCAGCGCCTTTGGAGCGGTCGCCCTTTCGGGCTTGGGCGAGCACCGGCTCGCGCGGCTGCTCCCGGCACTCGTGAGCTTCAGTACCGGCGTGATGCTCTCCACCGCCTTTCTCGATCTTTTGCCTACCGCCCTCGCCGGGGCCGCTCCGCGGCGCGCGCTGAATCTGGGCCTTGCCCTTGCCGCCGGCATTCTCGTCTTTTTCGTGCTGGAAAAATTCATCCACTCGCATCATTCCCACGAGGTCGCTCCCGGCGCCAGCGCGGAGGACCGGGCGACGGCGATCATGGTGCTTGCCGGCACCAGCCTGCACAACTTCATCGCCGGCGTGCTCCTCGCCGCCGCCGTGCTCGTGGATATCAAGACGGCACTGGTATTGTTCGCAGCCATTCTCGCGCACCATATTCCACAGCAGGTCGGCGACTTTTCCGTACTGCTGATGACCGGCTACCGGCGCGGAAGGGCGCTGGCCCTGACCGTCGCCTCGAGTCTCGCGCTCTTCGTCGGCGGCGTGATTGCCTTCGCGCTGCTCCGCCACGGACGCGCGGCACTGCCTTTCATTCTGGTCATCGCCTCGGCGAGCCTGACCTACGTCTCGCTTGCCGACCTCATTCCCCGCCTGCGCGGTGGCGAGGGTGGCATCCGTTCCCTGCAGGTGATCGTGCTGGTGGCCGTGGGCATCGGTGTGATCTACGCCATCCTCCGCCTCCTTCCCGGGTAAATACGGCGGCACCAGGTACGGTTCTTCCACGAGCTCTCCGGCGCCAAGTGACGGGCACAGGCCGTGAAACGGCTTCGGCCGCGATGATCCCCAAGCGCTTTGGAGGCCCGACGGGGATATCTCGGCACTACGCGACAGGGAAACGGCGCTCCGCGAGTTCGTGCATTTTGGCAAAAACGGGTCTATACTTCAAAAAGTCAGAGGCTTGAAATCGGCCTCGAACCGGAAGGAACGCCGCCGTTGCCGAGCGCGGATTCGTGCCGTCTGCCACGAGTAGGTGAAGCGATGGCAAGCCGAACCGGGCAAGCCTGTGGCCCCGCCTTGCGGAGGCGGGCGGTGCGCGGCCGCATTGCGGTTGCGCGAGGTAGCGAGCCGCGGGTGAGACGGTTGTTTTGACTGGAACCTGCGTCGTGAGGGCCAGCGAGGTTGCTAAGACGAATGGAGGTACGGTCATGATCGAGTTCACTAAATCCTTTGTACGACGCGGTGCGGTGTCCCTTGTGGGTGTGGCATTGCTCGGTGGTCTGTCGCTCTTGGCGGGTTGCCCGTCCCGCTCGACTCAATCCTCTACCTCATCTCCGCCGCCGGTGGTCGAGACTGCGGGTTTTCACGGCGTCGTGTTTGGCGGGCGTCAGCCGATCGTGGCGGCGACGATCGTCGCTTACGCCTCGGGCGCGACGGCGGGTGCCGCGCCGACCGAGATCGGCTCCACCGCGACCAACTCCAGTGGCCGGTTCACAATGACCTTCAGCCCCGCGCCCGCGACGGGACAGGTGGTGTATATCGTCGCCAAGGACGGCTTTTCCACCTCGGGCGGCGCCTACAACACGGCGATTGATCTGATGACCGTGGCGGGGGTTCAAGGCAGCCGGCTCGCGCCTGTGCCGGGCACGGTGAACATTGATGAACTCACGACGGTGGCTTCGACGGCGGTGCTGAAGAATTATCTACAGTTCGCGGACTGTTCGACGATCGTGCACAATAACCAGTTCGGTACTTGTCCCTCCGTGGTCGGCGCCCCCGGTCTCGACCGCATGGCGGCGACGGTCACGAATCTGGTGAATCCCGTCACGGGGAAGAAGAGCGATTTTCTTGCGGCGTACACGGCAACGGCGGGATCGCCCCTGACGGCGACGCTGGAGAAGATGGACACGCTCGCGAACGTGCTCGCTGCCTGCGTGAATGCGAGCGGGCCGACGGCGACGCCGTGCACGGGTCTGTTCACGGCCGCGCTCGACAACCCGACAAACACACTCAAGGCGGCGTACCTGATTGCGGTGGCGCCGGCGGTGAACGAGCGCGGGGGAGCAATCTTCGGGCTGGCGCCCCCGACGCCGATTTACTCGCCGGTGCTTCCCTCGGCGCCGGTGCCGGGAACGGCCCCGGGCGACTGGACGATCGGTGGCGAGCGCCACGCCTACGTGGTGAATAGCGGGAGCGACAATGTTTCGGCGTATCGGATTGGCGCGGCCAGCGCACTTACCGCGATCGGAACGGTCCCGGCGACTCGCGGGAGCAGCGTGGCTTCGCTGGCGGTGGACCCGACGGGGCGTTACGTTTACGCCGGGTTAGGTGCGTACGGCAGCGACATTGCGGAGTACGCGATCGGAGCGGGAGGCGCGCTGACTTCAGTGGGAGAGATTCAAGGTTTAGACGGGTATACAACAATATCTAT
>CAZKOE010000121.1:3003-8027 GCA_964554305.1 uncultured Gammaproteobacteria bacterium
GGCCAGGCGTACGGCACGACGGAAACGGGCATCATCGCGGTGGATCCCACGGGTCGCTATGTCTATTCGCTAGCAGATTTCATTGGGTCGTCTGACCCTTCATATTTGAATGCTTTCGCGATTGAGCCCGGCGGGGCGCTTGACTCGTTGGGCTCCAGCAATCGTGGCTCTGATTTATTTATAAGCAACATGGTTCTGGACCCGAAGGGACCGTACCTGTACATTGGCGAGGCGGCGCCCGATGAGATTGCGGAGTTCGGGATCGGGGCAGGGGGTGCGTTTACTGGACAGGTAAACTATTATCTCATTAACAACGTGCCGTTATCGCTGGCTGTGAGCCCTGTCGGGCCTACCGTTTATGCTGCGGGCGACAATGGTAATGGCGGTATTTCGGAGCACAAAATCGACGCTAACGGCGCGTTGTCGGCGATTGGCGCGACAGCTGCGGGCAGCAGCGGTCAGTTCTCGGCTGCGGTAGATCCGAGGGGGCATTATTTCTATGACTACGGCGCCAATGAGGGCAGCAACGACGTTTTGGAGTATACGATTGGGTCGGACGGTGTGTTGGCCCCGATCGGAGCGGTTGCCGCGGGTACCGCGCCGGGTCCCTCGATTTCCCTGCAATCGGTAGCGGTGGACCCGACCGGGCGCTACGTCTATGTCTTGAACCAGGGCGGCAAGGGCGACGTGCTCGCATACAGGATCGGCGCGGAAGGCGCGTTGACTTCGATCGGGGCGATTCCGGTCGCCAATCAGCCGTACGCGGTGCAAGCGGACCCGACGGGAAGGTATGTTTACGTCGGGGGGGTTGGCGGGACGTCAGAGTACAGGATTGGCGCGGGACGTGCACTCACCCGGATCGGGAGCCCGGTCAACGCTGGAGGTTTTCCGATCTCGGCTGCGCTGAGCCCGACGGACCGCTATCTGTACGTGGCGAACAACCTCACCAACACGCTTTCCGGTTACTTGCTTGCACCGGACGGAAGACCGGCGAGGATGACGGGGAGCCCCTTTCCGTTTCCGGGTGGAAGCGGTTTGTACTCGGTTGCGACCGATCCCGCCGGCGGTTATGTCTATGTCGCCAACTTCAATGGCGGGGACGTGGGCGAATTCGCGATAGCGCCGGCCACATCAGCGGCACCGGGAGCGCTTCACTACATCGGCGCGGCGCCCGCCGGCACCGGCGTGCAGGCGATCGCGGTTGGTCCGCCGGGACCGTATCACTACGTGTATGCGGTCAACAGCGGTGCGAATACGGTTTCAATGTACACGGTTGATTCGGCCACGGGTGTGCTCGATCCGGCCTTCACCATCCAAACCGGGGCCGCGGTGACGCATCCGAACGCGGTGGCCGTGTCGCCCAATGGCGGTTGGTTCTTCGTCGTCGGCGATACCTGTAACGTGGGACATTGGCAAAATAATCCTCCGGCGGGTCCCTACGCCAGGGGCGACACCGTTATTCGCCCAGAGATGGTGAGCCGTGGATCGTTACCGGCTGCGGACTCTTGCAACTTTAGCGGTGTTGCGGCCGATCCCGTCGCACCATACCTCTACGTCAGCGATAGCCTCAACGGCGTGGTGAATGCGCTGAGCTTCAATGCCGCGACAGGAACTGCGACGCGGATCGGGTCTTACCCGGCAACCGACGCGACTTCGGTGCGTGTGGATCCAACCGGCCGCTATGTTTATGTTACGACGGGCAACGAAAATCACGTAAAGGTCTTCGCGATCGGCTCGGACGGCACACTCACCGAAGTTTCCGGCAGCCCCTTCCCCGCGGGCAACGATCCGTTCTCGATCGCAATCGGCCCGTGAGAAGATGCTGGGAGCAGTGGCAGGCCGGCATCAGGTCAAAGGCCGTTGCTGGCGTCGGGCGCCAATTACCGGGAACGCCCCGGTTCGCCCCCGTCTCTGTCGTGTTCCGATGCGTCCGATGGTTGCCCTCCTGGGCGCGGTGTCTGTCGGCGTGCCGCAAGGGCTTGAAATTTGGTGAAAACAGGTCTATAGTTCGAGTGCTGAAAGCTTGAACTCGGCGCCGGCGACGAGGAGGTCGGCGGCGCCGACGCCCCGGCCAGAATTCGCTCTCCGCCCCCCGTGTGAACTATTGGGCGGTGCAAGCGGAGGCGGTAACAAGCCCGACCCCGGCCAAGCTCGTGGATACCTCCAAGGGGCGGTGGTTGCACGGCTGCCCCACGGCTGCGCGGGTAGCGGGCTGGGTGTGGGCGAGCAGGCGAGTCGGTTGATATCACCCTGCGCCGTGACAGTTCGTATGGCTGAAACGAAGAGCGGAGGTGAAGTCATGTTCGAGTTCACGAAGGGTTATGCATTTCACGCTGCCGCGGCCCTTGGTGGCGCGGCGCTGTTCGGCGGTTTGGCGCTGCTGGCGGGTTGCCCGTCGCAGTCCACGAGCTCGGCCACGGCCTCGCCGCCGGTGGCGCGGGCGGCGGGCTTTCACGGCGTGGTATTCGGCGGGCGCCAGCCGATCGAATGCGCCACGGTGGTGGCGTACGCTTCGGGCACGACGGCGGGGGCTGCACCGACCCAGATCGGTAGCACCGAAACGGACGGGGCCACCTGTCCCAACGGTTTGGATCATCCCGGGTTCTTCACGATGACCTTTTCGCCGGCGCCAGCGGCGGGGCAAGTGGTGTACGTGATTGCCAAGGGCGGGATCGCCACTACGGGGAATGTCGCCAATGCCTCGATCGGGTTGATGACAGTAGCAGGCGTTCAGGACAGCACGCTTGCCCCGGTGCCGGAAACAGTGAACATCGACGAACTTTCCACCGTCGCGAGCACGGCGGCGCTGAAGGATTACATCCAGTTCGCGGGCTGTGCGGCGATCACGGGCAACACGCAGGAAGGGACGTGTGTGTCTATCCCCGGGGCGCTCGATCTCGCGCACATGGCGGCGACGGTCACGAACCTGGTGAACCCGGTCACGGGGCAGGAAAGCGATTTTCTCGCGACGTTCACCGCAACGGCGGGATCGCCCCTGACGGCGACGCTGGAGAAGATGGACACGCTCGCGAATGTGCTCGCCGCCTGTATCAATGCGAGCGGGCCGACGGCAGCGCAGTGCACGGAATTGTTCGCGGCCGCGCTCGACAACCCGACAAACACGCTCAAGTCCGCGTACCTGATTGCGGTGGCCCCGGCGGTGAACGAGCGTGCAGGTGCGATCTTCCGGCTGGCACCGCCGACGCCGATTTATTCGCCGGTGCTTCCCGCGGCGCCGGTGCCGGAAACGGCCTCGGGTTACTGGACGGTTGGTGGCGAGCGCTATGCCTTTGTCGCGAACGCGGGTTCCGACAACGTTTCCGCCTACCGGTTCGGCATCCCAGACGGGAGTCTGGATCAAATTGCGGGCAGTCCCTTCTCAACCGGCAAGGGCCCGACCTCGGTTGCGGTTGATCCGACAGGCCACTATATCTATATCGCGAACCAGGGGGATGATAACGTTTCCGCTTACACGATCGGAGCGGGCGGGGTCCTCATGCCGGTTGCGGGCTCGCCGTTCGCGGCGGGGGCGAACCCGATTTCGGTGGCGGTGGATCCGACGGGCCGCTACGTCTATGTTGCGAACTTGGATAGCGGCAATGTTTCGGCCTACGCGATCGGCGCGACAGGAGCGTTATCCGCGGTTGGCACGATAGTCGCGGGGACCGATTCGGACTCGGTGGTGGTGGACCCGCGCGGGCGCTACGTCTATGTTGCGAACTACTTCAGCAACACCGTTTCGGCGTACACGATCGGTACCGGCGGCGCACTCACGCAAGTGCCGGGCAGTCCCTTCGCCGCCGGGACCAATCCCGCCTCGGTCACGGTGGATCCGACGGGTCGCTACGTCTATGTCGCGAACGGGGGCGGCAATGTTTCGGCCTACACGATCGGGGCGGGCGGAGTGCTCACGCAGATTTCGGGGAGCCCCTTTACCGCGGGCAGCTCTCCACGCTCGGTCTCAGTGGATCCGACGGGCCATTACGTTTATGTCGCGAATGACGACGGCAATACGGTTTCGGCCTACACAATCGGGGCGGAGGGCGTGCTTACGGCGGCTGCCGGCAGTCCGTTTGCCACTGGTTCCGCCCCGGTCTCGATCGCCGCGGATCCGACGGGGCGCTACGCCTATGTTGTCAACCAGTGCGGCAGTGCTCCGTCTTGTGGTAACACGTCTACGGCTGGCAGCGTTTCGGCGTATGCGATGGATGCGAGTGGGGCGCTTACGGCGGTGGCGGGCAGTCCCCTTGCTGCGGGCGACGATCCGTTTTCTGTCGCGCTGGCGCCGAGGGGGCGTTACGTCTATGTCGCCAATGCGGTCAGCAACAACATCTCGGCGTACGTGGTGGGGTCGAACGGCCTCGTGTCACTGGGGCCACCTATTCCCGCCGGCAGCGAACCCGACTCGATTACGGTGGATCCGACCGGGCCCTACGTCTATGTTGCGAATTTCAGCGGTAACAACGTTTCGACGTACACGATTAAAGCGGCAGGTTTGTTATCCGCGATCGGTGCCGTGCCCGCGGGCACGGCACCACACTCGGTCGCAGTGGATCCTGAGGGTCGCTACGTCTATGTTGCCAATGGACTCAGCAACAATGTTTCAGCGTACAAGATCGGTGCGGGGGGAACGCTCACGCCGGTTTCGGGCAGCCCATTCGATGCCGGCGAGGCTCCGACTGCTGTCGCAGTGGATCCGATGGGGCGCTTTGTCTGTGTCACAAACCGGAACAGCGGCACTGTTTCCGAGTACACGATTGGTGCGGGTGGGGTGCTCACATTGATTCCCTTGAGCGCTACTACGGGCGTCAACCCGACTTCGGTCGTGGTGGACCCGACGGGCCACTTCGTCTATGTCGCAAATTACGGCGGCGGTGTATCGTCGTATGCGGTGCTTCTTGAGGGCGGAGTACCCGTCCTTCAGCCAGACAGCCTTTTTGCTGCCGGAAATGAACCACGCTCGGTCACGGTGGATCCGACGGGTCGCTACGTCTATGTCACGAAGTATGGTAGTGGGAACATAT
>CAZKOE010000122.1:0-7975 GCA_964554305.1 uncultured Gammaproteobacteria bacterium
ACGTTGGAAGCATCAACGCCGACGCCCCCTCTTGCCGCCCGATGGTGAACGACAGAGGCGAGCGGCGCAAAATGCAAGGCATAGCCAGCTACCGATACACGCTGCGCATAATCGCTGTCTTCATGTATTGCAGCGCCGGAGTAACGCTCATCGAAAAAGCCGACTTCGCGAATCGCGGTACGCGAAAGCGAAAAATTGCAGCCGGTCAGATTGTTTGTCTTCCCTTGGAGAGTACAGTTATTACCGCCGCGAAATCGTATCCAGCGGTTCACCCAGGCCGGGTGAGACTCTTCGCGTCCGCCGGCCTCTAAGCGGTGGTTAAAACGGTAACGAGGCTCATAATAATATGCGACACGCCCCCCTCCACCCCGGTCACGGTTGTGGCCAGGGTTTTCCGGTCTCGCGTGCATCGAGGCTTGCGGCAAGGCCGAGCAACTCCACTTCTTCGTGCAGGATGACGAAGGCGGGAATGACCCGCGCGTAATCGCTCATGCGGCCCTTGGATTCGAAAGCCTCGCGAAAGCGCGACGCGCGAAAGGCTTCAAGGTAGCGCGGCACGATCCCGCCGGCAACGTACACGCCGCCGAAGGCACCGTAACTCAGGGCAAGATCGCCGGCGACCGCCCCGAGAAGCAGGAAGAAAATGTCCATCGTTTCTACCGCGGCGGCATCTTCGCCCTTCTCGGCCGCCGCGCCAATCGCCGCCGCGTCAAGCGTTTCGAGCCTTTTACCGTCGAGTTCGCCGAGCGCTCGATAAATGTTCTCGATGCCCTGGCCGGAAAGCGCGCGTTCGAGCGAAACCCGACCGAAGCGCGCGCGCAACCGTCCGGCAACGGCCGCCGTGCGATCATCCGTCGCCGAGAGCGTGGCATGACCGCCTTCGGTCACCAGCACCCGCGCGCCGCCAACGTGCGGCACGATGCCGCCGACGCCCAAGCCGGTTCCCGGCCCGAGAATGGCCACCGGCTTGTCCACCTCGCGCTCGCCGCCGCCGGCCTTTTCCACGTCGCCCGGCGCGAGAGCCGGGACGCCGAGCGCCACCCCGGAGAAATCGTTAACGACCTGACAATGTCTCCAGCCGAAGCGTTCGCCAAGCGCCGGGGCCGAAACCTTCCAGCCGCGGTTGGTCAGCGTCGCTTCGCCATCGCGCACCGGCCCCGCTACCGCGAATGCGGCCGCATCCGGCCTCGCACCGTGCGCCTCCAAGTAGCTTTCGATGATCGCTTCGAGCGAATCGAAGGCCGCGTTCTTGCGGGTTTCCAGAAATCGCCACGCCCGGCCCTTCTCCACCAGGGCCAGGCGGGTGTTCGTGCCCCCGATGTCGCCGATCAAACGCACCGTCACTGCGGTATCTTCCGCGCGCGTGCAAGTGCCTCCAGGAACCGGCCGCTCCAACTGTGTATATCGCTCCCGCTCACTACCTTGTAAAGCGCCTCGAAGCGATGTCGGCGCTCTTCCAGTGGCATCGCGAGCGCCTCGGCAATGGCGTCGCCGATCCCCTCGATATCATAGGGGTTGACCAGCAGGGCCGCGTCGAGTTGGCGCGCCGCGCCGGCCATCTCCGAGAGTACAAGCACGCCGGGATCGGCCGGATCCTGGGCGGCAATGAACTCCTTGGCCACGAGGTTCATGCCGTCGCGAAGCGGGGTGATCAGGGCGACCCGTGCAACCGAGAGAAAGGCTAGCAACGTCGCGCGGCGCATGCGGTGGCTGAGGTAGCGCATCGGCATCCAGTCGAAGCGCGCGAATTCACCGGTGATCTCGCCCGCCATCTGATCGAGCGCGCGGCGCACTTCCTGGTACTCTGGCACCTCCGTGCGCGACGGCTCGGCCACCTGCAGATACACGATCTCGCCGTGCAGCTCCGGATGGTCTGCCAGCAGATGCCGGTAAGCCTGGCAGCGCTCAATCAACCCCTTGGAATAATCCAGGCGATCGGCGCCGATCACGAGCCGCCGGCCTTCGAGGCTTTCCTTGAAATCGGCCAATTCGCGCGAGCGCTTTCCGCGCGCTACCTGTGCGGTAATTTCGCCGACATCGGCCCCGATCGGAAAGGTGCCGGTTGCGACGCGCCGGCCGCCCAGATCGGCGACGCCCCGGGCGCCGATGCGCGCGCCGGTATCGAAGCGCATGGAATCGAGGAAGGCGTGCCGATCCATCTCGGTCTGAAAACCGACGAGATCGTAGGCGGAAAACCAGTGCAGGAATTCGCGGTGCGGCGGCATCGAACGCAGGATGTCGAGTGGCGCGAACGGCGTATGGAGGAAGAATCCCATGTCCCCGTCGAAGCCGCGGGCCCGCAGCTCCGCCGCCATCGGGACAAAATGATAGTCGTGAATCCACAGGCTGTCCCCGGGCTGAAGCAGTTTTATCAGGTGGCCGGCAAACCAGGCGTTCACGCGGCGGTAGCCTTCGTAGAAGCGCCGCCGGTAATGCAGGAGCGCGAGCCGGTAATGCATCAGGGGCCACAGCACGCGGTTGGCGAAACCCTGGTAATACTCGTCGTAATCGCGCGCGGCAAGCGGGAGCGTCACGTACTCCACGCCGTTGCGAATCACGCGCCGCGGACCCGCCGGCGGCTTGACGACCCGCCGGCCATCCCAGCCGAACCACACGCCACCGCTTTTTGCGAGCGCGGTGCGCAGGGCGACCGCGAGCCCTCCCGAAATCGTCTGATCGGCACGCGGCAAAGCCACGCGGTTGGATACCACAACCAGGCGGCCACGGTCCCCTCTGCTCACCGTCGTCTTCCGGGTGCGCCGCCTTGTACCTGGAATCGCATGGCTGTCAAACCGTTTCGGCCAAGTTTGTAGTTTATAGCCTATCAAGGGCCGCGTTCAGCCGGGCCGCCGCCGATCGAGCGCTCGCGCAAGCCAGGCGCGCACCGCGCCGGGATCCGTCAACCGCCACGGTGCGCGGGTCTCGCCCTCGCCCACCTTGATGGCACTCCCGTTCGCCTCGAAGGCCGCCGCAAAGGCTGCCTCATCGGTCAGATCATCGCCGATGGCAAGCGGGCGACGCCCGGCAAACGGGGCCTCGGCAAGGAAGGCCGCGAGCGCGGCGCCCTTGTTGCTGCCCGCGGGTCGCAATTCGCACACGAATTTGCCGTCAATCCGCTCCAGGGCACCGCCGGCCGCCGCCGCCGCCCGATCGGCCAGGGCGAGAACCGCCTCGCGCATCACCGGCTCGGCGCGGTAATGCAGCGCGATACTCGCACCCTTGTCCTCCACGAACAGCGCAGGGTGCGCGGCGCGGAAATCTTCGATGCCGCGGCGCGTGGCCGCAAGCGCCGGAACCTCGGCGACGAGCGCCCGCCGGCCGGGGCGCAACCGCCGCTCCGCGCCGTGTTGGCCGGCGGCGGAACAGGCAAAGCCCGGCAAGTGCCCGTCGAGATCGTCCAGCGCGCGCCCCGTCAGGATGGCCACGGCACCATCGAAACGTTCAACGAGCCCTTTCAGCAAATCCGGCAGGCCGACCGGTACACGGATTGCATCGGGACTCGCGGCCAGTTCCACCAGGGTGCCATCGAAATCCAGAAACAGTGCCCACTCGCCGGGAACGCCCATCAAATGCTCCGGCGACGGTGCGGGCGAGGTTCGCACGCTCTTTCCCTTCATGCAGCAAACTCCATCATCACCGCAAACCGCGCCGGAACGATCAACACCATTCAGTGGCGGAAATGGCGCTCCGCCGTCACCACCATCGCAATGCCATGCTCTTCGGCGGCGGCGATCACATCGGCATCGCGGCGCGAGCCGCCGGGCTGGACGATCGCGCGCACGCCCAGGCGCGCCGCCTCATCGACATTATCGCGGAAGGGGAAAAACGCATCGCTCGCGAGCACGCTCCCGGCGAGGGAAAGCTCCGCCGCCGCGGCCTTCGTGCCGGCGAGACGCACCGAATCCACGCGGCTCATCTGCCCCGCGCCGATGCCGAGCGTCGCCCCGTCGCGGGCAACGACAATCGCGTTCGAACGCACGGCTTGCACGACGCGCCAGGCGAAATCGAGCGCCGCGCGTTCGGCCTCATCCGGCGCGCGCCGCGTGACCGCCTCGGCATCCGCGGGCAACGGACGGATCGCATCGGCATCCTGGACCAGGAGTCCACCGGCGAGCCGGCGATAGTCGTCGCCGGGTTGGCAAGGTCCGGCCACGCCAACCGCGAGGACGCGCAGATTCCGTTTGATCGCGGCAACCCGCAGGGCATCGTCCGTGACCTCGGGCGCCACGATGACTTCGGCGAACTGCCGGTCGAGAATCGCGCGCGCGACGGCTTCGTCAAAGGGGCGATTGAAGGCGACGATACCCCCGAAGGCGGAGGAGGGATCGCAGGCGAAGGCCTGCCGGTAAGCCGTCTCGATCGTCGCCGCCAGAGCCACCCCGCAGGGATTCGAATGCTTGACGATCGCGCAGGCGGGACGCTCGAAGGCGGAGGCCAGCGCAAAGGCGGCATCCGCGTCGGCGAGATTGTTGAACGACAGGGGCTTGCCCTGAAGCTGGCGCGCGCCGACGACCGTGCCCGCGCCGGCGCCCGACTCCGCGTAAAGCGCCGCGCGCTGGTGCGGATTTTCGCCGTAACGCAGAATCGCGCGACGCTCGAAACGCGGGGCGAAAACCGGCGGGAAGCGCACCTCTCCCGCATCGTCCGCCGGGCCGGCGACGCGGGCGGCAAACCAGTCGGCGATCGCCGCATCGTAGGCCGCCGTGCGCCGAAAGGCCTTGGCCGCGAGGCGGCGCCGACCGGCTTCGGACAAGCCGCCATCGCGCTCGATCGTGGCGAGCACGTCCGCATAATCGGCCGGGTCGCAAACCACCGTCACGTCGGCCCAGTTCTTCGCCGCTGCGCGGATCATTGCCGGGCCGCCGATATCGATCTTCTCGACGATATCGGCGAGACGTGCATCCGGGCGCGCGGCCGTCGCCTCGAAGGGATAAAGATTCGTCGCCACGAGATCTATCGGTTCGATGCCCAGCGCCGCGAGTTCGGTCTCGTCGCGGCCGCGCCGGGCGAGAATCCCACCGTGGATTTTCGGGTGCAGGGTCTTCACGCGCCCACCGAGCATTTCCGGCGCGCCGGTCACGGTACCAACCTCGCGCACGGCGATGCCGGCCTCGGTCAACAGTTTCGCGGTGCCGCCGGTGGAGACGATCTCGATGCCGCAGGCCGCGAGCCCGCGCGCAAAGTCCGCGACGCCCGACTTGTCGAAAACCGATACGAGGGCGCGCCTGACGGGGCGATCGGAGGACATTGGCGAATTCCCGAAGAGTGAAAAGGTGCGGGCGGCGGCTCAGTCCAACCCGTAACGGTCGAGCTTGCGCCGCAGGGTCGCACGGTGAATACCGAGGATTTCCGCCGCGCGGCTGAGGTTCCCGCCGCTTTTACGCAGGACGATTTCGAGCAACGGCGCCTCGACCTCGGCCATCACCATTTCGTGCAGATGACCCGCCGACGGACGTTCATCGAGATCGCGGAAGTAGGCATCGAGCCGCTGGCACAGGCAGTCGCGCAGACTCTGGCAATCGCTGGCCGGGATCTGTGCGCCGTTCACCTGTGGCTTGCGTAGTGGTCTCGTTTCCAGCGTCACCCGAACCTCCCGTCAACAATCTCTCATGCGCAACGAAAAAACCCTCGCGCTCCGAACGCAACCGGAAACGGTTACGATGCCTGACACAACACGGCTCGCGCGCTGCGCCTGCATAGTACCAACGTGAAACCCGTGGCCCTGGCACCGGGATCCGCAAGCTCGATACGAAAGTGCAGATCCTGCCCGACGGCCAGACTGCTTATCCTAGTCGGGACGTAATCGGAAGGCAAGAGCAGACGCGAAGCGACCACGTCGCCACGGCGATCGCGCAGGCGCAACTCGATCAGCGGAAGCCGCTGCGCAAAGGGGGCGCGGTTGATCAGGCGCCCGTCCAGGCGCAGTGTTCCGGCGGCACCCGGCGGGCTTGTCAACGAGACATCGACGAGGGCATAGCGCGCAAGAAACAGGCGCGGCTCGAGCGGCTCGCCGAGCCTGCGGTAAATCGTCTTGAGGGCACTGCCCGCCACCGGTGTCGCCGCAATGGCGTAGCGATTCGCGTTGACGAGTTGTACGGCCAGCGCCAGCGCGGCAATCAGCAACGCCGCACCCCAGGCCCAGCGCCCGATACAATGCCCCCGCGGCCGCGCCTCGAGGTCCAGGGGGAATTCCTCGCCGACCCGTGTCTCCCCGGGCCGCGCTTCGCTGCGTTCTTCAAGCGCCGACTCGATGACTGCGGTGGGCAGCGCTTCGGCAGACTCGCCCGCCGGCGGCTGCTCACGCAACGTTGCACGTGCGTTGAACACGACGTCGCAGTCGCCACAACGCGCGAGGCCATGCGCCGCCTCCGCCTGTTCGCGCGCGATGCGAAACCACCGTCGGCAGTGGGGGCACTGCGTGACCATGCACGTAGTTTACCCCCGCGGCAAAATGCAACTCGGGACGGAGCGCCGCCAACTTGCCGGCACTCTCTTCGAAAGCGGGCAAGCCGTCACCGAAAGCGCCGAGCACCCGTTCACTGCCCGCCGCCTTCCGGCCCGTAGTTCATCGCGATGGGATTCGTCACTCCCGTTTCCCGGTGCCGGCCTTTTCGAGTTCGAGCAGGCTCCAGTCGCCTTGTGCAAGGCGTGCGGCGGGACGCGCCCGCGGCAGATAGGCGGCGGCGACGACATCGGTCTGCGCCCGGGTGATGCCCGCGAGGACGATCCTGCCGCCGGGACGTACCAGCGCGCACAGATCGGCGGCGAGTGAGATCAGGGGGCGGGCGAGAATGTTGGCGATCAGCAAATCGGCACCGGTTGCCTCGAGCCCGCCCGGCGGCGTCACCGCGACGGCGACACCGTTGCGCGCCGCGTTGGCGCGCGTGGCGGCGAGCGCCTGCGGGTCGTTGTCCACGGCTGCGACCCGTGCCGCGCCGAGTCTCATAGCGGCGACGGCAAGCACGCCGGAACCGCTGCCGTAGTCGACGACGGTCCGGCCCGCGAGATCGGCTCGCGCCAACAACTCCAGGCACAGGCTCGTGCTCGGGTGCTCGCCCGTACCGAACGCGAGCCCCGGCGCCAACACCACATTCACGGCATCGGGCTCGGGAGGCTCATACCAATCGGGAACCACCCACAGACGCTCACCGTAGCGCCGCGGCACAAAGCCGGAACGCCCCGCCGCGACCCAGTCGCGTTCGGGTACGAATTCAATGGAGCAACCGCCCCCGCCGATCGCGACCGCGGCGGACTCGGCGGCGGCGCGCGATGCGTAAAGCGCTTCCACCCGCACCGATCCGGCGAGCGGCAGCGTGCCCGGAGCGGGCTCGCCGAGTTCGGCGCGGGCTTCGACCGGGACGATTCCGACACTCTCGGCACCGGCTGCCTCGAGCGCCTCGACCTTCTCCCAGGCAGCCGACGCTTCGGCCCGGAAACTCAGGCGGAACCGGTCCAACGGCCGATCTGCTGTTCCAGGTAGTGAATGCTGGTGCCACCGGTGACAAAGGCGGAATCGTTCAAGATGCGCAGATGCAACGGGATATTCGAGTGGATCCCCTCGATAATCGTCTCTTCGAGCGCGATGCGCAGGCGCGCGATCGCCGTCGTGCGGTCCTCACCCCAGGCAATCAGTTTGCCGATCAGCGAATCGTAGTACGGCGGCACGCGGTAGCCCGCGTACAGGTGGGAGTCCACGCGGACGCCGGGCCCGCCCGGCGCATGCCACACGGTCACCTGCCCTGGCGAAGGCATGAAGTTCTCGGGATTTTCGGCGTTGATCCGCGCCTCGATCGCGTGGCCGCGGATCTCGATGTCGTCCTGCCTGAGGGTCAACCCCCCGCCGGCGGCGATCTTGATCTGTTCGCACACGAGGTCCGTGCCGGTAATGAGTTCGGTAATCGGATGCTCCACCTGAATGCGCGTGTTCATCTCGATGAAGTAGAACTCGCCGTCCTCGTAGAGGAACTCGAAGGTG
>CAZKOE010000123.1:0-7936 GCA_964554305.1 uncultured Gammaproteobacteria bacterium
GCCGTCAGGGTCGGGTTCAACCCGCCCAGGCCCAGATGCCCGAGGAGCCGGCCTTGCAGGCCGATGTCGTAGCCCACTACGTATTGCGCCCACAGCGTGTTCGCCGCGTCCCAGAGATCGCGCATCCGCGTCAACCATCCGGCGGAAGCGAGCCGGCCATTTGGCGCCGGGCCGGTCGCTGCGGAGAGCGCGGCGGAGGATTCCACCCGGCTCGGCGGGATGACGGCCGTCGGATCCACCCGCACCCAGCCGCGCCCGGCGAGCCAGACCTCGTCCCAGGCGTGGGCGTTCGACTGGCGCAGCACCAGCCAGCCGTCGTAGGGGTTGACGTCGCCGCCGGCATAGCCGGTCACAACCCGTGCGGGGATGCCCGCCGCGCGCATCAGGAAGGCAAACGCACTTGCGTAGTGTTCGCAGAACCCGCGCCGGGTCCGGAACAGGAACTCGTCCAGCCGGCTCGGACCCGTGAGCGGGCCGGGCGTGAGCGTGTAGTAGAAGGGTTTGTTGCGGAACCAGGCAAGTGCGCGCCGGACCACATCGCCGGGCCGGGCGCTTTGTGCCCGCCATTTTTCCGCCAGCGCGCGCGCCTTGGGGTCCACTGCCGGGGGCAGTCTGAGGTTGACCCGGCGTGCGGCGGGTGTGAGCTTGGGCTGGGCCCGGTAATCCGGGTAGGAGACGGCATCGAAGCGCGTATCGTTCCAGATGCGATGGGGCGCGAGGAGTTCGTAACGGTTGCCGAGGCGGGCCGGGATCGAAACCTGGGCGGGCAGAGCGAGTGCGAAAAGGTAGGGGGTGCCGTTGCCGCGTTCCAGCACCCGGTAATGCACGGGCCGGCCGCGGCGTTGAAAGCCGGCCGGGGCGTGCCGGGTGCGACCGGGCAGCCAGCGTTTGCCGGTGTAGCGTACGAAGACGGGACCGCGGAAGTAACGTTTGCCGGACGGTGGTATGGCGCCCGCGAAGTGGACGCGGAAGACAATGGCCTGGGAGCTTGCGAGCGCCGCGATGTCGCCGGGTGCGAGCGAATCGGGGAGCCCGGCCACCGCCGCTGCGCGCGGTACGCCGAAACGGAAGAGCGGTCCGGGGAGGCGCGGAAAGAGCAGGAACAGTGCGATCGCGATGGGAAGGGCGGCGGCAAGGAGTCGCAGGGCGCGCACGGCGATGCCGCGCCAGCGCTTGCCGTCTGCATCGGGTGCGAGAAGCGCGGTCGTCGCGAACCAGACCAGGATCACGGCGTACAGCGCCAGGGGGAGCGAGCGGATGAGCAGAAAGGCCGCGGCGAGGAGCATGAAGACAAGCAGCACGACGATCCGGAAATCGCGCCGATTGCGGCTCTCCAGGGCCTTCAGCGCCGCCGTGATGACCAGAAAGGCGCTGCCCGCCTCGGCCCCGCCGAAACCGCGGAAACTCGCCACCACGGCCACGAAGCCCAGGAGTACGAGCGCGAGTCTCAGGATCAGGCCGGGCAGCCGCCACTGCCGGTACAGGGCCAGCGCCCGCCAGGCCAGAACCGCCAGCGCGGCGCCTCCGACCCAGGGCGGCAGCACGAACAGGAAAGGCAGGATGGCGCCGGCGAGTACGAGCAACGCCCACTGCGTTTGGTAACGCGTGGCCGGGCGTTTCGCCGGCAGTATTGCGGCCTGTCCCTTCACGGCTGCGTATATGGGCCGGGGAACAGGGCCAGCGCGGTCAGCGCTCGGGCAAGATGCGCCTCGCCGCGCGCCGGCTCAAGGCTGAAGGCCGGCAGGCGCAATCCCCAGTAGCCGCCGCCGCGCTCGATCTCGAGGATCCAGGCGGCAAGCACCGAGAGCCGGGTTTCGATATCTGCGCCCGGCGCATCGTCAAAGTTCAACCAGAGGCTGCCGCCGTTCGCGCCGCCGAAGGTTTTCCGCTCGAGGCCCCCGCCACGCGCGTAGGGCGGCCAGGCGATCTGGCCGGGCCTGTCGCCGGGGCGGTAGCGGGCAAGCCCCAGGAAGTCTTCCGGCTGATCGTGGACACGGCCGCGCGTGGCCGGACCGGTCAGGCCCGGTGGTGGTGGCGCGCCCGCCGCCGGGGCGGGGTAAACGATGCATTGCACGGGTGCGAGCCGGCTCCATGCCCGGAATACGCCGAGCGGTTCGCGGGTGGCGAGTCCGCAATGACGAATCCAGTGGCGGCCACGCCGGCGGGGCGGGAGGGCGAGCCGGAGTTGCGTCTCGGTGCCGGGTGCAAGCGCCGTCGGGTTGGACGCCGCGGTCTTTGCGTAACAGGCGAGGCCGTTGCGGGTTCGAGAACCGCGGTTGGCGACCGTGACTTGCAGGCGGATGGGCTCGCCGGCGAAGACGGGCTTCGCCTGTGCCGAGATAATGGCAAGGCCCCGCAAGTGCTGGTGGCAGGCCACCATCGCGACCAGCAGGAGGGCGCCGAGCATGAAGGCCAGCAGGAAGACGGGGCTGCTCTGGTAGTTCAGGGCAACCAGGAGCATCACGAGCGTCGCTGCGGCCGCGAGCAGACCGAAGCTGCTCGGCAGGATGAAAACCTTGGAGCGGTCGAGCGTCGCGGGCCAGTGGCCACCTACCGAACGGCGGGCGGTCGCCCGTTCCATCCATGCAGCTAACAATTTCGGTGGCTTCACGGGGTTCTCGTCGTGAGTGCTTTACCTCAATGGTACGCTCCGGCGGTTCGGAGAAACGCCGGCTGGAAGCCGGCGCTCCCGCAATCGCGGCCCGACCCCCGGGACCGACTGTCTTTCCTTTCTGCCGTCAGGGGATGGGGACGGCCTCGATCAGTTCGCGGCCGACTTCGCCGCCACCGTAGGCGCTGCCCGCCGTGCGCAGGCGATGATTCACTGCAGCGGGGAATATCGCTTGTAGGTCCTCCGGCAGGACGGCGCCGCGGCCGGCGAGGAGCGCATGCGCCCGGGCCAGTTTGAGCAGAAGCGCGCCCGCCCGCGGCGACAGGCCATGCTCGTAGCGTTCGCTCCGGCTGCGGGCGACGAGGGCCTGCAGGTAATCGAGCAGGGCGGGTGCGGCCGTTATCTCCGCGGCCCGCGCCTGCAGGGCGAGCACATCGCGCGGGCCGAGGCTTGGCGCGAGCCGCGCAAGCAGCGTGCGGCGATCCTCGGCCTGGTACAGTTCGCGCTCGGCGCCGGCGTCGGGATAACCCAGCGAAAGACGCATGGCAAACCGGTCCAGTTGCGATTCGGGCAAGGGGTAGGTGCCGATCTGTTCGCGCGGGTTCTGGGTGGCGATCACGAAGAACGGGCGCGGCAAGGGGTGAGCCACGCCGTCGACGCTGACCTGGCCCTCCTGCATCGCTTCGAGCAGCGCGCTTTGCGCGCGCGGCGTGGCGCGGTTCACTTCGTCGGCGAGTACCACTTCGGCGAAAATCGGGCCGGGTCGGAAGCTGAAGTTTTCGCGGGTGCGCTCGAAGACCGTCGCGCCGATGATGTCGGCAGGCAGAAGGTCGCTTGTGAACTGGATGCGCCGGAATTCGAGTCCGAGCACCTGGGCGAGCGCGCGGGCGAGCGTGGTTTTCCCCACCCCAGGGATGTCTTCGATCAGGAGGTGCCCGCCGGCGATCAGGCAGACGAGCGCGAGCCGGATTTCGGCCGGCTTGCCGAGCACCACGGATTCGAGCGCGGCAAGCGCCGCGTCGAGTCCGGGATGAGGCACCCGGCTGCGCAGAACGATGGGAGTTGCCATGGCATGACAAGTATGCGCAAGTCGGACGGAAGAAAGCAAGCGCGGGGTGGGGCCGGGCTTCAAGGAGGGACAGTATCTTGCCGATGCTCCGCGCTGCTGTCCGGGGGAATCAACGTTGTTTTCGAAGATGCAGCAACAGGAGCTTTTTTCACCACGGGCTCGCTAATGGGACCCGGATTCGGCTTCGTCTTCGTGGGAGCGGCGAAGTGGAGGCTTTCCCCGGAAGCAGTGCGGCGCTTCGGGGGATCAATCCTCCGCGGCCGGCGGTTAATCGCGTGGCAGGCTGCCGTCGTTTCCGATTCGGGGAATGCCGGCATAATAGCGCGCAAGGTAGGCCTCGAACGGCTCGTTGTCGGCGGCTTCGAGCTCGCCCTGGCGGGCGATGGAAGCGCGTGCGGCGGCCTCGAAGCGCCGCAGGGTCTGGGTATTGAGCGGGAACTTGCGCAGGGTTTTGTTGTGAGTGCGAGCGCGGTCGAGCGCCCAGGCCATGAATCCGCGCGGCTCGGAATCGATTTCGGTAAGCACGCGCGCGGAGGGCGTAACGGTGGGGTCGGCTATTCTTTCGCGCGCGCGGTTCAGTGCCTCCGCGTGGGGCGCATCGGCGAGTCCGCGATCGAGATACTCGGCGATCGGCGCCATTGCCGCGGCGATTTCCCCGGCCCAGGCTTCCAGCGACACGCATTCGCCATGGTGGCACAGGCGCAATCCCCCCGGTTCGCGTCCGCGCACGGCCACATTGCGCAGGTTGGAATCAGCCTCCAGATGTTCCCCGCCCGTCAACGGCGGGCTCGGAGCGAGCAGCGCAAACCACAGGAACAGCTCCAGAAAGGTCATCGTTTCGGCCTTGATGCCGAGCGGCGTCGTGGGGTCGATGTCGAGCGCGCGCACTTCCACGTAACGCACGCCCTCGCGCGCGAGTGTGATGCTGGGCCGCTCGCCGCGGCGTGGTTGACGCTTGGGCCGGACGAGCCCGTAGTATTCGTTTTCGATCTGCAGGATGGCGGTGGAAAGCTGGCGCCATTCCCCGCCGTCGCGCAGGCCGATGGCGGCGTAGGCGGGTTCCTCCGTGGCGAGTGCGCGCGCGAGATCGGCCAGGTATTCGTCGAGTGAATTAGTGGAGATACGCAATGCCGCCTGGCTGCGGTTCGTGTAGCCGATGTCGGACAGCCGTAGCGAGGTGCCGAAGCGCGCGGCCAACGCGCCGTTTTCGAGCGGCGCGAGCCAGCGCGGCGGCGCGCGGGTGAAGCTCGGGCAGGCGGCGGGCGATGCGCCGAACAGGTAGGCCAGGAGCCAGCCGTGGCGCTGCACGTTGCGGATCAATCCCATCCAGGCGGCATCGCGCGCCTCCCGCGTCGAGGCTTTTCCGCGCGCCGCGAGAAGCGGTTCCCACAGCGCCTCGGGGAAGGAATAGTTGAAGTGCACGCCGGCGATGACCTGCATTGCGCGCCCATAACGGTGCACGAGACCGACGCGGTACAGGTGCTTCATGCGCCCGGAATTGGACGAACCGTAGCGGGCGACCGGGATGGAATCCGGGTCATCGAGAAAGCACGGCATGCTCGTCATCCACAGGAGTTCGTCGCCGATGTTTCGGGCCACGAAGGCCTCGACCTTTTCGAGTTCGGCGAGTGTTGCCGCCGTCGTCGCATGCGGTGACGTCACGAACTCCGGCAGGGCCTCGGAGAAATCCGTCGTGATCTGGGGGTGGGTCAGCGCCGAGCCCAAGGCTGCCGGATGCGGCGTCCGGGCGATTCGACACTCGGGCGTTACCCGCAACGCCTCGCGTTCGAGTCCGCGCCGGCCGCGCCGAGCCTCCTCCGGGGCGATCGGGATCTCGGGAATGGCGGCTGTAGCGGGCATTGGAGAGCCCCGGTGGCGAGGCGGGTATTTTAAGTCTGGGGAGTCACCGGACAGACCATCGGACCTGTCGATGGAGCCAGAGACGACCGTTCGTCCGTCTCGATCGACCGTTCGTACCGATTTTTGTCGAAGAACCTTGCTTTTTGTCAATATTCAGGCTAAAAAGCGCTCATGAAACGCGCCACGGGCTTCACGCTGATCGAGTTGATGGTAGTCATCGGCCTCGTTGTCATTCTGGCCGCCATCGCCATCCCCGCCTACAGGCACATGACTTCGACGAATCGGGTGGACGGCGCCGTCAATGCACTCGCCTCCACCTTGTCGTACGCGCGCAGCGAGGCGATCGCCCGCGGCGAGCAGGTCGCCGTCTGCCCGCGCGCGAATGCCACCAGCGACAGTCCGAATTGCAAAACCGGTGACTGGGTAAACGGCTGGCTCGTGTTTGTCGACAAGGACGGCGACGGGAACTACGACGACGCCACGGCGACGCCGATCCGTGTCCACGGTGCGATCGGGGGAGCGACCATCACCGATACTCCGCAAACCCTTTACGTCGCCTTCAACCGCATGGGTTTTGCACAGCCTACGTTCAGCGCCGGCCAGACCGCGCTCACGCTGCTGGCCTGCCCGCCGGACAAGCGTGGCGCTCATGCCCGCGCCGTGATCCTGTATCTGTCCGGTGCCGTGAAAACCGTCGCGCGCCGGCCGGACAACGGAGAACCCTTCTCGTGTCCGTGAGGCGGGGCGCGCGCATGCAAGGCGGCTTCAGCCTGCTCGAAGCCTTGATCGCCCTGGTTATCATCATGATCGGGCTCTTGGGTGTCGCGGGCCTGCAGGCGCTCGGCATCCACAGCAGCGCCGAGGCGCATGTGCGCACGCTCGCCGCGCTCGACGCCCACAGCCTTGCCGCCTCCATGCGCGCGAACCACGCCTACTGGGCGGGCGTTCTGGCGCCCCCGAGTATTACCATCAAGGCGGCGGCAACGGGTACGGCCGCCACCGTGACGCCTGCGCCCGGTGCGATCACAAATTGCGCCACCGAGATTTGCACGGCGGAAGAAACGGCGTTCTACAACCTCAGGCAATGGGGTAGCCAGCTCGCCACGATGCAGCACAATGCCACCGCCACGATCGCCCGCATTGCCACCGCCGGAACTTCCGCCAGCGCCTACAAGGTCACGGTTACCTGGACCGAACGGCGCATGAAGGGTCAGGGCGTTGCCGCACCAGCGTCTGCAACGCGTTCCACTTCCGTCGTGGTGCAACCATGAACAAGCATCACACGCCTGGTCTTTTTCCGAGTGCGGGAAGTCGATTCCATCCTGTCTCCCTCTCCCTTCAAGGGAGAGGGAGACAGGAAGCCAAACTCTTCCGTCAAGGAAAAGCGGGACAGCGAAGCGGGCTCTTTCGTCACGGGAGAGGGAGAAGACAGCGCGGGCTGACGCTGGTGGAAATGATGGTGGCGCTCGTCATCAGCCTCCTCCTTCTGGCGGGGCTCGTCACCGTTTTTGCCTCCGTGCATTCGAGCTACGGAACCACCTCGCAGTTGAATTGCCTTGTCAACCAGGAACGACTCGCCTCCGACGTCATCGGCAACACGCTCGCCAACGCCGGCTACTTCCCGTTGACCAACCGCACCGTGACCAGTCTTTATCCCTCGCCGCTCACGGCTTTCCCGAGCCTGGAGACCGCCGTTCACACCCGCCTCGATTTCGTGTCCGGCCAGGTCATCTACGGCACCGGCGCGACCACGCCCGGCAGCCGGGACGTGGTCGCGATCCGCATGTTGACCGCGCCGACCGACAAGGGCAACATCCTCGATTGCCAGGGCAGTACCAGTACCGCGGGCGACGGCATCGAGCGCAGCATCAACGTGTTGTGGATTGATCCGGCGAAAAACCAGCTCATGTGCTCCACCTCCACGGATCCTGGTGGCACTCCGATCATCGGCGGCGACCGCCTGCCCGTAAAGGGCACGCACTACGGCGGCGTGAATTCCCTCGTCGCCGTCTATGGTGTGGACACCAATGCCGACGGTTCGGTCGATCGCTACATGAGCGCGGGTACGCTGAAGAGTGTCGCCGGCGATATCTGCCCCGACGTCGTGACCCTGAAAGGCAACTCGAGCAGCTGCTGGCCCTACGTGCGCAGCGTGCGCATCACGCTCGGCATGGTCTCCGCACTTGCGCCGGACGAGGTGCTTCATTTCACACGCAGTGTTGTCCTTGCCAACGCCATCGGGCGCAACGTCAACCCGCCCGGGCTTTACGTCGCGCCCGCGCCGGGGACCTGAAACTCATGATCCACTCCCACGCCTCTTCATCCTTTCCTGCTCCCTCTCCCTTGATGGGAGAGGGTCGGGGCAAGGGGGAACAACGGATTCCTCGCGCTTTAAA
>CAZKOE010000124.1:0-7768 GCA_964554305.1 uncultured Gammaproteobacteria bacterium
GCCGGGCTTCACGGTTTGCGGCAGCACGAGTTTCACGACGCCGGCCTTGTTGACTTGCTTGTAGTTCACGGCAACCGTCTTGCCATTCGCAAGCAGCAACTGGGCCTTGTGCACGTCAATGCCGCGGCCGTGCATCCAGATCGTGGCGAGCGGCTTCGCGATGCGGATCGTAATCTGCTCGTGCCCGCTGTAGGTCGGCTGCGCCGGGTTCATCGTGAAGTCGAGGGTGTAGGCGAGCGGCTGGACGTCCTGGGGCAGTTGCCCGGTCGGGATGGCGCTTGCGGCGGTCATCCCCGCCGGCGCAGTCGTGGCGTTCGCCGGGGCCGCGCCGGCCGCGGCGGCAAACAGAACGGCGCCTGCAAAGGCGGCGGTGATGGCAGCAATACGCATGGATCCAGTCTCCCGTGGGCACAAAAACTTTGCCACTTTTACACGGCGAGCGCCGTTTTGTCCACCCGGGGCAGCCCCGAAGCGGCCTAGAGATAACGTGGCGCGGGCAATTCTTCGGCGGATTCCAGACCGAACAGACGCGCATAAAAGGCCAGTTCCGCCGCAAGAACCCGGGCGATCGTTTCCGCGCGGCGAAAACCGTGACGCTCGCCGGGAAAGGTTTCGAGCGCGGCCGTGATGCCGCTTGCCGCCAAGGCTTGGGCCATCTCCCGGCTTTGCGCGGGCGGGACGACGCGATCGTCGAGACCCTGAAAAAAGATTACCGGACGCGCGATTTCCGTCACCCGGCTGAACGGCGAACGCGACTCGTAGGTTGCGCGTGCGGCCGGCCAAGGCCCTACCAATTGCTCGCCGTAGTGCGCCTCGAAACGATGGGTCGTCTCGGCCAGCGCCGTAAGGTCGGCCACGCCGTAATGGCTCGCGCCTGCCGCGTAGGGACTCGCGCCGGCGAGCGCGTTGAGCACGGTGAGTCCGCCCGCACTCCCGCCGGCAATCGCGATGCAGTCGGGATCGGCAAGGCCGCGCGCCACGAGTTCGCGTGCCGCGGCCCGGGCATCCTCGGCGTCGGCGATGCCCCACTGGCCGTAAAGCGCTTCGCGGTAATTGCGCCCGTAGCCTGTGGAGCCGCGATAGTTGAGTTCGAGCACGGCAAAGCCGCGGCTCGTCCAGTACAGCGTCTTCGGATCGAGCGCGCTCGCGGCGGCCGAGGTCGGCCCGCCGTGGCAGCGCACGCGCAAGGGAGGTGGTGTGTCGCCGCGCTCGCCCGGATGCGCCGGCGCATAGTAGAGGCCATGCGTCTCACCGCCCCGCTCTGTCGCAATACACATCGGCGCCGGCCGCGAGACAAAGCCGGGCGCAAGCGGGAGTTCGAGACTCGTCGCGAGCGCTTGAAAAGCCGCGCCACCCCGCAGGCGAACGAACAAAGTGAGCGGTGTCGCCGCCCCGCCGGCGAGAACGACGGTGCCCGCCGGCCCGGCATGGAGGCCCGCTATTTCGGTTTGACCGTCCAGCAGTGGCGCCATGTCGCCCCCCTCGCGGCGGCCCTCGAGGCATCGCCACAAACCTTCGGCCACCTCGGCGAGCAGCAGGCCGCCCTCCGGCGTGAAGGCATAAAAGCGCTGGGCAAGGGAGAAGGCCGGACGCGCGCATTCGGCCCGCGCACGGCGAACCGGAACCAGCCGATCACCGCGCACGCGATAAAGATTCCAATAACCGCCGTCGCGATCCGAGACCACATGCAGGCCGCCGCCGGGCGACCATTCGGGTTGCGCAAGCGATTCTCCCTTGCCGCCGGCGATCATGCCCATGGACCGGAACTCACCGTTTGCGGAAACGGAGGCGAGCCCGAGCCGGGTCGCGTCCCAGGGCATGGCGGGGGCATCCCACTCGAGCCAGGTGAGCCACGCCCCATCGGGCGAAAGACGTGGAGCGGCGTAAAAGTCGGCCCCCGTTGCAAGCGACGCCAGACTACCATCCGCGTCTATGGCAACCAGGCTTTGCGTGCCCGCTCCGCGATCCTCGGCCACGGCAAGTACCCGCCCGCGCCGGCCGTCCCAGAAAAGGTCGCCCAGGGCGAGTCCGTCGGACTGAAAGACCCGCTCCACCGTGCCGTCCCGGATCCGGCACAACGCCTGGTCCTCGCCATTGATGAACCACGCGCCCTCCGGCGCAAGCGTGTACGCGCCGCCGCCGTACTCGTTCACCCGGCTCGACACGCTCCAGGGCGCGGGCAGAAGCGAACGCGGCGTTCCTCCGGCCACCGACTTCATCAGCGTAGTGCGCCCGCCTTCGGCGGGGAGGCCTTCGAGCCAGTAAAACGCCCCGGCCCCGACCTGGGGTTCGGCGAGGCGCCGGGCGCCGGTCGCGACCGTCTCGGCGCCGAGCGGCGAGGTCCACAGCCGTTTCACGGCGCGCGCCGAAACTCGAAGGCTTCGGTGCCGCATTCCCGTCCGGCGGCGTCGAAGCGGCGTTCGGCCACGCGAACGAAGCCGTCACTGCCAAACAAGACGATGCTGCTCGAACGGGTTCCATAACTTGGCCCACGGACGAAAACCGCGCTCTCGGGCCTGTCCTTCTCGGCGGGCTTGCCGTCGGCAAGGAATTCGAACCACGCGCCGGTGTCGGGCTCGGCCGCCGCCCCGCTCCAGCGATCGAGCAGCGTGACAAGCCGCTCGACCTTTGAAACCGGCTCATCCAGCGCGCCATTTGCCATGCCGTGTATGCCGGGCATGAGCGCGCGATTCGGCTCGCGGTTGGAAACCAGGGCCAGCCGCGCGCCGTCGCCGAGCAGAAGATTGAAGCCCGCATACCCGATCTTCGCTTCCGCCAAACTGCCAGCGGCCACGTCGGCCGGCGTGGCGGCGACCAGAAACTGCGTCGTCAGCTCGCCGCGCGAAGCGGCACCCGCAGGCTTCACCCCACGCCGGTTCGTCAGCGCCGCAAAACGGCCCGAGCGGGTGACGCCGAGCCAGGTTCCGCCCGCTTCCAGATCGCGCCCGGCGAGGATGTTCGGAGCACCCCCTTCCCACCAGCCGAGCGGCGCGCTTGCCCGCGCGTGACGCTCGTCGCGGTTCGCCAGCACCACCAGGGGATAGTGCGGATGCGCTTGCCAAGCCCAGGCAATCACGCACATGATCGCATCGCAACGGAACGCCAGAGGTTTGGCAAGGTCATATCGGCCGTGAGTAAAATAGTCGGAGCTTAACCTAACATGGAGACTGTAGTGTCCCGATCGTTGCCCGTCATCGTTGCCGCGCTTGCCGGCGCCCTGGTTGCCTTCGCAGCCCCGGCCGCGCTGGCAGCCGGAAACGGCAAAACGCCGCCCAAGCTCGCGAAAAAACTCAACCAGCCGGTACCGGAAAATCTGGTAACGACCCTCAAAAAAGCCAGCACGGCGGGATTGAAACTGGGTACGATACCGCCCAAGCCCGCGCTCAAGGCAGTGGACGGCCCGCGCCTCGACGGGACCAAGAACAAGATTGGTCTGCTCTACATGGGCGCCGACTTCTGCCCGTACTGCGCCGGCCAACGCTGGGGACTGATCCTCACGCTGCTGCGTTTCGGCAAGTTTGCGGGGCTGGAATACATGCTTTCCTCGCCCACGGACGTCTACGCAAACACGCCCACGTTTTCCTTCAACAAGGCGACCTACAGCAGCGATTACGTCGCCCTGCAGGCGGTGGAGATACGCGATCGCAACGGCGGGCAATTGATGAAACCCACCAAGCAGCAGAAACAGATCACGGCCAAGTTCGACTCGCCGCCCTACACGCAGGTTTTCGGCGGCATCCCCTTCATTTATCTCGACGGGCAATACATCCTCTCGCGCCCGATGCTCCTGCCTGCCGCCCTGAGCGGCATGGACTGGCAGAAGGCCGCGAATACCCTGGCCAATCCGCAAAGCCCGATGTTCCAGAAGGTGATGCCGCGGGTCAACATGCTCACCGCCGCCATCTGCCGACTCGATGGCGGCAATCCGGACGCGGTCTGCTCGGCCCCCGGGGTGATCGCCGCCAACGGTGCGCTCCTGCGCCTCCGGGCCAAAAACGCAAACGGTTCCTGAGCGCTCCGTACGCGGCGTTGCAGAGCCACGCGCCAGCTTATCGGATAAACTGTAAAGTTCTTTTGCAGTGCGTGACCCGTGCACGAGTATCTCGCCTTCGCCGGCCGCAACTGGCCGCTGTTCGTAGCGCTGGCCGTCATCCTTGTCCTGATTGCCTTCGAGGAGATTCGCCGCCGTCGCAACGGCGCCCACGAACTCGAGCCCCTGGCGGCGGTGCAAATGCTCAACCGTGGCGCGCTGGTGCTCGACTGCCGCGCCACGGATGACTACGACAAGGGGCACATCGTCGGCGCACACAACGTACCGCTCGCCTCGCTCGACGAACAACTGGGAAGGCTCAAGGCGCGGCACCACAAGCCGGTGCTCACGGTCGGAGCCAATTCGGGGGAGACCTCACAGGCGGCGAAAGCGGCACGCAAGGCCGGTTTCGAGGCCGTGTACGTGCTCAAGGGCGGACTTGCCGCCTGGAGCAAACAGAACCTCCCGCTGGAACAGGGACGGGAGCCCGCGCCGCAAACGGCGAAACCGCAGAAGAAGCGGCGCAAGGGCAAGCGAAAGTAAACGCAGGCGCCTCCGCCCGATACGTCGAGACCCGGGAGGCATTTTGTTTTTCAACCACTCTGACAGGAACCACAGATGACCGATACCGAATCCACGGCCGGCACCGCCGGAACCCCGCTCGCCGGACCGGGCGCCGGCCAATTCATGCTGGAACATGTTTACCTGAAGGACTGCTCCTTCGAATCGCCGCTTTCACCCGGCGCCTTCACCGAACAATACTCCCCCGAGTTGAACATCAACATCCAGACTCGGATCAATGGGCTGGTAACCCGCCCCGAGGCACGCGAGGTCGTCCTGAGCGTGACCGTCGATGCCCGCCTGGAAGGCGAGCGCAGCCTGTTTGTCTGCGAGGTGCACATGGGCGCCCTGGTCTCGCTCGGCGAGGGTGAAGAAGACGCGCAACAGCGCGTGCTCGGCGCGCGCGTGCCCGAGATGCTCTTTCCCTATGTGCGCGAAGCGCTCTCGAACCTCGTGGTACGCGGCGGCTTCATGCCGATGATGTTGCAACCGATCGACTTCGACGCCATCTACGAGCAGCAGGCGATGCAACAGGGCCAGCCGCTCGACGGCTGAAGCGGAAAACCCGGAGGCGACATGGCACGGGTGACGGTATTCGGCGACGGCGCCTGGGGCACGGCGCTCGCCGTACACCTCAGCCGCAACGGGACAGATACCGCCCTGTGGGGGCACCGGCCCGAACGCATCGCGGAACTCGCGGCGATCCGCGAAAACCGCCGCTACCTGCCACAGGTGTCGCTACCCGAAACGCTGCGGCTGGAAGCCGATCTCGCGACGGCCGCAAGCGCCGCGGACTATCTTCTCGTTGCCGTACCGAGCGTCGCCTTCACCGAAATGCTGACCGCGCTCGCGCCGCTCGCCGGAGCAGCGCCCGTCGTCTGGGCCACCAAGGGACTCGACCCCGCGACCGGCCGCCCCCTGCACGAGGGGGCGCTGTCCATCCTCGGCGAAACGCATGCAATCGGCGTACTTTCAGGGCCGAGCTTCGCGATGGAAGTCGCGCGCGGCCTTCCAACCGCCGTCACCGTCGCGTCCGGCAATGCCGCACTTGCCCGCCGTTTTGCCGCTCTGGTGCACGGTGCGCACTTCCGTGCCTACGTCAGCACCGACCTCGTCGGCGTGGAACTCGGCGGTGCAGCCAAAAACGTCATTGCCATCGCCGCGGGCATCGGCGACGGTCTGGGCTTCGGTGCCAACGCGCGCGCCGGGCTCATCACCCGCGGACTCGCCGAAATCCAGCGCCTGGGCAAGGCGCTGGGTGCCCGCCCGGCAACGCTCACCGGCCTCGCCGGCCTCGGCGATCTGGTGTTGACGGCAACCGACGACCAGTCGCGCAATCGCCGCTTCGGCCTCGCGCTCGGGCGCGGCGCGAGCGTCGCCGAGGCCCGCGCGGCGATCGGCGCCGCTATAGAGGGAACTACCGCCGCCGCCGCGCTCGCGCGTCTCGCGGATGAACTCGGCGTGGAAATGCCGATCGGCGCAGAAGTGCGCGCCGTCGTCGCCGCCGAACGCAAGCCCCGCGAAGCCGTGACCCGGCTGATGCGCCGCGCCATGACCTCGGAGTGAGCTCGGAACTCGCAACAAACCATTCACCGCAGAGTGCGCAGAGACCGCAGAGAAAAATGTAATTTTCCGCAATGTAATTTTCCGCTCTGCCTGCTCCGCGTTCTCTGCGGTGAAATTCAACGTCGGAAAAGCGAAACGACCGAGTGCTACCGCCTTCTCAGATGAGGAGCTTGATGGCGACGGCGATGAGCAACAGCGCGAACAGGCGCCGGAACAGGGACGGAGGTAACGCGCGGCCGAGGCGGGCGCCGAACGGCGCGCACAGCATCGCCGCCGCCGCCGTCACGAACACGGCCGGCAGATAAAGAAAACCGAAGGCCCCGGCGGGAAGCCCCGCGGCGGACTGCCCGGTCACGATATTGGTCACGGCCCCGGTCAGCACAACGACCCAGACCGCGGCGCTCGACGTGCCGGCCGCGCGCGCAGTGGCCAGCCCCGCCGCGATGAGAAACGGCACCAGCATCACGCCGCCGCCGATGCCGATCAAGGTGCCGATGGCACCGATCGCGAAACCTACCGGCAAGGTCAACGTGAAACGCACCGATTGCCGGCCGGCTTCCCCGCCCCGCGGCCGGAAGCCGGCGGCCAGCCACAGGGCAATCGCAACCAGCAGGGCCGCGAAGACGATGTCCAGCATCCGATCGGTCAGCAAGTGCGCAAGAACGCCTCCGAGAATGCCGCCCGCGACAAGCCCCGGTGCGAGCGCGGCGAACGTTCGCCAGTCCACGTTGCCGGCGCGGGCATGCGCGGGCACCGAGGCGAGGCCCATGAGACTCGCGGCGCCGAGTGAGGAGCCGACCGCCAGATGCGCGTCCAGCCCCGCGGGAATGCCAAAGCGCGGGAAGATGAACAGGAACGCCGGCACCATCAGCAGACCGCCGGCGATTCCGGCCGCCGGCGCGATGAGCCCGATCACGACGCCGAGGCCGAGGAAAAGCCCGATCTCCGCCGGGCTCACACCCGAGCCATGGCTTGCGAAGTGATAATCAGCTGCGCCCTATCCACAGGGTCTTGACATTGAGAAACTCGCGCAGGCCGGGTTCGGCGAGCTCGCGGCCGTAGCCGGAATGTTTCACCCCGCCGAACGGCAGGCGCGGATCGCTTTTCACCATTCCGTTGACGAAGGCGAGCCCGCAGTCGAGGCGGCGGGCAAAGCGCTCGCCCCGTTCGAGATCAGCGGTCCACACGCTGCCGCCCAGACCGTAAGAAGTCGCGTTCGCAAGTGCCAGCGCTTCGGCCTCATCCGCCGCCTCGAGGACAGCCGCCGCCGGCCCGAAGACTTCCTCCGTGGCGGCGGGCATGCCGCCGGCGACGCCGGCGAGCAGCGTGGGCTCGTAGTAAAAGCCGGCGCCGGCGACCGCCTTGCCGCCGACGAGCAGGCGCGCCCCGGCCGCGACGCTCGCGTCCACCTGCTTCGCGAGCCCATCGCGCAAATCGCCGCGGGCAAGCGGGCCCAGGTCGTTCGCCTCATCCGCCGGGTCACCCGTCTTGAGTGCGGCGACCCGTTCCCGGAAGCGGGCGCAGAATGCCTCGTGCACCGGCGCCTCGACGATGAAGCGCTTGGCGGCGATGCAGCTCTGGCCGGTGTGCTGGCACCGCGCCGTCACCGCC
>CAZKOE010000125.1:0-7739 GCA_964554305.1 uncultured Gammaproteobacteria bacterium
GTACCGACGATTGCCACTTGGGGCGGCACGATCACGGGACTCGCGTAACGCCCGGCCATCATGCCGAAGTTCGACAGCGTGATCGTGGGGTTCAGCATGTCTTGCGGGGCGACCGTGCGCTCGCGGGTTGCGCGCTTGACGCGATCGAGTTCGTGGCGCAGGACTTCGCCGCTCAGCGCCTCGACGCCACGAACGACGGGCACGATAAGGCCGTCGGGTGTATCCACAGCGAGTCCGAGATCCACTTGCCTGTGCACGGTGCGAGTCATCGCCTCGCCGTCGAACCAAGCGTTGAAGATGGGTTCCGCCCGGCAGCCGGCGACCAGCGCCCGGATCAGTCGCACGGTAATGTCCTGGCGGCCCTGCCAGTAGTGAATATCGGCGTCGTCGAAGATGCTCGTCGGGCAGACGAGATCGCGTGCGGCGCTCATCGTCTGCGCCATCGTGCGGCGCGGGCCGCGCACCGGTTCGGCGGCGCCGTAATTCATGGGTTTGGCGGGTTTGCGCGGCGGTTCGGGGCTTGCCGGAGCGGGGGCGGGCGCGGCCGTTTGGGCGTGACGTTCAACGTCGCCCGGCGTGATCTGGCCGCGGTGACCGGTTGCCTCGACCTCGGTCAGGTCGACGCCCAGTTCCCGCGCTCGTGCCCGCGCCGCCGGGGCCGCCTTCGGCCGGGTGGTTTTTTGGCGCCCGCGTTTGCGCACGATCGCCGTTTCCTCGAGATCGGTCTCACCGGCCGGCATGGCGCCGACCACCGTGCCGCTGTCCTCGCGCACGGCTTTGGTTTCGGTGGCGTCGTCAGCCATCGCTTTGGCTTTCCCGGTCTCCGCCTCGGCTCGTTTCCCGGACGGCGGCTCTTGCGCGGGGGATTTTGTCGTTCCCGTATCGCCGTCGCCTTCGATGTCGAAGTCCACGAGCGGCTTGTGCACCTCGGCGACGTCGCCCTCGGCTACGTAAAGTTTCACGATGCGCCCGGAGTAGGGCGAAGGCACTTCGACGACGGCCTTTGCCGTCTCCACCGAGGCGAGCGGCTGATCGGCTTCGATCGTGTCGCCTTCCTTGACGTGCCAGGTGACGATTTCGGCCTCGGTCAGGCCCTCGCCGAGATCGGGTAGATCGAAAGTTTTCATCGGTCGGCCTCCAGGGTGCGGCGCGCGGCGGCAAGAATGCGGGAAACGGAAGGCAGGTAGCTTTTCTCCAGCCGGAAGAGCGGCATCACCGTGTCGTACCCGGTCACGCGCTTCACCGGCGCGAGCAGCGAATACATGGCCATTTCGGCTACCTCGGCGGCGATCTCGGCGGCGACGCCGGCCGTGCGCGGCTCTTCGGCCACGATTACCAGCCTTCCGGTGCGCTCAACCGATTCCAGGATCGTCTCCGCGTCGTAGGGTTTGATGGTGGCGAGATCAATCACCTCGGCCTCGACGCCGTCCGCGGCCAATTCTGCCGCCGCCCTGAGCGTCTCGTTCATCATCGCGCCCCAGGAAACGAGCGTGACGTCGCCGCCTTCGCGCAGCACGAAACAGGTGTCGAGCGGAAGCGCCTCGCCGTCGTCCGGCACTTCCTGCTTGGTGAGCCGGTAAATGCGCTTGGGTTCCAGAAACACGACCGGATCGGGATCGCGGATCGAGGCCAGGAGCAGGCCGTAGGCGCGCCGGGGCGAGGAGGGGATCACGACGCGCAGCCCGGGCGTGTGCGCGTAGATCGCCTCCATGCTCTCGGAATGATGTTCGGGCGCGTGGATGCCGCCGCCATAGGGCGCGCGCAGCACCATCGGGCAGGTGATGCGCCCGCGGGTGCGGTTGCGCATCCGCGAGGCGTGGCTGATGAGCTGGTCCACACCCGGATACATGAAGCCCGAGAACTGGATTTCTCCGACCGGCTTCATACCCTGTGTCGCCATGCCGACGCATAATCCGGTAATCATTGCCTCGGCGAGTGGTGTATCGAAAACGCGTTTGTCGCCGAAGCGTTGCTGCAGGCCGTCGGTTGCGCGGAACACGCCGCCGTTCGGACCGATGTCCTGACCAAAACAGACGACGCTGTCATCATGTTCGAGCTCCCAGGCCAATGCCTGGGTCACGGCCTCAACGAGGGTGATCTTGTTCGACTTACTCGCCATGATTCGCCTCCTCGGCCAGCGCCGCTTCGCGTTGTTCGACGAGCGAGTCGGGGAGTTCCGCATACATGTGGTCGAACATTGCCGTGACCGAATCCCGCTCGGTGGATTCATAGGCCTTGACGGCGGCATCCACCGCCTTCTTGTTTTCGGCGGCGAGCGCTTCCTCCTTTTTCTTGTCCCAGACACCCAGCGATTCGAGATATTTCCGCGTACGTACCAGCGGTTCTTTCGCCTGTGCCTCCGCAACTTCTTCCTTGCCGCGGTAGCGGGTGGCGTCATCGGCCGTCGTGTGGTCCGACAGGCGGTAGGTGAGGCACTCGATCACCGTTGGGCCCTTGCCGCTGCGGGCGCGCTTCAGCGCCTCTTCGGCCGTCTTGCGCACGGCGATCACGTCGTTGCCGTCCACCTGCACACCATGAACACCACCGGCAAGCCCCTTTTGCGCCAGGGTTTCGGCGCGCGTCTGACGAACAAGCGGCACCGAGATGGCCCAGCGGTTGTTCACGACGATGAATACCAGCGGCAGATCCCAGACGCCGGCGGCGTTCACCGCCTCGGCGAAGGCACCCTCGGAAGTGCCGCCGTCGCCGAGAAAGACCATCGCCGCGCGCTTCTCGCCGCGCATCTTGAAGGCGAGTGCCGCGCCCGCCGTATACAGATTCTGGGTGGAGATCGGCACGCACCAGGCAAAATCCTTCGCCGCCGTGCCTTCGTAGACATTGCCGCGCTCGTCGCCGCCCCAATACAGGAGTACCTGCTCGGGCTTCACGCCGCGGGTGAACTGTGCGCCGTACTCGCGATAGGAAGGCGCCATGATGTCGTTCTCGGCGAGCGCCGAGGCCGCTCCGACGTGGGTCGCCTCGTGCCCGAGGCAGGAGGCATAGGTGCCGAGCTTGCCGGTGCGTTGCAGGGAGATCGCGCGGGCGTCGAAGGCGCGCGTGAAGCTCATGGTGCGGTACAGCTTGAGCATTTCCTCGGTATCGGTGGCGAAGGCCGGCAACTTCTTGCTCAGGGGCTTGCCGTCGGGATCGAGCAACTGCTCGAAACCTATTTCGAATCGGGCGGTAATTTTCACGGAATCTCCTGCGAAAATGGGTCGAATCGAGCCGTAATCGGACTTCTGAGCCCCGAATTATACCGGAGATACGCCCTGGAAGCCGCCCGGTGCCGGTGCCACGGAGCCCGGATTGAGCCTCGATACGGAGTAGAATAAGGCTTTGGAGGCGATCTGCCCGCGACTCGAAACTCGGCGGCAGAAGCGCTGTCCCATCACTATCCATAATGTCCATCCAACCTCAGGAGCCAGCCATGAAGACCTTGACCTTGTTTGCCCTCCTTGCATTGGGGGCCGTCCCGCTCGCCGCGCACGCGGGCAGCGATCTCTCAAAGCTCTCCACGATGAAGAACCCCGGCGAATGGCAAATAACGGCCACCCGGAGCATGACGGTGCCGGGCACGAAGATGTCCATCCCGCCCAAGACGATTACCAAGAAGGAATGCGTGACCCAGAAAGACCTCAACAAACTGAACAACCTCCAGCCGGTATCCAACAAGGATATGACCTGCAAGATGACCAAGAAGGATCTGTCGGGAAAGACGCTCACCTTCGTGATGAACTGCACCGGCGAAAAGGGCGACATGCAGATAACCGGAAACACCGTATTCGACTCGAAGGACGCCTCGCATTCGCATTTCACCATAACGGGTAAAACCGGCAGCATGCCGATCCACGTCACGGTGGACTCGAAATCCAAACGGATCGGCGAGTGCACCGCATCATCGAGCTCGCCGTCGAGCAAGTAAACCAAGCGCGCATCCCCGACGCTAATTGCTGGTGACCGGGTCTCTCCTCCGTGCAGTGAGAGCTTCGTCGCACGCAGTCCCTCATCCCAACCTTCCCTCAAAGGGGAGAAGGAGCAAGACAAATCTGCCGGATCAGCCGTGGGATTTGCCGGCCGCCGACAACAGTGAACACGGGTAACGTTAAGTGGCATCTCATATGGGAGCGTCGGTCCCTGTCGTGAATACAGCGCCAAATGGCTCTCGCGAACCCCATTCGCGGTCGAGACGGCCGCTCCCACAGCGCGGAATTTTCCATCCGGAATTCACCTTGAACCGCAATATAATAAAAATTTGTATATAAATGCTGCAACATATTGATATATCGGCATTTCATGCCGCATCCTGTGAAAGCCTTGCATCCGCAACAAAACAGGCGTATGCTTTCCCCGAGTTTCCGTCGGGAGTGGAATATGGAAATGTCGAAAATCGCAGCAGCCGTAGCCGCCTGTGCCTGTTTGTTCGCCGGTGCCGCGGTGGCGGGATCGCCCGCGCCGACAACAAAGCATTCGCAACTGTGGACACAGGGCGAATACCTCGTCACCCGCGCCGCGCCGTGCTCCGACTGCCACACACCGCGAAACCGGCAGGGGCAACCGATCGCCTCCCGCGCCCTGCAGGGCACGCCGATCGGTTTCAAACCGATCCATCCCGTGCCGGGTTGGGCGGATGCCGCGCCGGATATCGCGGGCCTGCCGCAGGGCTGGAACTTCGATCAAACGGTGCACTTCCTGCAAACGGGAGTAACGCCCAGCGGCGGCCACGCCGGCCCGCCGATGCCGGCCTTCCGTTTCAACGCCGCAGATGCAAGGGCCATCGCCACCTACCTCCAGTCCCTGCCCCGGGCGAAGGCGGTTTCGACAGCCGGGCAGCACTGAGGCCAGGTTTTTCGTTTTCTCCTTGTCGGGGGAACAACCGAACGACAGCGAGTCGGTCATTTCCGCTTGCCTCTCAAGGCGTGTAATAGGTAGCTGGGGTGAGAAGCTCCACGGTGTAAAATCCGGCATGCCGCCATGCTGATCGTCACCCATCCCGCCTGCCTGAATCACGACCCCGGCGAAGGGCATCCGGAATCCCCGGCGCGTCTCCGCGCCGCCCTCGCGGCAATCGAGGATTTCACCTCGGCATTCAAAGCGAAATTCCCGTCTTCCCCCTCTTCCTTGATGGGAGAGGGCCGGGGTGAGGGCGAACGACGCCAACCGGCAGCCACCACGTTGCCGCAAGCCGTCATCGTCAAAGAGTCGCAGGCCCCGCGAGTCAGCCGAAAAGCCTTGCTTCGCGTCCACACAGCCGCCTATCTGGATACGTTGGAACAAAAATTCCCGGAGCGGGACAGGGTGCAACTCGATCCCGACACGGTGCTCTCGCCGGGCAGCCGCGAAGCTGCCTGGCGTGCCGCCGGCGCCGTCGAATATGCCGTCGAACGAGTCTTGTCCGGAACCGTCAAACGTGCCTTCTGTGCCGTGCGCCCGCCCGGTCATCATGCCGAACCGGATCGCGCGATGGGCTTCTGCCTCTTCAACAATATCGCCGTCGGCGCGGCGGCCGCGCTCGCGAACGGAATCGAACGCGTCGCTATCGTGGACTTCGACGTGCACCACGGCAACGGCACCGAGGCCATCTTCGCCGGCAACGAGCGCGTGCTTTACTGTTCGCTCTTCCAACACCCACTTTATCCCGGCTCGGGCCTGACACCACCACTGAACGGCGTCTTCGTACCGCTTCCGGCAGGCACCGATGGCGCCGCCTACCGTGCATCATTTTCGGAACGGGTAATTCCCGCACTCGAGAAATTTCGCCCGGAACTGATCTTTATCTCCGCCGGTTTCGACGCTCACACCGGCGATCCGCTCGCCGGCATGGCCCTCGATGACGCCGACTACGCCTGGCTCACCGGGCAAATCGTCGCCGCCGCCGAAGCCAGCACCCAAGGCCGCATAATCTCCGTCCTTGAAGGCGGCTACAACCTCGCCGCTCTCCGATCCGCCGCCCTCGCACATCTTCGCTCCCTCGCCGATTCCACGCCGAGGCGCGCCCGGTAGCGGTTTGGCGAGCGCCATGCTAGAATCAGGGCAATTGTACAAGTCTTGTCCATTTCGCCCGTGAACATCACAATTGATGCCTCCGTGCTCATTGCCGTCGTAACGCACGAATCCAGCCGCGAGCGGGCCATCGAGCTTACCGCCGGTCATCGGCTGATCGCGCCGCATTCGCTACACTGGGAAATGGGTAACGCTTTTTCCGCCATGATCAAGCGGGGTCGGGTCACGCTTGGCGATGTGCGTTATTGCCTCGACGCTTACCTGAAAATTCCAGTCAAATTTGTCGAGGTGGATTTGAAACAGGCGCTCGCATTAGTCGAACAGACGCGGATCTATGCCTATGATGCATACATGCTGGTGTGCGCCGCCCAATCGAATATGCCACTGATTACCCTGGATAAGCCACTGCGACGCGTGGCCGAACAGCTCGGAATAGCCACCTTGGAGATCTAGCCGATGAAAGTTTATACATTTTCCGAAGCGCGTCAGAAATTCTCCGCCGTACTGGACTCTGCGCAGAAAGAGGGTGCGGTACGGATAACTCGCCGAGACGGCCGCGCGTTTCTGATCAAGCCAGTTAAAAATACTCGATCACCCCTTGACGTCGTCGGTGCGCCGCTGCGCATCAGCCGTAAAGAAATCGTTGCCTCAGTGCGCGAGGGCCGCGAGCGAAGCGCCCGCGCAAAAGCGCGCCGACCGCGGGCGGAATAGGGCGCGTAGCCATCGTGGACTTCAGCGCGTGCTCTATTGTTCGCTCTTCCAACATCCGCTCTATCCCGGCTCGCGCCTGGCCCCGCCCGCCAACGGCGTCTTCGTACCGCTCCCGTCAGGCACCGATGGCGCCGCGTACCGCGCAGCATTTTCGGAACAAGTGCTTCCCGCCCTGGAGCAATTCCGCCCGGAACTGATCTTCATCTCCGCAGGCTTCGACGCCCACGCGGGCGATCCGCTCGCCGACCTCGCCCTTGAAGACGACGACTACACCTGGTTCACCGAGCGCATCGTCGCCGCCGCCGAAACCAGCGCTCAAAGCCGCATCATCTCCGTCCTCGAAGGCGGCTACAACCTCGCCTCCCTTCGCTCCGCTGCACGCGTCCACCTCGAGGTTCTTGCTCTCACCTGATTGGATTCTTTAACACACGAACGATCTTAACCCGTTGCACTTGAGAGTTGAATCCACCCGTTGCACTTGAGAGTTGAAACCACCAGTCAAACTTCGAAGCCATACCAGTAATAATTGTTCTGACGCCGCCAACCTTCGCGCTCGTAGAGGGCTTGGGCGGCGCGGTTATCGCGACCGGTTTGGAGTGTGAGGCTGGTTGCGCCGGTCTGTTTGGCGTGTTGGGTTGCGGCGCGGAGTAGGGCAGCGGCTACGCCTTGACGGCGGGCGGATTTGGCAACGTAGAGGTCGTTCAGGAGCCAGACGCGGCTCATGTTGACCGAGGAAAAAATGGGGTAGAGTTGGGTGAAGCCGGCGGGTTGGGAGTCCAGCTCTGCCAGGAAGATGACGGATTCGTTGCGTTGAATGCGTTCGTGCAGGAAGTCGCGGGCTTCCGCGCCGGTGGATTCGTGGCCGTAAAAGTGGCGGTAGGCTTTGAACAGTGGCACGACGGTGTCGAGATGGACGAGGTTTGCGCGGATGATTTTGAGCATGGTGGCGTAACGGAGCGGATCAGTGAGGTATTGTAGGCTGATGGGATGGTCTCCTCCCGCTCTCTTACGGCATCGTAATGTGCCAG
>CAZKOE010000126.1:0-4205 GCA_964554305.1 uncultured Gammaproteobacteria bacterium
GGCTCGAGCCCGGCCTCGGCTAGAGCGAGGAAGCTCAGGAGTGTGGGGCTTTTAGGGTGAACTCGAAGTGCTGCTTGGAGCATGGCATAGGCTTTTCTATAGGCTTTATGAACTCGGAGCTTATCACCCAAGGCTGCCCAAGCCTGCGCACACAAAAGGGCGCTGGGTTCTGAGCCGTGAGCAGTGGGCGCGTTTACCCAATTCGGTGCATCTTTGAGAGAGGCTAAAGCGATTTTTGGCTGCCGGGAGAATAGTGCGACTTCAAAATTAACCGCGGCTACCAGCCCATTTCGGTTCTTGTGGGACTGAATGTTCGCCAGTGTTCGTCGGGCCTGCTTCAATGGTTTTCTTGCATATAGAAGTGTAAGGGCTTTTAAGGCTACGGCGCTGTAGTCATGTGGCTCCAATGCTAAGGCCTTATTGAATTGGTACAACGCTTGGTTATAGCGGCGGAGTGCTGTTAGCGTAAAGCCGATGTTATAGGGCCATCGCGGGTTACGGGGATCAAGCTTGACCGCGCGTCTAAAAGTTGTAAGTGCCTTCGACCATTTTCCTTGTTGGCGGAGAATGGAAGCGATTGCTGCAGTTGCAGAAGGACTGTTATTGCGAATTGCTTCTGGAATTTGTTTAAATTGAGCTAGTGCCTTGTCAAAATGGGATTGAGCGAATTGAATAGAGCCCATCGCCAAGTGGGCTTTAGGGAGGTTTGGTTTGAGCGCGAGCGCCTGCTTTGCTGCACGCATAGCTTCAGTCATGATTTCCGGTTTGAGGGCGATGGCGTATGCATATGTATAGAGTTTGAGCAAGGAAAGATTGGCATAGGCGAGCGCAAACTGCGGGTCTCTTGCAATCGCTTGGTGATAAAGCATTGTGGCTTGAGTAGCGATGGCAGAGGGCCTTTCCGCGTTGTTGTATGACATAATTTTCGAGGAGTAATAGTTGGCCTTTAGAAAGAGTAGGTAAGCTTGAGGGTTGCTGGTTGGGGTGCTCGCGAGATGGGCAACTTTGCTCGGGAGCAGCTCAGCTTGGAGCGCTAAAGCTACCTGGGTGGCAATGTTGGTTTCCACAACGAAAATGTCAGCCAGCGAACGGGAATAAACGTGGGCCCAGATGTGGCCGTTGGACTTGACGTCAATCAGCTGTACGTTGATCAAGACCTTGTCGTCCGCCTTTTGCACGCTACCCTCGAGTATGACGGTCGCTCCCAGCTGAGCGGCGACCTGTTTCAAGTTCGTGGGGTGGCTGGGGTACTTCATGGTGGAAGTGCGCGAGATTACCCGCAGTTGGCCGATGCCGGCGAGCTTGGAGAGAATGGTGTCCTGGATGCCGGCGGCGAAGTAGGCATTGGCCGGATCGGCGCTCAGATTCGCGAACGGCAGCACCGCGATGACGGGCGTGGCGGGCGCGTTTCTGCCAGAGGTGCCAAACGGCACGAAGCGCCAGATCAACACCCCGGCAATCACGACGAGCGCCGCAACGCCCACCGCCATCCATGCCCTTGTGGGAACGAGCTTGCTCGCGATCTTGCCCTTGCCGGCAGCGGCCTTCGCGAGCGAATGCGCTCCTGCATCCTCCGTGTCGGCCTTGGTGCTTGTTTCTTCCGAATCCGCCGTGACTGAAGGCCCTCCCGCCTCCCCAAGCGGGGCGATAGCCACCCGCTCGACCCGCACCGGCGCGGTGAAGCGGTAACCGTGCCCGTGCACCGTTTCGATGTAATGATAATGCCGGCCTTCGGGCTTGTCCTTCAAGGCCTTGCGCAGTTCGCCGATATGCCAGTTCAGGCTGTTTTCCCCCACGATCGTGGTCGGCCACAAGGCCTCCATCAATTCCTCGCGGGACTTCATCCGTCCGCCGGATTCCGCCAGCAACTGCAGCAGATCAAACTCCTTTCCGGGCAGGGGCAGGGGTTCGCCGTTTTCGAGAAGCGACCGATCCGCCGCGTCAAGGCAGAACGGGCCAAAATACAGCAAAGTCTTGTAACCGATTGATCCGTCAGAATTTTCCATATCTACTTTTCGACGAGCAAATAAAAAGCAAAGGAAAAAAAAAGGAAATCCAGTCCCCAACCACAAGACTTTTTCGCCGCTTCCAATCATACTTTATCCCCGTGAAGTCGGCAAGGGCGATTGCCGCAAGGGCAGCCCTGCGCCGGATCACCGCGGAAACGGCTTCGCACGTGGCTTCGCGCGCATGGCCGAATTGGGCATGGAGCCACCCGGCGGGTAGCGTCAAGCTTCGCCATTCAACTGGTCAGCATTCAGGAGACGTAGGGAATGAACAGAACCGCATTGAAGATGATTGCCGCAGTGGGCGCCCTCGCGCTCGCCGGTTTTGCCACGGCTGCGGCCGTGCCGGCTCGAGCCGCCTTTCATTCGGCGCCCCCTGCGAGTCAACGCAACCGGCATTCGCCGACCGCCTCGCCACAGGGACATCAGGCGATGTCGCCGGCGCTGCGGGCGGTGTACTACCGGGTGCTGGCACACGATGCCGGCGCTGCCTACGGCCTTAGCGCCAAGGGCTGTGCGACCCTGCCGCGGCAGAAGCTCAAAGCCTGTTTCGACAAACGAGGCGCGCATTTCTCGGGCGCGAGTTCGCCGCTTTCCCTGCACTTCGCAGCCTGGGGCCGCGGCGGAGACCTCGAAAACGTGCACGTCGCGAAACCCACCATCAAAGGCAATCGCGTGAGTTATGTGCATGGCAATATCATCGGGTGGTGGCAGGCGCTCCCGGTCGGCTTCGAGCAGGGTTTCACGATTGCGAAGCGGCCCGTGGGCCATGGCAAGCTCACGCTTGCGTTAGCTATGAGCCGGCAGGGTGCCGGTGCTCCCTCGATTCGCCATTCCCGCGTTTTACCCGTCATTCCCGCGCAGACGGGAGCGACGGGACACCAAAGCGTGACTGCAGCAAAAAACACCCTGGCGTGGGGTAAACTGCATTACGGAAAACTCGTCGTAACGGACACGAACGGCAAGGCCGTACCGGCCAGACTCACGAGCGAAGGCAATCGCATCCTGATCGTCGTCAACGATAGCCACGCTGTCTATCCGCTTACGGTGGATCCGCTGGTGTGGTTGACGCAGAAAGTGAGTCCCAGCGATGGGGAGCCGAACGGCTCTTTTGGTATATCGGTTGCTGTTTCCGGCGCCACAGCGATTATCGGTGCATATGGGGCTTCCGTTAACGGCAACCTCTTTCAGGGCGCGGCCTATGTGTTCACCGAATCAGGCGGCACTTGGACACAAACACAAAAACTGACCGCAAGCGATGGTGGAGTGTTTAACGGGTTCGGCTACTCGGTTGCGCTCAACGGCAATACTGCCTTGATCGGGGCGCCCTTCAACGCTAAGGCGGTGTATGTATTTACCGAATCAAACGGTATCTGGACGCAGACGCAGAAACTTACCCCAAGCGATGGAGCGGCGTCTTCCGGTGGCTTCGGGGTGTCGATTGCACTCGACGGTACTACCGTCCTGATTGGGGCGAACAGCGCTAATATCGGCGGCAATTTTAACCAGGGTGCAGCTTATGTGTTTACCGAATCGAACGGTATCTGGACGCAGACACAGAAGCTCATTGCGAGCGATGGCTCAGCATCAAATGAATTTGGAGCTTCGGTTGCGCTTAAGGGTGTAACGGCCCTTATTGGCGCTCCCACCAAAGGGAGTGGAGCCATCTATTCCTTCACGGACTCGGGCGGTGTTTGGAGTCAGGCGGAGGAAATCGAATTTACAGGAGATATCAATAGCGAGTTTGGTGAATCGCTTGCACTCGACGGTACTACTGCCCTTATTGGTGCACCCCAAACCCTTGTTACTGGTAGTAATTGGCCTAGAGGCGCGGTTTATGTGCTTACCAAATCAAACGGAACCTGGGGGCAGGCGCAAAAACTCACCCCGAGCGATATCGGTCCTAATCAGCCAGCTTTGTTCGGCGCGAGTGTCGCCCTCAAGGGCGCTATGGCCGTGATTGGAGCGCCGGAGGCCGGCGGTGACGTTGCAGCCCGAGGGCCAGGTGCTGCCTACCTGTTTACTAAATCGAACGGGACCTGGACGCAGGCGCAGGAGTTTACAGAGGGAGCAGGCAGGAGCAAGGGGCCGGCCGGGAACGCCGATAATTTCGGAGTGGCGGTTGCACTGGACGGCCCAACCATTCTCATCGGTGCAAACGGTGCCACGATTGACGGGAATAGTTCGCAAGGCGCGGCT
>CAZKOE010000126.1:4232-7638 GCA_964554305.1 uncultured Gammaproteobacteria bacterium
GAGCGACCTTGATTTGGCTCTGAGCGCACCTCAGTTGGCGGTCGAAGGGCAGCAGTATCTCAGCCAGACGATCGCGACCAACAATGCCAGCGTAGCTTCTCCCGCGGTGGTCGCCACGGTCACGGTTCCGGCCGCTGTGAGTTTTGTCTCGGCGACGGCGAGCCAGGGCAGTTGCAGCGAAGCTTCGGGCATTGTGACTTGCAACTTCGGTGCGATCAATGGTAACGCTGGCACGGCGATGGCCAATGTAACCTTCAAGGTTCCGAATGGTATCGGTAACAAGACGGTTGAGAACACGGCCAGTGTGACCAATGCGACCCCGTCGCTCAGCACCGGCGTCGTAAGCATCACCGATTTTTTGCCTGTCGCGAGCGATGGCAGCCTTGAAACTCATCGGAATCAGGCCGCGGACGGAATCCTTGGCGCGTCCGATGCCGATGGTAACTCGCTTACCTTCAGCATCGTTACTCCGCCGGCGCACGGCACGGTAACGATCAACGACGCTCACAAGGGGCTTTATACCTACACCCCCGCGGCGGGCTATACCTCGGGCGACAGCTTTACCTTCAAGGCTAACGACGGCTACGCTGATTCGAATATTGCCACGGTGATTATCAACGTTACGAATCAGCCGCCCGTGGCGAGCGACGGCACGCTGTCTACTGATAAGAACACCGCTGCCAAAGGTACCCTGAAGGCCAGCGATCCCGACGGCGACCCGCTGACCTATAGCGTGATTACGCCGCCTGGCCATGGTAGCGTTACTCTTGATGCCGCGACCGGCAATTACACCTACACGCCCGTCACCGATTACTTCGGCGCGGACAGTTTTGCCTTCAAAGCCAATGACGGGCAAAGCGGCTCCAACACCGCCACCGTAAGTATCACGGTAAAAGGCAGCGCACCGCCGCCTCCACCCCCACCGCCCAATAAGAGTAATGGCGGTGGTGGCGGATTCGGCGCCCTGCTCCTGACGCTGCTTGGTGCGCTGACCGCGGTGGCAGGCTTCATCCGCCGCGGCTTCGATTGTCGCCTCTTGTACCTTCTCCCGTCTTCTCTCTCTCCTATCGAGGAAGGGAGAGAAAAGGCCCACGATCCTGTAGGCCGGCATAAGGAGCGGAGCCACGTTGCCGGCATCCAGCGCCGGATTGCCGGGAACACACTACGTGCTTGTTCCGGTCTACATAGGGCTCGAAGCATTCGGAAAAACGGGCGAGAGCAGAAGATCGAAAGACAACGGAAGGAAGCGAACATGCGGACATATGGTAAATGGATCACGGTGACGGCTGGCGTACTGGCGCTGATAGTGATTATCGGAGCATCTTTTGCGCCGATCTCTTCGGCTGCCCCTGGCCACTCGGCTGCGGCAACCCGGTACAAGCCGTCGGGGTTGACGCAACAGAGCATCGAGGTTGCCCGCAAGAGCGGTTTGCCAAGCCATCTGGTGACGATGGCGCCTCAGAGCAGCTCGAAGCTGCTTTCGCGGGCAACGAAGCTCGGACCGCATGCGCTTGATTCGACGATCGAGCTTACGGTGGCCCTGAAACTGCGCAACGAAGCGAAGCTCAAGAGCTTCCTCGAACAGGTGCAGGATCCACACTCTGCCGTTTATCATCAATGGCTGACGCCGGCGGAGTTCACCCGATTGTACGGGCCGGCGAAGGCTGACGTGGCCGAAGTGAAGGCCTTTCTCAAGGCGCGAGGCATCACGGTCAAGAACGTTTCCAGTAACCGGATGCTGATTCACACCGAGGCAACGACTGCGGTTTACGAACATGCTTTCCGCATTCGTATCTACGACTACAAGCTCAATGGGCGAAGCTTCTATTCCACCACCGACAGCCCGACGATCTCGCGTGCGATTGCGCCGATGGTCGTGGGTATCCTGGGGCTGAATCACGGGGTACAACTGTACTCGCACCATTTCATGAGACCCATGGGGGCGGCGGACCGAGGACTTGCACCACGCCAGGCACCGCCCGCCTCGCTTACCTATCTGAATCCGCTGCAGATCGCTCATGCCTATAACTATCCCGACATCGCCAAACCAAGCAACGGTGCGGGGGTGAATGTGGCGATCCTGACCGCGGACAGCTCCGGGTTGGCGAGCCTGAGCGATCCGCATGACTTCTGGACCGCTTTCGGGCTGCCGGACCACACGATCAATGTTATTGCGGTGGATGGAGATAGCGGCGCGACTGACGGCATGGGCGAGACGCTGCTCGACGTGGAATACAGCGGTGCGATGGGTCCGGGCATTACGCAGAATGTCTATGTGGCCGCCAATGCACAATTAGCGACCTTTACCGACATGTACAATCAGTTTGCCAACGCCACCAATCCCGACGGGACGGCCAAGAATCAAGTCATGACGACGAGTTGGGGTGCCCCTGAGAGCACCGGCGGCGATAGCGATGTTGCGGATGACCAGATTTTCATGCAGGCGGCCGCCGAGGGCATTTCGATGTTCGCGGCCGCCGGTGACCATGGATCGGGCGACGGCACGAGCCAGGACAATGTGGCCGACTATCCCTCCTCCAGTCTCTATATCACCGCGGCCAACGGTACACAGCTCAACATCAGCGATCTGGCCGGCGACTACGGCAGTGAAGTGGTGTGGAACGATGCCAATTGTTTTGGCAATGGGCCTTCTGCGACTGGCGGCGCGATAAGCCAGATTTTTGCAAAACCCGTTTGGCAACAAGGCCCCGGTGTGCCCGCCGATATTGATATGCGTATGAACTCGGATATGGCGGCAACCGCAAGCTGCTCCCATCCGATGCTGACTTTGCTGGACGGTCAGTGGTATTACACGGGCGGCACCAGCGCCGTGGCGCCGCAGCTTGCCGGCATGTTCGCGGACGCGGTGGCCGAGAACGGCGGCTCCGTAGGTCAGTCTAACGAGTTGATTTACAGTGATGTCAACGCTGGCAATTACGCGAGCGACTTTCACGACGTGACCGAAGGCAACAACGGTGCCTTTCAAGCCGGCCCGGACTGGGATCATCCCACTGGCTGGGGCAGCCCGAATGTGAAAAATCTCATCTCGCACATCGGCATTCAGGGGCCCAAGGGGACACTCGCCGGTACTGTGACCGCGGCCGCAACCGGCTCTGCGATTGCCGGTGCCAAAGTGACTGCAGTAGCGAGTGACGGGATCGCATACGAGGCCCTTACCGGCAATGACGGGACGTATTCGCGGGTGCTGCCGGCGGGTGATTTCACCGTCACCGTATCGGATTACGGTTATGCCGACGGCACGGCCACGGTTTCGATTACGGATGGCAATACCACGGCGAAAGATTTTGCGCTGCATATCGCACCGCAGGCTATCCTCTCCGGCAAGGTGACCGATGGTTCTGGCCATGGTTATCCTCTTTATGCCGACGTCAAGGTCAGCACGGCC
>CAZKOE010000127.1:0-7626 GCA_964554305.1 uncultured Gammaproteobacteria bacterium
CCGGTGCCGAGTCACTGCTACGCGCTGGGTATCTCATGTCGGGAGCCTCAACTGCTTGTGTAAATCGGGAGCGGCGACGTGGCGCATGGCGGCCACCTGCACGAGGCTTGTCATCGCCCGATCATGCAGGAACAGACAGGTGCGATCAAGTTCCTCGGGCGTGCGCGCGAAGTAGTAGCCCTCCTCGGTCGTGCCGCAGACCGACTCGCCTTCGCGACGCAGCGTCTCGATCACGTGACGCAGACGGCGCCCGTCACCGGGGCGCGCATAGAGCCCCGCAATCTCGGCCACCAGATCGCGCCCGGTGATCCCCTTCGCGGCGCCGATATGGCACGCGAGCGCCGCTAACACCGCATCGCGGGTAATCAGCGTCTCAGCCATGCGCCCGGTGCTCCTGGGCCTGGGCGCGGGCGAGGAATGCTTCCTCCTCGCGTGGAGTCATCTTGAATTGCCCGAAGCGCTTGCGCGCCTCGTTCTCGCTGCGAATCAGCAACTGCTGATAGGAGCGCTGGTCCGCGCCGTGGCCGGCACGGAAGCCGCTCCGGAGTTCTGCCTCGTGCTTCTCTTCGGCCGTGGCCTCGGCGCGGCTGGCGAGCCCGGCAACGATCGTCAATAGATAACCGTGGCTCTTGAGCGGCGTCTGAATCTTCTCCCGCTGGCTCAGCATCTGCTCCAGCGCTTGGCGCCATAATTCCGGCGTCACCGGCCAGTCGCGGCCGCGCCGATGCAGCGCCGGCGAAGCCATCAGTTCCGCCAACTCCACGATCAGCGCATGCGCGCGGCGCCAGCCGAGCACGCGTTTGGCTGGGCGAAATAGCCCGAGATAGGCGACCGTCGGAGCAATGACGGGCGTCGGCAATGTCGCGAGCGTCGCCATTGCTGACCGCGCCTCGGCATCGCCTGTAAAGTGCGCCGCCGAGCCCACCGCTCCGCATTCCGGGCATACCAGCTTCATCCGTTTCGTCCACCATGCAGCTCGGCCATCGCGCTCCGTGCCGCCGCGCAAACACCATCGCCACGTCGTGGGAGCGAGCTGGCTCGCGATCTTTCGCGCGAATGAGCCCGCGCGCGGATCCGCTCTGTCGCATATGTCTCGATCTCCGGAGCAAGCGAGCGAGCGGCACGCTCCTCGCGCGAGAAACGCGATGATTGGGCCGCATCGGCATCGGCGCCGTCGGCGCGCGCGGCGCGTCCGAACACCGAATCGCAATCGGCGAGCAGGCGCCGGCCCATATGCGATTGGCGCAAGGCGGCGCGCACCAACTCTGCATCGTCCGCCGTGGATTCGCCGACGGCCACGCGTTCCAGCGCCGCCGTCATCTCCGCCGGTCCCTGCTCGCCATTGAGCCGCGCGGCGACCGCCGCCTGCGCCGGCAGCAATGGCGCGAACGTGCCGCTTCCGATGCGCTCGGCCGCCGCCTCGCAATCCGCTGCCAGTCGTTCCTTGGCCGCCTCCAGATAGCGCCGCGGCGCGCCGAGGAAGCGCTCGAAGTCAATGTTGAGGAGCCGCCCGAGCTTCTGCTGCTCGAAAACGTGGCCCCAATGATCGATCATCGCGTCCGTATGCATCATCGTTAATCTCCCGTCAGTGGTGAAAAAACTTCATCAATCGCATCAATCCATGCCGCAGCCATTGCGCCGACCTGCACCAGTTCCATGCGCAAATGCTCAACACATAACTTGCAATCGCAATAACGGATGCCCTGATGCATCTCGTTGATGGCATTCGCAACTTCGCCAACCTCTTCCAACAAGACCGATAAAAACACTGGATCGCGCCAGATTTTGGTCTCCATGCTCCCGCCTCGCGCCTGATGTTTCGCGTGCGCGACGATCCGCGCATGTTGCATGTCCCTATACGGACGCCAGCCGGGCAGCGAGATATTCAACTCATTGGGAACCTGTCTGCTCATTGCTTGTTCTCGTATCCAGCGCCGACCATCGCCTTCAGCGCCGCGACTTCGCGCTCGGGATCCGCCATGCCTTGACATGCCCGCACACAGGCGAGCGCACGCTCGTAATCGCTTTTACGCACCGTCATGCACGGCTCGCTCGCCGTGGGCTCCAGATTCGGATCGCGCAGGCGGCGGGCGCCGATGCGCGGCGCGTAGGGACCCGTATCGCGCGCGAGCCGCCATAGCGCATCGCCGCCGGCAACGCCCGAGCGTACCGGGCGCACGCACACGACGTAGCCCTCGCGCTTGAGTGCGCCGACATACTTTTTTGCGTGCGAATAGCTCACCTCACCCGTCGCGACCAGGTCCGCGAGCGTGAAACGGCGCAGTGCGATCATCGAATCCCACATGCGCTGGCGTGCCTGTTTGCCTTGCATCGGTGCGCGCTTGGTCATGCCGGCGACTCCGCTCATTGGGCGCCTCGACTGGATTTCGGCCCTTCGCCGGTGAAAAGCTTGCGCCGTCCCCATTCCTCGAGCGTGACGGCCGTTTTGCCGCGCGCACTGGCGTAAGAGGTGATGCGATGCAGGCCGACCAGAATCAACCGCGTCAGACCGCCGGCCTGACGATTGAGATGATGCACCAGCGCGGGTTGGATGTCGACACGGCACAACTCCTTAGCGAGCCGTTCCGCGTCCGCATCGTCCTGCGGCTCGAAATGCACCTCGTAGAGCATGCGCCCGGTGAGCCGACGCAAGTGCGCGATTTTCTGTGCGATGCCCGTCTCGCCGACGAGCACGATCGGCGCCCCGGAAAGGTCATGGATATCGCGCAGAGTTTCGAGGAGATCGTCTGCGCGCCGACCTTGGACGATCTCGTCTATCTCGTCCATGAACAGCGGTCGCTGGGAAATGGTGAGCATGCCGGCAATGTCGTCGGCCATTGCCGCGCAGCTGCCGCGCGCGGCCAGCCCGAGCCGCGAGCTGATCTTTTGCAGCATGGATTGCGGTGACCACACGCGCATGGCCCGCACATATACGCCATTACAAGTGTTGTGATACCAGGTAATGGTCTTGGTTTTGCCGACGCCGGTATCGCCGTCCACCAGCGCCATGCCCGGCAGGTCCGGGTCCCGGCGCATCAGCGCCTCGCCGGCTTCGGCCAGCCGAGCCACATTTTTCACGGTCACGATTTTCGATTTCACAGGTAACTCCCGTTGTCAGTGGATAAATCGGATGACTGCGCCGCGCGCGTCTCGGCCATGAGGCGCTGCGAGCGATATTCGGGGGATTCGAGGTATACGGCGAGCCGGCGCGCGTCGTCAGGGTCGAGCGTATCGGCCGCGAGCATCCGTTCGGCCCAGGCATAGCGGTCAGCGGCCGTCTCGGTATCCTCGGGCTCGGCGGTGAGCAGCGTCACGCGCGTCATCGCGTCGGCGCTTGGCTCCCGCGGGATATGCGGTAACGATTTGGGTTTGGCGAAGGAATGGCCGGCCTTGAGCACGGCCTCCATTTCGCTGCCCGACGGCTCGGCATCGGTCGGCGCATCGAACTGGTCCAGCATCCGCACCGGCGAGTGCGTGAGCCCGGCGCGAGCCTCGAATTCGGCCTGCTTGAGCGCGAGCCGTTTCCTCTGCCCGTCTAGCGTGCGCGCGAGTTTTTCCTCGACGCGACTCTCGGGGATGCCCGGTTTCTTTCCGATCAAGGGCGCCGTCGCGATGAAGCGTCCGGCCAAGTCGTAGAGCCAGACCTGTTGGTCGTGCCATTCGTCGTATTCGACGATCAGCTCGCGATCCTCGTATTGCATGCGCCATTCCAACGCTAACTCATAACGGCGGTTATCGAGGCGAATGCGGCCATTGCGCAGCGTGCGCTTGGCACGCGGACGACACACGGCGACGGCCGGCGCGATCAGCGGATTTTTCACGAGCGTTGCCCACAATTCGGCCGGGCTCTTGCCGCCGAGTCCCTTGCGGGGCTCGTTTCGCCGCGGGGTAACGTATTCGGAAAAAATGCGGTCGCACAATTCCTTGACGCTCATCTTCGGGAATTTGCCCGCGTCCCATTTCGACTTGAACAACCGCATCGCATCGTCGGTGCGATTGTGCAGATAGGTCGGCATCAACTTGCCGAAGCGGCCCTCGAAATGTTTATATTCGCCCTCGATGAGGCCTTTGCCCCGGGCATTGCCGGGCAACGCAAAATGCACGTCGAAGCCCAGTTTCGCGCCGTAGCCGACGACGCGGTCGCACATTGTTTTTGCGCGGCCGGCGCCGGGGTCAATATGCAATTCGTGGCATACATGATCCTGCTCGGCGAAGGCGCGACTCAGAAGCCAGCGCAGATCCATCGCGTTCTCGAAGGTGCAGATCCAAAAGTCCACGATGTACTGCGAGCGCACATCGATCAGGAATGTCAGTTCGGGACGGATATAGCCGCCCCTCTTATCCGGGTGCTCGATATAGAAATCGCAGGTGTGACCATCCATCTCGTAGAGATAGCCGACCGGTACATGACCCCATTCGCGGATCACGTAGGGCGTCTCATTGAGATGGTAATGATGCAGCCCGAGCTTGCGCGGGCTGGTCTCATCGAAATTCGAGGGCAGGGTCTTGCGGAAAGCGCGTACATGCGCCGGCGTGATCGGCACTTCGCCGCGCTGGCCGACCTGCGTATAACCCTCGACGCGCAGCCGCGAGGCCACTTCGCCGGCATTCATGCGACTGGGCAGTTGGAACAACTCCAGCGCGCGTGCATCCCAGCGTTGCACGCGTCGCTTTTTCCCAGTTCTTTTCGTCGCGAGCCCCGCGTATTCGCCGGCGAGGAATTGATCGCGCCAGCGCCGGATCGTCGAGACGCTCTTGCCGCTGAGCTGCGCTGTGGCTTCGAGGCTGTGCTCACCCCGTATCAGCGCGACGATGATGCCGAAGCGCTCGGCGATTACGTCGCGCTGCCACTGCGGCAACGTGGCCAGCGCCGTCTGACGCACCCGCGCAAGCTGCTGCTCGGCGGCAAATGAAATCGGAACGACGTCGCCGGCCATCAGTGCGCCAGCCCCCGTTTGGTCGCCGGCCGGCCGCGCCAATGGTTGCGCTGGTGGCGCTCGCGCGTGCGCTCCTCGGCTGCGCGATGCACCTCCTCGATCCAGCCTTGACGCAGCGGGTGCTCGCTGGCATCAGGCGCGTACTCCAGTGCATCCTGCTCCAAACCCGCGCCGAAGCGCTCGATGAGCGCTGTGCGTACCGCCTCGAGGTCATGCAGCAGCTCGGCGAGCTCGGAGGCGGTCGCGACCGCTCCCGCGCGCAGCCAGGACTCATGTTTATGCCCGCGTGTGTCGCCCGGTAACTTCGCAATGGCGGCCGATAACAGCGCCGTTTCTGCGCGCATGCGTGCGGTCGTAGCCAATCCTTCCTCCCGGAAAATCGTCGCCGCGGGCGGTTCTTGTGCCGGCGCTTTCGGCGGCTTGATTTCCCGGCGTCCGCGCGCCCGTTCGGCCGCCAACATCTGTTGCGCTCGTCGTTTACGCCAATCCACGAGCTGACGCTTCGACATGTTCAATACGTCCTCATATGTGAGATCGCCGCATCGTCCCTGTTCGATGAGTTGATGCACTCCGGCATAATCGAGTAGCGGCTTCAACTCCCGGATGCGTGTCGCACCGAGCGCCGCGGCCCGACTGACCAGCGTCAAGTCGCCGAGCTCGTCGAATAGATCGCGGATTTGAATGCAGAGATACGCCGTCGAATGCGCAATGTCTCGCTTACGGATTTCGGCCTGGAAATCCTCCTCCGATCCCTCCCGGATGCATTTGAGCGCATGGCCCTTCACGACTATCGCCGCCAATCCGGCCGTCTCTGCCTGATCGAGCAGTTTTCGCGCATCTTCCGTGTCCACCCGGGTGGACACGCCCTGCCGCTGTAGCCACTGCTTGAGCGCCTCGCTCATCGTGGGAGGCGCTTTTTTCGCGATCTCAGACATGGGAACTCCTGGTCTCGCATTCCGGGCAATGACAGCCCCAACCCTGGGGCAGGCGCTGGCGCGCCCAAAAATCATCAGATTGAGTCATGTTGAAACCTCCTGTAGGAGCGAGCTGATGCCCGCGAAAAACGGCCATATCGGTGCTATACTTCCCACCGCCACTTCGGCTTTATCAGGGAGATCAAGCAAATGCCAAAAGTAGCTGCGTTTTATTCCATCAACGAAGCCCAAAAACCCGCGTCTGATCGAGTGCATCACGACAACAGCGCTTGTCCGCCTGGGCGCGATATCCCCAACTGGGAGCGGCGCCAGGGCACCGGAAACTACCGGTTGTGCGACGACTGCGAACGGCTGAATAAACAAGGCCGCTAAACTCCTCGTTGTCGGGCATAACGGGCCGACGTATCTCTGTCGGCCCAAAGCGGAGAGTCCTTGGGAGGACTGAATGTCATCTCCCACCAAGGCCCGTGTATCTGTTCCTCTCTCATGACCCATGTGCGGCGCAGGTTTTCCACCGGCAATCCGTTGGCCACGGCCACAGAAAGCGCCCGCAACCCCTCGGCGTTATCGCCCTCGAACTGCACGGTCGGCCACGGGAAACTGAGGGCGCGCTCGAACTGCGCGAAGGTCATTTCCCGGCTCACGCCGCACGCTCCCTGGCCTCGGGCCAAAGCTCGGCGACGGATTTGTCCAGCGCGCAGGCGATCTCGCGCTCGATCCCCGCGTGACGCTTTTTGCCGGCTATCACCTGGCTCACCATGCTCTCGGAGACGCCCTGGCGCTCGGCGATAGCCTTCTGCGCTATGCCCGCGCGCCTCACGGCGGCGAGGCGGTCATAGCGATCCATCAGGTAGCCTCCCGCGCCGCGCGCGTCGCCGCGATTTTCTCCGTCACCGACGGCGGAAACGGCCGGCAGATGCGCCGTGCGGTGCGAAAAATCGAGGCCAGGTTCTCCAGGGCCACGATGGCGTCTTCGGCAAAATCATCGGCGCGCTTGGCACGGGGATTGCTGAGCCATGCCTCATCGGACAGTTCATGGCAGGCCTCGGCGATGTCGTGCACTCGGCGCAGTGGCCGTTTGAGGTCGGGGTCGTATCCCGCCAGGCTGAGGGCCACGGATAAGGCCTTCTGGCGCGGATCGTTACGTGTATTCCCTATAGACATTGTGCTAATCTCCCGTGCAGAATTAACCGTCTGGGAGGCATCATACATCCGAATGGATAAATTTGCAAGCAATGATTTATCCGATTGGAATTCACGGCTGCGAGAAGAGCGTGAGCGCCTAGGCCTAAATCAGTCAGATTTCGCGGAAAAGGCCGGGAAAGGGCTAGTCTCTCAAAGCCGATATGAGGCGGGAGCGCGCCAGCCGGACGTCTCGTATCTGATCAAAATTGCGCGCGCGGGCGCGGACGTGCTCTACATTCTCACGGGCCGGCGCGAGTCCGCCGAGCCGGTCTATACGGATCAGGAATGCCTGATCCGCGCGATTGCGGTCGTGGAGCGCGGCCTGGAAGAGGCTGGCAAGGTGTATGAGGCGGAAGAAAAGGCGGAGCTGATCGGCGCCGCCTACGAGATATTGAAAAAAGCGGGGCCGAGCGTTTCGCGCGAGGAAGAGGACAACGTCATTCGGCTCATTCGGGCCGCTTAAGTCATTGTCATGGGAGAAAAGCTATGGAATCTGAAGATCCGGAAAAGCGCGTTCTGCGCCTGATGCGCGAGGGCGGGAAGCCCAAGCCGGCCGCCAAGCCGAAACG
>CAZKOE010000128.1:0-7579 GCA_964554305.1 uncultured Gammaproteobacteria bacterium
GCCGAACTCCGGGTTTTCCTTCAGGCCACCAAGGAGGTTTGATAATGGCCGAATTAACCGCTACCGCTGTGCGCAACACCAAGCCCCGAAAAAAGCGCTACAAGCTGGGCGCTGGGGGCGGCTTGTACCTTGAGGTCACGCCTACCGGCTCGAAGCTATGGCGCTTCAAGTACCGTTTAGACGGCAAGGAGAAACTACTGAGTCTGGGCGCCTACCCCGACGTACCGTTAAAGCGGGCGCGGGAGAAGCGCGACGAACTGCGCCGCCTGCTGGCTGACGGCACCGACCCCGGCCAGCAACGCCGAGCCGAAAAAGCCGCCCGCCTGAAAGCCGCCGCCAACAGTTTCGAGGCCGTAGCCCGCGAGTGGTACGACATCAAAGCGAACGGCGGGAAGCAGGCGAACGGGGAGCGCGCGAAAACATGGGCGCCCGCTCATGCCGCCAAGACGAAAATCAGGCTGGAGCGCCACCTTCTACCGTATCTTGGCCGCCGCCCGATTGCCGACATAACGGCGCCTGAACTGCTAGACGTGCTGCGCCGCATCGAAAGCCGGGGCACTCTTGAGACAGCGCACCGCGTCAAACAGATAGCCGGGCAGGTGTTCAGGTACGCCGTGGCAACCAGACGGATAGATAGCGACCCTTCCCGTGACCTGAGCGACGCGCTAATTTCCGTCGAGGCCAAACACATGGCCGCCCCGGAAAAGCCCGAGGAAGTAGGCCCGCTGCTGCGGGCGATATGGGACTATGACGCTTCGCCTGTCGTGCGCGCGGCGCTGCGGCTACACCCTTACGTTTTCGTGAGGCCGGGCGAGCTACGGCAGGCCGAATGGCGGGAAATGGACTTGGACACGGCGACGTGGGAAATACCCGCCGAGAAAACGAAAATGAAGCGCCCGCTTATCGTGCCGTTGAGCGTTCAGGCCGTGGCGGTACTGCGCGAGCTTGAGCCGCTGACAGGACGCGGGCGTCATGTTTTCCCGAGTGCAAGGGGCGATAGCCGCCCCATGAGCAACGCAACGGAAAACGCTGCCCTGAGACGACAGGGCATAGGCAGGGACGAACTGGTAGCGCATGGCTGGCGGGCCGTTGCCCGGACATTGCTTGACGAACAGCTAGGCTTCCGCGCGGACTATATTGAGCAACAGCTAGGCCACCGTGTCCGGGATCCCTTGGGCCGTGCCTACAACCGCACCAAGCACCTGCCCGAACGCCGGGCCATGATGCAAGCCTGGGCCGACTATCTGGACAGCCTGAAAGCGGGCGGTAACGTGGTGGCGCTCCACCGGAAGGCTGTTGCCAGTTAATAACGAGGATGTTATACTCATGACGTGGACACTGAGTTATTACAACGCCAAGGTCGCGGAGCAAGTCGAGCGTTGGCCCGTGGGCATACGCGCGAGTTTCATCCGCCTTGCCGAGTTCATGGTAGAGCGTGGCCCGGACTTGGGCTTACCGCATACGCGAGCGATGGGCGGGGGGCTGTTCGAGGTGCGCGCCAAGGGCCGCGAGGGCATCGGGCGCGCTTTTTATTGCACGCTGGCAGGCGAGCGTATCATCATTCTTCACGCGATTGTGAAGAAGTCGCAGAAGACCCCGGCGCGCGATCTTGAGACAGCGCGCCGACGGCAGAAAGAGGTAAAGGCATGAGTAATGAGACGTACAACCCGGTTCCCTTCGACGTGGAGGCGACCCGCAAGCGGTGGGCGAAAAGTGCCGCGTTCAGGAAAGCCTACGACGAACTCGCCGATGAGTTTGCCGCGCTGGCCGAACTGGTGGCCGCGCGGCAAGCCGCGAAACTCACACAGGCCGAGGTAGCCGAGCGGATGGGCGTTGCACAGGCATCCGTTGCCCGGCTCGAATCGAGCGCGGGAAGCCGAAAGCACGCGCCTTCGGTTGCGACGCTGCGCCGCTATGCCGACGCCGTGGGCTGCGAACTGCATATTACGCTGACGCCGCGCGCGCGAAAGAAACGCCGCGCCGCATGACCAAGCTGGCCGAACTGAAACGCGAATGGATGAAGGATGCCGACTTCAAGGCCGAGTATGACGCCTTGGAGGGCAAGTTTTCCGTTATCCGGGCCTTGATTGAGGCTCGCACCCGCGCCGGACTCACTCAAGAGGAACTGGCCCTCCGCATGGGTACGACGCAATCCGCCATTGCCCGCATGGAAGGCGGCAGTATCAATCCGAGCGTTGGAGCACTGCGCCGCTATGCCGAGGCGACCGGAAGCCGTCTCAAGGTGACGCTGGAGCGCGCTTGAGCAACCGCCGCGTCTAGGCTCGCTACCGAAAAGCCGGAACTTCCTACCGGCCTGACGCGGCATCTTTTCGAGGAAGCACGGAGGAAGCGTGCAATGGAAGCCACGGATAACGGGGAATCAATCGAGACCTTGCAGGCACGGCTTGATAAGACTCAGAAATCCGGCACCAACGCGAAAACTAGACCGAAAAGAAAAGGCGTATGGAAGGAAAGGTTTGAAGGCGAATTGAAATACGTCCAATATCTTCACACAAGGCTTGACTGGGAGAAAATCGAGGCGGCTGCCGGCGTCACTTTTGACGGGTCGAGCAGGTTAGTGATAGCCTCCGAAGCGAAAGATTACGTTTTCAGAAAAATCTACTCACCGAACGGCCAGCGCTCGCCGGAAGAAAAACGAAGGCGTAAGAAAATCGCCAAACTCTTGAGAGAGCTTGACGCTGAAATAACCCGGGGAGGGCTGGCGCGAGTAGCAACATCCGGAATAGATCGAGCCTTGCGTATCTATTTTGAACGTAAGCACTCCGAGCGAAGAAAAGAAGACGCGATGATGACGCTGTATCGGCTTATCAAAAGGTCAGGACTGGAGCACTTACTGGAATATGAGTGCTACGCAGACTACTTACGGGAGGATTTCGAGACAGTCAAAAAATACAAGGAGGTAGATAACGAGAAAGCCGGCGCCTTGAATATGTGCAGCGATGTAGGGTGGTTGCAAATGCGCGCCGACTTCCTTGACGCACTGGCCGAACTCCCGGCGATTGTCGAGGCTGATAAGACACAGAAGGGAAGACCAAAGAAAATACATTTTCAAGGGCTTGTGCTTTTCCTGCGGGAAGTATGGCGGGGTGCAGGAGGACAGGGCCGAGGCTGCTATTTTGACAAGGGCTCCAAAGACCGACCCGGCGAATATAAAGGGGCGTTGCTGGCTTTCGTGCAAGAGCTATTCCGTCAAATCGGCCTTGACCCTGAAACGGGCGTTGAACCGCCGACAGGGCGACAAGTGGATCATATTCTTTCCAATGAGGAGAAGAACTGGCGAACATGGTATTCGATGGCGCATGAACAGGCAAAAATTGACGTGAAAATAAGCATTTCTTGAGCGGTTTCGAGATCGTCCCAGCATCTCCATAATTTACCCCGAGATTCTTTTTCGGGGTTTTTCGATGGAGCAAGAGCAACTGCTACGCCGCCGCGACGTAGAGGCGACGGCCAAACTGAGCCGGAGCGCAATTTATGCCGCGATGGCGCGCGGCGAGTTTCCCGCACCGGTACGCATCGGAGCGCGTTCCGTGCGCTGGCGCTCAAGTGACGTGCAGGCTTGGATCGAGTCGCGCCCGCTCGCGCGGGAGGCCGAAGCATGAACGCCATGCTGAAGCCCGGCTCGCGGCGCTGCCAGTGTCCAACATGCGGCGAGTACTTCAACAGCGTGACGGCATTCGACAGGCACCGCGTCGGCGACTTCGATACCGCCCGTCGCTGCCTCACCGTCGCAGAGATGGAAGCCGTCGGGTTTATGCGTAACGCCGCCAGATTCTGGATTACAGACTCGCGGACGCAACAGGCCACCAGACGCGCGGCGGCGGCACTTTTAGAAGACTTCGCCGACAAGGCGGGGGGTAGTACCGTCCCGCCACTATGCACCGCTGAATTGCCGCCCGCACAAGGCGCGATGGCATGAACGCCGGTTTCTTTGCCGTAGGCGCGCCGCAATGGGCCGCCGCCTGCAAGCTGGGCCTTAATCCCGCCGTGGCGTTTCTTGTGCTCGCGCGCGGCACGGGCCGCGACAATGCGACTACGCGATGGAGCGCCGAGGCGGTACGCTGCTACACCGGCGTGGCGTGGCTACGGGCCAAGGCGGCGATAACCGAACTGGACGGTACTTCCATCGTCGCCCGCATCTCCGTGAAAGGCGGACGGCCAACGCGAAAGCTGGCTATTGCCGCTGACGCCGAAAGCCTGCTATGGCTTCCGAACGGACTGATAACCGGCGTGGGAAACGAAGTGCCGCCTATCGCCAAGCTACGGCAAGCGCAAAACTTGGAGCACCTGCAAACCTTCATCGAACTGTACGGCCTGCATGATCTGGCAGGCGATGGCGGACTTCCGCGCAAGCTGATTTACAAACCCTTCGAGCGCGAGAAAATTTGCGAACAGGGGCCGTTTATCGTGTACGGCTTCCGCAGTGACGGTATGCGCAACTGTCGAAGCTATGGGCCATTGGGCCGATTCGCTGGACGCAAGGAAGGCAAGGAATACGCATCGTGGGTATGCTTGGAAGCGCTGGAAAACATGGGCCTGCTGGAAACCGTGGACTATCTGGCCGAATCCGACTCACCAGACGCGGAACTACTGCATCCGTTGACCGGCGACGCGGACGCGGAAGCCGTGGCCGACGCCGCTTACATTGTGGCCGAAAATCTGCCGGGCGGATTCAGCTACGGAGCGGAAAACTTTGACTACGTGCTGCCCGTGCTGCGGCATATCGCAAATCCCGCCGTGGTTGGTGTTTCACGCCTTACCTATCGCCCGCACACCAAGCGGACAGCGGCCTGGTATGCGCAACACCGCGAAGCCTGCTCCGGCTACGCGGAACGCTACAGGGCGCTCGCCGCCGGAGAGTTCGAGCAGGCCGCTGCCGCCGTGCGATAGACATCAAGGTATATCAAGGTATATCAATGGTTATCAATGACCGTAAGAGTAGATATCAAAGGGGATCAATGAACGTAGGAACTAGGCGCATTGCTTCGCAATGGCGCCCGCACTCATGGAATGATGCGCCTGCACAGTGAAGGAGAATCGAGCCTATGACCGCGAGCAAGTGCTACTTACGCGAGTTTGATCGGGCCTTGCAGGCATTAAACGGCAGCACCGCAAAGCCGAAGGCCCTGCACGGGCAAACCGTGAGGCAGAGACAAGGCGGCAAGGCTCTGTCAAACGTTTGCCCGGCGGTTGCCTGCTTTATCAGTTTTCGGTTTTCAACAAAGACAGCCGAGTCTATGAAAACAGGGGGTACTAGACCCTTGGCCGACCCGAGATCGTCGCGCTACGGGGCACACAGGAGGCCGTTTTGAGCGCCATGAGTCGCCGCAAGGGCAAAACGGGGGAGTTGGAGCTTGCACGGCTCCTCACGGCTGAGGGCTTTCCTGCCGTTCGAGGCGTCCAGTATCACGGCGGCACGGATAGCCCGGACGTGCGTTGTCCCTGCCTGCCGCGGATTCACTTCGAGGTCAAGCGCACCGAACGCCTACGGCTGTATGAGGCACTGACACAGGCACGGCATGACGCGGGCGAGAAGCTGCCCATCGTCGCGCACCGGGCGAATAACTGCGGCTGGGTAGCGATCCTGGACTTTACCGACCTGCTCGCGATTGTGCGGGCATCCGATTACTGCATGAAGGAGGAACGATGAAAAAGACACAGCCGAAAGCCAAACGCACACGGACGAAAAAACTCATGAAACCGTATGAACCAACACCCGCCGAGTCCGCTGCCCTTGAAGCAGCTAGAGCGCGGTTCCGGGCGCGGAAACCCGGACCGCGCATGAAGATCACGGGCGACGGCGCTCTGAAAGTAGATCATCCTGACATGGGCGTCGGCGGCTTCCTTTTCATGGACTCCATCGGTACGACTTCACCCGACTTCTGGAAAGGGCTTGTGAGCCAGTTGGTCAATGTCGGCTCGCACGGCCAAGAGCCGGACGAGGACGGTATCAACTTCATGCTGGCAATGGTGCAAGGCGTCGAGCCGAGAGACCAAACCGAGGCCATGCTAGCCACGCAAATGGCGGCAATTCACAACGCCACTATGAAGACGGCGCGAGGCCTTGACCACGTTGAGACTCTGGAGCAGCGGGACAGCGCGGCAAACGCCTTGAACAAGCTGGCTCGCACCTTCACCGCGCAAATGGAGGCGCTCAAGCGCTACCGCAGCACCGGCGAGCAAAAAGTTACCGTCGAGCATGTCACTGTGAACGAGGGCGGCCAAGCCATTGTCGGCACTGTGTCGCACGGGGGAGGGGTGGCGAAAGAAAAAGTGGACTCAACCCCATGAAGCGCGCCTATTCTTTCCAGAAAGCCCCGCGTTGTACGGCCACCTCCAAGCGCACCGGCAAGCCCTGCCAAGCCCCGGCGGTTCGCGGTTGGTGTGTCTGCCGCTTTCACGGGGCGCGTGGTGGCGCGCCGAAAGGCAAGCGCAACGGCCGTTACCGGCATGGACTCTACACAGTTGAAGCCGTCGAGGGTCGGCGCGCAGTGCGCGAACTTCTCAAGGAGAGTCGGGAAGCCCTTGAGCGGATGTAGGGACACGCAGCCCGCGTACTCCCAGCGGTAAAGCCTCAACCTTTGCTATGCTTGTACGTGAAGGCCCCTCTACTACCCGGACCGACCTGTGGCCTTGGCCGCGATCCCCACGCGAGGGGGCTTTCCTCTATCCGTTTGCGCTATGCTGTATTCGGCGAAGGCGCCTGATCCGCGGGACGCGCGGACCGCAAATTATCGGTGACGCCGATACTCCCACCGGTGGCGCTTTCGTCAGGCAGGGCGCCTGGTCTGCGGGGGTTGGCGTGGGCCACAAATAGCCGAAGTCATAATCGCCCCTTCGGCGGCGCCCTCTCTCTCTTTGCTCGCAAAAAAGAAGCCGCGACGCTCGGCAAGTCGTTCCTGACCCGATTGTCAGGCTTGCTTGCCAGAGGCCACGGCTTCAAGCCCCGCATTTGACCGGCGGTCTGGGCTGCGATTGCCTAGGGGTGTCGGCCAATTGCGAGGCTGCCCCGGCTGGTCAGCGCGTTCCGGGCTCCGATTGCCCGGCTTGGCTGACGCAGCGCGAGGTCGAAGCTATAATAGCATCGCGCCTGCTTCGTGTTACATTGTCTTGTCTTCGTCGGCAGTCTGGGATGATCCGCCCGCCAGATCACCAGAACCCCGCCGAGGGCGTTTTAGGCGGAAAGGCGGAGTATTATTTCCTCTGTCTCTTTGGCCCCGCAGTTCGCCGCCGTTACTGGGCAATCGGTGCCCTGAACCGCGGCGGAGGGCGGGGTCTTCTTTTTGCTTGATAGCCCGTATCGGTCTTGAAGGTTGCTGAGAAATGCGGCGCCGCCGCGCGCCGCCGGGAGGGTGGTAGCACAGCGTGAAACGCCGCCGCGCGGGTAGTGTAGTCGAGTCGCGCCGGCTGATAAAACCGCCGCGTTAAGCATGGGTAGCGTTGAATTTTTGGGGGTACTTCTGGGGGTATCTTTGAAACTTCAAGAATAGAGAGGCGCGTAGACAGCGGGGTTTCAGCGCACATTGTAGGGCTGCAGGCCCATCAATTCTTCCGCGCC
>CAZKOE010000129.1:0-7570 GCA_964554305.1 uncultured Gammaproteobacteria bacterium
CGCGGGATGGATGTACTTCCGAAACGCGTTCTGCACTTCGCTGGCCGTCATGTCGAGATAGTGTCTCGCGGCCACCATGGGCTCGTTCAGTGGTTCGCCGTTTACGCTCCATGTAAGGAGCGAGCGGGCGATGTTGTTGACGCTTGAGACCTTGAGCGGAATTGATCGGAGTCGGGCCTGCTTCGCGTTCAATAGTTCGTCGGGTTTGACTGGTGTGTCACGCATTTCCTTGATGTTCTTGTATACCAGTTGATCCACTGGTTTGACTTTGTCGGCGTCACTGCCGTAGTAGACGTAGAAGCCTGAGCGAGCCCGGCTGAAACTCAGTTGCGAGCCCGCACCGTAGGCATAGCCGTGGTTGACGCGGATGTCTACCATCAGGCGCGAAGCAAAGCCGTTGCCGCCAAGGATCTCGTTACCGAGTTGCAGCGCGTAGCGGGCGGGGTTGTGAATGTTGAGCTCCAGCATCTGGCCGAGGAAGACCTGGTCCTGTGAGGCGTAGGCGTTTTTCACCACCGTGTAGCCCGGCGGGTTCACCGGCACCGGTTGCGGAACCACGTCCGGTTTCGGCCCGCTGGCCTTCCAAGCACCAAAATACTTCTCGACAGCCGCTCGGGCCTCGGGCGGCGTCACGTCGCCCACGACAACAATCGTGGTCATGTCGGGGCGATATACCTTGTCGAAGTAGGTCGTGACATCCTTCAGCGTGAGGCTGTTGACTGTCGTGGGCGTGGCCTCGCGCAGGTAGGGGTCGCCGGGGGGCAGCAGGCCTTTGTACAGAGCCCGGAACATCTTGTAGCGCGGCGATTGCAGTCGACCGGCCAGGGTGCGTGCCAGGGTTTTCTTCTGTACCTCGAATGCGCTTTGCGGCAGGGCCGGATGCAGCTCGTTGGCTGCCAACAGTTGCATGCCGCGGTCGAAATGTGCGCTCGGCACGGCAAGCCTGAAGTGGGTGCCACCCGATTCGCTCGCGGCAATCTCGTCGAGCGCCTTGTGAAAGGCCGCGCGATCGAGCGTCGTGGTGCCGTAACTGAAGAGTTTGTCCAGGAGCATGCCGACGCCTTCCTGACCTTTCGGCGCCTGAATGTCCTCGTTACTGTCTACGCGGCCGACTACCGTCACAGTCTTGCTGATGGTTTCAGGTTGCACGATCAGCCGGATGCCGTTCGCAAGCGTCATCGTTACCGGAGCGAGCGTCCAGTGCGGCATTTTGAGTTGGCTCAGGGCCCGGGTGGCCCAGGCCGGCAAGGGCGCGTTCAGCTTGTCGTTGCTCGCGAATTTTTCGGTGCCCCCGAAGCCCTGGCTGTTCGGCGGGCGCTTGCCGTTGGGGTCGGGCGTCAGCACCACCTTGATGCGCTCGTTTGGCGTCAGGTATTGGCGCGCGACGCGGTTGACGTCCTGGGGGGTTACGGCAAGGATTTGATCCAGCGCCTGTCGGGGCGAATCCAGGCCGCGCCAGGCAAGCGCCTGCGACCAGGTTTCGGCGAGTCGCATGGCGCTGTTCTTGCTGAATTCGAACTGCGCTTTTTCCTGACGCTTGGCCGCCGCGACCAGATCGGCAGCGACGCCGTTCTTGAGTATGCCTTCGATCACGCCGTTCAGTTCGGTTGCGGTCTTGTTGGCGTCACCTCCCTTGGGAAAGCCGGCCTCGATGACGCCGAGCCCGCCCTGCACCCAGGATTGCGCCCAGGCGTCGGCGGAGAGGACCTTGCCTTGGGCGGCAAGCTCGGAGAGCGGACTGCGGGCGTTGTTGAGGACGTCCAGCAATACCTGTAGCGCCGCGTAATCCTGCGATTGCTGGCCCGGCAGACGGTATACGTATTGCACGGTTCCGGTCGCGTCGGGCGTGGTCTTTGCGATCGTCTGCGATTCGAAGGGTTTGAGCTCAACCGGCTTGCGGGCAGGGACGTCGCCCTTGGGGATGGGCCCGAACAGTTGCTTGATTCTGGCCAGCGTCGCTTGCGGGTCCACGTCGCCGACGATCACGAAAATGGCGTTGTTGGGCTGGTACCAATGGTCGTAGAATGTCTGCAGGACCGCACCGGTAGTCCGGTCGAACGAGGGCCGCGTGCCGAGCGCGCCCTCGGCGTAACCGGTTCCGGCGAACAGGATCTTCTCTGCCTCCTGGTAGGCGAGATAATCGGGGTCGGAAATGTCGCGCGAAACCTCCTGCTCAATCGCGCCCTTTTCAAGATCCCAGTCCTTGTTCGTCAATTCGGCACCGCGCATGCGCAGCGACTCGATCTTGAGCAGCATGTTCACGTATTGCGCCGGGGCGATGAAGAAATACTGTGTCGCATCCATCGTGGTGAAGGCGTTGTTTTCTGCCCCCATCTTGCCCGTCATCTCATTCAGCTGCGCGCCGGTCATGCCCTTGGAGTTGCGGAACATCATGTGTTCCAGCGCGTGGGCGGTGCCGGGGAAGCCCTTGGGCGTCTCGTAGCCGCCGGCGAGGTAGGTGATCTGGGTGGTCACCATCGGTGCCAGTTTGTCCTGTATGATCACCACACGCAGGCCGTTGTCCAGAGTTGCGCGGGTGACGTTGCCCGGTTGCGATCCGGTAGCTGCGGCCGCCGCCTTGATAGAGGTTTGAGCCTGGTGCGCGGGTCGGGCGGCACAGGCGGCAAGGCCGGCACCGAGCAGGATGACGAGAGCGGCGGGCAGGAGTGTGCGGTGTTTTCCCATTGCTGGACCTTCTTGATGATGGGCGGATGGTCGCGATAATGCAACTAAAAAGCATATCACGGTGTTGGCAAAATTGCTTCGACCGTGGGAGGCGGATTACTGCCTTCCTCGTCGCGAAGCACGTCAACGCCCGTCGTCGCCCTCGGGGGGGTAGGCGACGACGTCGCCGATGACTCGGAAGTTTATATTCTGCCCCGGCGAGGGGATGTCGTAGCCGGGCACCGAGGCCGTGAATTGCAGGCCTGCGCGCAGGCGCAAAGCGAGTTGCGCGTCGTGGCCGTAAAATTGCAGCCGCTCGACGCGCGCGGTTTGCGGGACAACACCGTTGCCGTCAGCGTCAAACTGCCGAGAGCACAATTGGAATTGCTCGGGACGAATCATGACTTCCACGCTGCCCGTCAGTGCGGCCCCGGCTTCCGAGGCGAGCGGAAGCAGGCCGAAACAGCACTCGGCCATGCCGGCCCTGGCCGTTCCGGGAACGAGTACGGCGTCGCCGACGAAACGGGCAATTTCGCGGTTGGCGGGAAAACGGTATAGCATTTGCGGCGAAGCGACCTGAACAAAGCGGCCGTTTTGCAGCACGGCGACCCGGTTGCCCATCGACAGGGCTTCGTCCTGATCGTGGGTAACGAGCAGCGCGGTCGCATGCGCGCGTTTCAGACTGGCGGCGATCGCCGCCCTGAGCCCGGTGCGCAGCCCGGCATCGAGTGCCGAGAAAGGTTCATCCAGAAGCACGATCGCGGGATTCGGCGCCAGTGCACGCGCCAATGCCACACGCTGTTGTTCGCCGCCGGAAAGCGCCGCTGGTTTGCGTGTTGCGTAATCGGCCGGCAGGTCCACCAGGTCGAGCAATCCTTCGACACGGCGCGTTTTCTCCCGCTGCCCGGTCTTGCGGATGTGACGCGGAAGCCCGAATAACAGGTTTTCCTGCACGCTGAGATGAGGAAACAAAGCCCCTTCCTGGGCAACGTAGCCAATCCCGCGCTTTTCCGGCGGTAGATGCAGCCTGTGCCCCCGGGCCACCGTGCGGCCGCCGAGTTCGATTTGCCCGTCATCGGCCTGCTCGAAGCCGCAGATCAGCCGCAGCAGAGTGGTCTTGCCGCTGCCCGATGGGCCGAGCACCGTGATCAGTTCACCCTTGTCCACGTCCAGGTTAATACCGTCGAGCACCGGGTTGCGGCGGAAGCACTTGCGCAGACCGCTGATGCGCAGGCCCTGGGCCGTTGCGGCGAGCAGGCGTTCGTTGGTCTTGCGCAACATCGAGTTACCCTACTCTACGTCGATCGGCGCGCGGCCGAAGCGGTTGGCAAGAATCCAGGTGGCAAACATCGAGACGCCGACGAGGATGGCGGCGTAGGGCGCGGCCGCGGCGAAGGCGAAGGTCGAACTCGATGCCCAGACCTGGGTGGCCAGTGTGTGTACGCCGGTGGGGATCAGGAGCAGGGTGGTCGTCAATTCCGTCGCCACGGCAATGAAGACGAGCGCCATGGCGGCACCGAGGCCGGGTGCAGCGAGCGGCAGGATCACGCGCCGCAGCACGGCGATCGGACGGTGACCGAGCGCGCGCGCGGACTGTTCGAGGCCGAGTTGCAACTGGGCGAGCGTCGCGCGAAGGCTGACCACCGCCAAGGGGATAAAAATGATGGCGTAGCCCGCGATCAGGAGTACGGTGGTTTGATACAGTGGCCGGATCAAGGTCAGGCTGAGCGTCACCAGCGCGAGCGCGAGCACGATGCCGGGCATGCCGCGCGGCAGGAAGCTGGCGCTTTCCATCAGGCGCACCAGCCGGTGGCGATAGCGCACCGAAAGGTAGGCGATCGGCAGGGCAACGAGGGTCGTGACAACGCCGGCGGCAAAGCCGTACCCCAGCGAATGCCAGGTGGCACCGAGCAGCAGGCTTGGCGACACGCCGGCGGTTGCAACGGCGGCCACGTCATGCCGCGTGAGCCAGTAGGCAATCAGCGCCAGGGGCACGCCCAGGGTGATCCCGCTCAAGCCGAGCATCGCGAGCAGGGTCGGGTAGCGGGCACGGCCCAGAGTCTGGCGAACGGCCGGGCGGCGGGTGCCGCGGCCGGTGCGGGCGTAGTCGCGGTGACCGCGGAAAAAGCTTTCCGCGACGAGGCAGAGCAGGCAGAGCACGAGCAGGGTGCAGGCGAGCAGAGCCCCTTCGCTGGCGGCGAAGCCGGCGGTATATTCAGCATAGATGGCCGTGGTGAAGGTGCGGAAGCGGAGCAGCGCGAAGGCGCCGAACTCGGTCAGCACGTGAAGGACGACAAGCAGCATGCCGCCCAATAACGCGGGTTTGATCTGGGGCAGAGTGACGCGGAAGAAGCAGCGCGCGGGCGAGCAGCCCATCATGCGTGCGGATTCCTCGAGTGCCGGATCCACGTTTCTCAGGGCCGCGGCGACCGGCAAATACACCAGCGGGTAATAGGAGACAACGACGACCAGGAGCGCGCCTGGCGCACCCTCGAAAACGTTGCTGGCCGAAAGCCAGGCGTAGCTTGCGATAAAGGCGGGGATAGCCAGCGGCAGCGGCGCGACCACCGCCCAGAATCGGTGGCCCGGAAGATCGCTGCGCTCGACCAGCCAGGCCGTGCCCGTGCCGACGATCGCGCAGATGACGGTGCTCACAAGGGCCAGCCCGACCGTGTTGCGTAAAAGTTGTCCCGTGATGGGGCGGAGCAGCAGATGGAGAGTCGTTTCCAGGTTGCCGTGAACCGCACTGAATACGGTGATCGCGAACGGCGAAAGCACGACCACGGAAATGATTGCCGCGGCCAGCATCAGTGTCTTGGGTGGCGCAGGGAGCCGGAAACCCGCCCCGCCGGCGCTGGCGGCGCGCACCGGTCTGAGCGCTTGCAGGTTCACAACAGTCCGGCTTCCTGCAGAAGTTTCAGCGCTTCGCGGTCGTCGCCCAGTTGCTCGACCGTGATTTTCGGCGGCTGCAATTCATCGAGCGGCCTGAGCTGCGGATTCGCGGCCACGCCGGGGCGCAGCGGATACTCGAAATCGATCGTGCTCTGTGCGAGCAGAGTCTGGGTCTTTTGGCTGACCAGAAAGGCGAGGAATTTTTGTGCGAGCCTGGGGTGGGGTGCGTGTTTGAGCACCGCCGCGCCGGAGACGTTGATCAGTCCGCCGGGGTCGCCGTGTTCGAAATGGTACACACGGCTGTTCATGTGCTTCTTGCCGACCTCTTCGCGCAGGCGATAGTAGTAATAACTGTTGCTGATGCCGATCGCGACGTCGCCGTTGTTGACTGCTGCCACGACTCCCGAGCTGTGCTGGTAGAGTTTTGCGTTGCGCTTGATTCCCTTCAGCCACCCGAGAGCCATTTTGCGCCCGTCCAGAACGGCGATCGTGCGGATGAGCGGCATGATGTCGGGACTGGCGAGGTGAATGCCGATCTTTCCTTTCCACTGGCGTTTGGCCAGATCGAGTATCGAGGCGGGCAGGGCGCTTTTTTTGACCATGCGCGGGTTGTAGGTCAACACGTTTTCGCGGGCCAGCACCCCGATCCAGAGCCCTTTGGCCGAGCTGTAACGTTGCGGGATCTGCCGCAGCGTGCCTGGTGCGACCGGTGCCAGCAACCCTTTTTCCTGCAGTCGCTCGAGTTCGGGGGAATTCTCCGTGAAGAAGACATCGGCCGGGGTGTGCTCGCCTTCCCGGATAATCAGATTGGCGAGTTCGGGGCCTTCGCCGTTGCGTACCTTGACGTGGATGCCGCTGTCCTTTTCGACGGCCGAGACAACCAGGCGCACCCTCTGTTCGTGCTGGCCGGCGTAGAGCGTCAGCGTGCCATGGCTTGCAGCCGCTGCGGGCACTGCCGGGCCGAAAGCGAGCAGGGCGGCGAGCGGCAGGGTCATAGCCAGTGCGGCAAATGCCCGGAGGGGTTGAGGGAATGATGGTTGGAATCGCGGGAAACGCATACGCGTGCCTCCTTGGGGCAACAGGGCATCGGCGGGCCGGGCGTTTCCCCTTGCGCCGGGACTTTCGACGGGAAATGGATAGGCGAAATCTTACTGCAATTGATTCTTATTTTCAAATAGAGCTTAGGTCGGGAAGCCACGGTGCAGGGCCAGTCACGGCCTCATTGTTTGCTTCGCCGTAACTATTTTCGGAGCGAGGCGGAGCCGGCCTTCTAATCGCGTGGGAGCGTCATGGCGACGGCGTGGTAGCCGGCGTCCACGTACAGCGTCTCGCCGGTAATGCCGCGGGCGAGATCCGAGCACAGGAAGGCGGCGGCATCGCCGACTTCATCGGCTTCAACGCTGCGCCCGAGCGGGGCGGTCTGGGCCACGTGGGTGAGCATGCCGCGGAAGCCGGAGATGCCGGCGGCGGCCAGCGTCTTGATCGGCCCGGCGGAGATGGCGTTGACGCGGATGCCCTCGGGGCCTAGATCCTGGGCGAGAAAACGCACGGCCGCCTCGAGGCTTGCCTTGGCGGGGCCCATGACGTTGTAGTTCGGAAGTGCACGCACGGCGCCAAGGTAGCTCAGGGTGAGGATACTGCCGCCACGGTCGGCGAGTGCCGGGCGGGCCTCGCGCGCGAGTGCGACCAGGCTGTAGGCGCTGATGTCCTGTGCAATGCGCCAGGCTTCGCGGCTGGTCGCCTCGGTAAATCCGCCGGCGAGGGCTTCGCGAGGGGCGAAGCCGACCGAGTGCACGAGAATGTCGAGACCGCCCAAGGCATCGCGGGCGCCGGTTATCAGGCGCCGAATAGCCTCGTCGCTGCCGACATCGCATTCGAAGACGGCGCTGGAGCCGAGTTCCGTCGCCATTTCGCGCACCCGTTTGGCGAGTTTTTCGCCCTGGTAGCCGAAGGCGAGGCGGGCACCCTCACGGTGCATGGCCCGGGCGATGCCCCAGGCGATCGAGCGTTTGCT
>CAZKOE010000130.1:0-7564 GCA_964554305.1 uncultured Gammaproteobacteria bacterium
CACCGCCGTCTCCATGTTCGCCGCGTGCTCGGCTCGTGATTCCGGGACATCGTCGGGCAAGGCGACCACAGCGTCCGCCGGAACGACATAACGGGTCTGGTGCGGGTAGAGGCAGAATACCGAACGGCCCAGCCAGTCCGGCGGACCGGCTTCGACCACGCCGACGTTGGCGTAACCGTATTTCACCGGATCTGGCAGTTCTCCCGCCTGGAACGGTGCGCGCATGCGCTGATATTCACTCGGTGGTACTTCGTCCTTGTAGATCAGCGTTTCGGTTCCGCGGCTGACGGCGGAAAACCGCGTTCGCACCAGCAACTCGTCTGGCCGCGGCGGCGGTAGGGTTTCGGTGCGCAAGCCGGCGCGGGCGGGCGGTTCGAGCCAGAGCGCGCGGGCGACGAGCGAGGGCATGACGGATGCCTGGATGATTCGCGTGTGAGCTCCAGTTTAGACCACTCGATGCCCGATGCCCGATTTCCCCCGAAACTCCCGTGCGAACTGCAAGATGGAATTTTCGCGACCGGATCCTTACTACAATATCCGTATCCGCATTCGCCTGGACCGCTCGATCCGGGAACCCAGTTTCAGCGAACAAGCATCGTGTCTGCTGTCGCCGGATGCAGTCCGCTCAGATACAGGAGTGCCCACGCACAAAGACCATGAGGAATGAAACCCGGCGCCGGCGCACGATCTTTCTGCTCTTGACCCTGATCACCCTGGGTCTGTTCGTGGCGGCCATGCTGGCACTGATTCTCTCCGACGGAGTAACGCTTGTCAAGTGGCTCATCGGCTTGGCCTTCCTGCTGACCGCACCCTACACGATCATCGGTTTCTGGAATGCCGCAATCGGATTGTGGCTGCTTCACGGGAGTGCGAAGAGTGTGCGCGCCATGCCGGGAGTGGCCGAATTGTTCGAACCGCCGGCGCCACCGTTGCTGGTCTGCGACACGGTGCTGCTGATGACGCTGCGCAACGAAACGCCGGCGCCGATCTTCGCGCGGCTAGCGCGAATGCGGGCCTCGCTCGCGGCAACCGGGCAGTTGCCCCGCTTCACGTTTGCCTTGCTCAGCGACAGCGACGATGCCGGGGTCGTCGCGGCCGAAGCGCGTGCGTTCGAGGGTTTCCTGCGTCAACGGGCAAGCGGAGAGCCGCGACCGATTTATCGCCGCCGGATACGGAATCGCGGCTACAAGGCCGGCAATATCCATGAATTCCTGGATGCGGGAGGCCGGGCCTTCAAATACTTCATTCCGCTGGATTCCGACAGTCTGATGGCGGGCGAACTGATGGTCCGGATGGTAGCGGCGATGGAGGCGAACCGCGAGGTCGGCATCCTTCAGAGCCTGGTAGTCGGCATGCCCAGCACGAGCGCTTTCACCCGGGTATTTCAATTCGGAATGCGCCACGGTATGCGGGTGTTCACCGCCGGCGCGGCATGGTGGACGGCCGATTGCGGCCCTTACTGGGGTCACAACGCCGTTATTCGCACGGCGCCGTTTCGGGAGCACTGCAAGCTGCCGGAACTGTCGGGTTCGCCGCCCTGGGGTGGCGCCATACTCAGCCACGATCAGTTCGAAGCGGTCTTCATGCGCCGTGCGGGCTACGAGGTGCGCGTCATCCCGCTGGAATCGGAAAGCTACGAAATCAATCCGCCGACGCTGCTGGATTTCATCCGCCGCGAGTTCCGCTGGTGCCAAGGCAACATGCAGTACCTTCGGCTCCTGGCCACGCCGGGTTTGAAGCCGGTCAGCCGGGTGCAGTTGTTGATTGCGATCGGCATGTACCTGGCCCAGGCGGCCTGGATCGGCATGATCGCGATTGCCTGCATCGGCGCGATGGCTGGTGGTTTCAGGATCAGAAACCTGACGCTCGGCGTCGGCTTGTTCGGAGGCATTTTCTTTTTTGCCGTGGCTCCCAAGTTATTCGGGGCCCTCGACGTCTGGTTCTCTGCCGGCGGGCCGGGACGCTACGGCGGAGCCGCCGCTTTCGCCGCTTCGGTGTGCCTGGAACTCCTGTCGTCCATGTTGATGGCCCCTATCGTGGCCCTGTCCATTACCCTGTTTCTCGCCGGCCTGGTGTTCCACCAAAGCGTGAGTTGGGGCGTGCAGAACCGCGATACCCGGGGACTAGCCTGGCATCGTGCACTGCCGGCACTGGCCCCGCATACGTTTGCCGGTATCGCATTGGCGGGCGCACTGTGGTGGGCCGGCGGGGCCATGGCCGTGGTCTGGGCGCTGCCGATTATTGCCGGCTGGGTGCTTGCCGCGCCCTATACGGTCTTCGGGGCCAAACCGGCGGTGGGCGCCTGGCTGGATCGTGCCGGCCTGTTCGGCATACCGGAAGAACGCGACACGCCGCCCATCTTGAAACACGGGGCCGAGTAGGGGGTCGGCACGTCACACGTCATCGCTGCGCGGCCCTTCCTGCCCGCCGGGCCGGGCGGTTCGAAGCATCATTTCCGTATTCCTCGATCGTGCGACGACACACGGCGCCATTGCGCATCGTTTCCGCAAGACGCCGTTGCCGGGGATGGTGCGCCGCGTTACCCGGATTGCCCCCGGAGCGCTGCATTGGCCGCCGCCGCATCCGACTTCAGGCGGGTAACCGCCCCGTTCGCCTGAGTGATGTACAGGTTCGCCACCTTTATCATGGATGGCGTCGGCGCAACGAAGGCCATGTCCACCTGGCTCGCGATGGACGTGAGCCAGGCGCGCAGCCTCGGCGGGTACACCAGCCCGCCTTCGGCGGATCGGATCCTGAGATCCACGACGGCGTTTATGTCGCGGTTTAGCGCCGCCAGGGCCTGCTTATCGGCTTGCGTTGCGGCGCCGTTGCCGGCGGCCTTTTGCAACGAGCCGCGTGCGCCGATGGCCTGATTAAGGGCCATGTCGAACGAGTTCAGCGTGTCGTGGATTTTCATCAACAGATCGAAGCGTTGCTGCAACTCGGCTTGCGTCGTGCTCAGGCGTGGGTCGAGCTTGATCGTGAACGGCTGCCGCTGCGAGTGATCGCCATAGCTCAGCACCGCGTAGTAGGTGCCCGGCATCACCTCGGGGCCGATCGGTTTTTGCGCACCGAAGTACGAGTTGTAGATGCCCGTGATCTCCGTCGCGTCCGGGTAGCGCAGATTCCAGTGGAAACGGTTCATCCCGGGCTTGAGTTTCCTGGCTTGCGCGTGTTTCTTGACGACCACTGTCTTGGCAGCATGTCTCGGTTGGGATTTGACCGGCAGTGTGTAGCTCCGGATCAGTTTCCCGCCGGCATTCGTGAAGCTCAGCTTCACCGGCGTCTTGCCGTCGTAATCGGCCGGCAGGTGATAGAACACCGTCAGGCCGGCGGGGAGGTTCCGGCCTGTATTACCGGTCCGTGAACCGCCGCCGAATCCGCCACTGCGCTTCACCAGCCAGGTCTGTTGCGGCTTGAACAGGTACGGTGCGTTCTTCGCGACTTGGGCCGAACTCAACTGCTCCAGGAACTGGAGATTGTCGAGCACCCAGAAGGCGCGGCCGAAGGTCGAGATCACGACGGCATGCTGCCCGGATTGAAACGCGATGTCCGTCACCCGCACGGCCGGCAGGTTGAGCGTCAACGGTTGCCAGTGCTCCCCGTCGTCGAGGCTCATGTAGACCGTCGAGCTTGTCGCCGCCAGCAGCAGCCCCGCTTGATCCGGGTCCTGACGCACGCTCAAGACGTACTGATTGTCCGGGAGCCCCGACGTGATTTTGGTCCAGTGTTTGCCGTAATCGGTGGTCTTGTACACGTACGGGTGAAAATCGTCCCATTCGTAACGGCTCGCCGACACGAACGCGGTACCGGCGTTGGTGTGCGACGGCTCGACCGCGGTGATCGTGGACCATTTCGGGAGTCTGGGCGGGCGCACCTCGCGCCAATTGGCGCCGCCGTCGCGGGTCACGTACACCAGGCCGTCGTCGGAGCCGGTCCAGATGACGTTGGTATTGACCGGCGAAACGCCGATCGTCGAGATCGTGTCGAACATTTCCTCACCGGTTACGTCCGCGCTGATCGGTCCGCCCGAACGCTGCTGCTTCGCCTTGTCGTTGCGCGTGAGATCGGGACTGATCGCCTTCCAGTGGATGCCTTCGTCCGTCGTCTTGAGCAATACGTTGGCGCCGATCAGCAACTCCTTCGGCTTGCCGGGAACCGTGACCACGGCGTGATGCCACCAGCCGAACCGGTACTTGATCTTGGCTCCCTTCAAGCCGAACTTGTAGGCGGGCCAGGCACTGATGTTGGTGATCAGTCCCAGCCTGCGGTTTTCCTTCCACTGCTTGCTGTAGTAGCCGCTGCCATAGTTGACCCAGGGTTGCCCCGGCTTCGGCACCACCCAGCTCATCTCGCCGCCGATGACCCGCTGCCACACACCGGGAATGCCGCCGAAGGCGACGGCGCTCGGTGATTCGACGGAACCGCGATCCTGCTGCGCCCCCCAGATGTGAAACGGAAACTGCTTGTCGAGATTCACGTGGTAGAACTGCCCGGTCGGCTGGTTGAACTCCGTGCTCCAGCTTTTGCCCGCGTTGAGCGAAACGCTCGCGCCGCCGTCGTTGCCCTCGATCAGGGCCTTGGGATTGTCCGGATTGATCCAGAAGGCATGATTGTCGCCGTGCGGCGGGTGCAATTCGTTGAGTGACTTGCCGCCATCGTGGGAGACGAAGAGGTTCACGTTGGGGAGATAGATGGTATTGGGATCCTTCGGGTCCACATAGACGCGCATGTAATAGAAGGAACGCTGGGTGATCGCCATGCTGTCGTTGACAAGCTTCCAGCTTTGTCCGCCGTCGTTCGAGCGGAACAGGCCGCCCGTGGCGCCGTTTTTGAGTTTGGCCTGGATCAGCGCGTACACGACCTTCGGATCGCTCGGTGCCACGGCGATGCCGACTTTGCCGAAAATGCCACTCGGAAGTCCTTGATTATGTGTCAAGTTGGTCCAGTTCGCACCGCCGTCTGTCGTCTTGTAGATGCCGCTGCCCGGCCCGCCGCTCGAAAACATCCACGGCCGCCGGTAGGCCTGCCACATCGTCGCGTAGAGGACGTCGGGGTTCGCGGGATCCATCGCGAGCATGATCGCACCGGTCTTGGCGTTGACGTAAAGAATCTTCTTCCAGGTCTTGCCGCCGTCGGTGGTCTTGTACACGCCGCGCTCGGGATTCGGTGCCCACACGTGGCCCATCGCCGCGACATAGACGACGTCCGGATTCTTCGGGTCCACGATAATCCAGCTGATGACATGAGTCTTCTCCAACCCGATATGCGTCCAAGTCCTGCCACCATTGGTGGATTTGTACATGCCGTCGCCGGTGAGGAAGGTATTGCGGATCGCGGGATCGCCCGTGCCGGCATAGATGATCTTGGGGTTGGAGGGTGCCACCGCGATTGCGCCGATGTTGCCGGTCTTGAAGTCCTTGGCGGAGACCTCCTCCCAGTGCTTGCCGTAGTCATCGGTTTCCCACACGCCGCCGCCGGCATAGGCCGCGTAGTAATGATTCGGTTCGGAAGCGATACCGGCCACGCTCGTGACCCGCCCGCCGAGATACGGTCCCACGCTGCGCCAATGCAGCGCGCCCGTCAACGCGGTGATCGGCACCGGCGCCTGTGCCGCATAGGCGGCCGACGTTCCCAGCAACAGGGCCAGGGTCGCGAAAGCCGTCAGAACGCTGCGTGCCTTGTTCATCGTTCAGAACCTCCTGTCAAATGGCGTTCGAATCCGGGATGGATGGAATCTCTCGATGCAGTGTGGCCCGTTGCGCCGCGCCGGGGTATTCGGGAATCGGATTCTGGCGCTCGTTGCGGAGCGCGGGGCTGACCCGCTAGATTGTAGGACAAACCGATGCAGTCGTGGGATTTACACATTTCCTGCCGAAGACTTTGCAGCAGCCTGTAAAAGCGGGGGATATCATTGTCCGGGATGGTAGGTTCGCACGGCATGCGCCTTGATCTGCCCGGGCCAGAAGTACACCGTGCGCAGGTTGCCGGTGGCCCAGCGGTGTTGTTGATCGGTGAAGTGCGGCGAATCCGGGTTGCCGCTCTGGCCGCCGACGTGGACGGCGCGAGCTTTCACCTTCGGCCCGAAGTCAATTACCGCAACCCAGCTGTTGCCCGAGTTGCCATAGTATTTGTCGGTGCCGGGCCAGCGATGGGCATTGGAAGCGGCAAGCGTCCCCCAGATCGAGCTGGTGAACGGGACGCCGATGCTGGGTTCGGCATCGCTGAAGTGCGGACGAAGTGAATCGTCGAGGCGCTGGTAGCGGTTGAAGCTGCCCCAGGGTACGCCCCAGTAGCCGAAATCCTTCTCCAGGCGGGCGACTACTTTTGCCAGCGCCGCCAGACGTTGCTTCGGGGTGGCGTACTCGGCGATATAATCGATTTCGCGCAAGTCAGTCGCATGGACATCGAGACCCATGGCCTTGGCTTTCGGCTCGACTTGGTGCCACATCCGGCTGCCCCACAGCACGGCGAGCGTGGTGGGAATCGAAGCGAGGCCCCAGCGGTAATCCCAGTGCCGGAGTATTCCGATCGGGCCGGTCAGTGTCGCTTTCAGCGAGCGGAGTCCGCGAGCCTGTGCGGTTGAACCCCCCACCCTGTCTCTCTCCCACAAGGGGAGAGGGGACTCGTCCCCAGCCTCGGGCGCATTCGGTGGGTCGCTTTCGGGCAGGCTGTCGTAGTCTTTGACCAGAATCGGGATCAGGCGCGCGAAGGCGGGCAGGTACGAATCGAAGTCAACCGCAATGAGCCTGGCCGACGCGAAGTTTTTCGCGCCGGTCAGCATCGCCGTGACGTGCTTGCCGCGCGCGTTCTCGCCGAAGGAATCCATGTAACGCGGAAAGTCCGCGCGCTTGGGGCTGTATTGGCCGGCCGCGGAGTAGGGCCAGTCGTTGGTGTTCATGACCCAGCCGTTGGGCGGATTTATGGTGTTGGGCATGTCCTCGAGCGGGGTCGGGCCTTGCCATGCGGTTTCCGGATTGCTGCCGTCCACCGGTTTCAGATAATCGAACTTGCCGTTGCGCTTGGGAATGAATTCGGGCATCAGGAACGCGATATTGCCCTTGTCATCGGCGTAAACGGTGTTGTTGGAATTGTTGGCCTGGAGCCTTGCCGCCTTCAGGAAGCCCGCGAGATCGGTCGCCTTGGTGCGCAGCCAGTCCTGCTCCAGCGCGCGGATCGGGCGGTGCATCATCGAGACCGAGATCCACTTGTCGCCGCGGCTCGCGACAATGGGGCCATTGTTGGTGAAGTAGGCGGTGAAGCGGCGCGCACCCATCGAGCCGTCGCCCTTGCGATAGACAATGGTGATCCGGCGGGTGGTGATCGGCAGCAGTCTCTTGCCGAAGCGGTAGAAATATTTGCCGTTTTTCTTGACAATGGTTTCGAGGAACCGGTCGACGTTGGGGCGTTGTGCGCCGCTCGAGGTGTGCATCCAGCCAAGATGTTTGTTGAAACCCTGATAAAGGAAGAACTGACCCCAAGTGGATGCACCGTAGGCGTCGAGCCCTTCGTCGCTCGACATCTGCTGCTCGGTGCGGAAGTTGAAGGTGACGTGCGGGTTGAT
>CAZKOE010000131.1:0-7506 GCA_964554305.1 uncultured Gammaproteobacteria bacterium
CCACGTCCGCGTCCCAGGGCGGCAGGCGCAGCGCCTCGGCCGCGACTTCCAGTTGATGTTCGAGGTTGTGGGCGTCGGCGGCCTGGACGACTTTTTCGAGCTTTTCCTGCTCGGCCGCGAGCGCATCGAAGTCGGCATCGGGTTCGGCGTAGGCGGCGTAGATTGCCTCCAGCCGTGTCTGGGCCGTGGCGATTTCGCCGAGGCCTTCCTCGACGTTGCCGCGAACGTCCTTCGCCGGATCGAGCCGCGGCTCCTGCGGCAGATGTCCGATGCGGATGCCGGGCTGGGCCCGTGCCTCGCCCTCGATCTCGGTGTCGAGCCCGGCCATGATCCGGAGCAGGGTGGATTTGCCCGCGCCGTTGAGGCCGAGCACGCCGATCTTCGCGCCGGGGAAAAAGGACAGCGAGATGTCCTTGAGGATGTGGCGGCCGGGCGGCACCACCTTGCCCACCCGGTTCATCGTGTAAACGTATTGCGCCATGTCGGATTCAGTATCGAGATAGCCCCTTATTATCCTTGCCGCGTCAACCGCCTGCCACCGCGAACGGGTACGCCGTTGCGAAAGGCCGATCCGTGTTGGCCGGGATGGAAGGATTACGGCGATCGGGCCTTGAGGACGGGTGGGACCTTCCCGTTATTCACTGTGCCGGAAGGACGTGCAGGGTTCCGCGGAAGAACGAGAGCGCGTCGGCGTTGACCTGCGCGATTGCCTTGGCCCGATTTACCCCTGATGGTACCTTGCAGATCGGTTCGGCCAGGTTTTCCTTCGCCAGTTGTTTCGAGCACGGGCCCAGAAATACGTAGTGACCGGCCTTGGGGATGATCTTGATGCCGACGAGCGTCTTGATCAGCGGCGCGATATGCAGCGTGTTGTATTTCAGCAGCACTACTTGGTCGTCCTGACCGTCATAAAGGAATACCGGGCGGTTGATGTGCGAAAGGCCGGCCTTGTCGAAAATTAGGCTAAGTGGCGCCATTACGAAGGCGGCCTTGATACGCGGGTCGTCGGGATTGCCCCATTTGCGGAGATCGCGCTGCAAGGCCGCGAGCCGCGCCTTCGCGGTTCCCCCGAATTGTAGCTTCTGCAGGGGGAGACAAATTTGAGCGTCTTGCGGTTTTTTCCTGCAATAATCGATGAAGCGGCGGAACTCGGGCACGGCTCCGACGTTCATCAGCGCGGTGTAGCCGCCGGCGGAGAATCCGGCTTCGCCGATTTTGTCCGGGTCAATCAGTGCTTTCCAGTGCGGGTTGTGAAGGAGCATGCTGATCGTGTCCTTGACGTGGATCGGGCGGCCGTCCAGCACGGCGGGCGTTCCGGTGTATTTCTCGTAGTCGCTGTAGTTGTCTTTGGGAAACTGCAACGTGGCTGCCACGAAACCGTGACTCGCAAGATAGACGGCGAGGTCGTGATGGCTGAGGTCGGAGCCGCCATGGCCATGCGCGATCACGACCAGCGGCTTGGCTCCGGAAAGGGCGGGGGCCCCGCGGGTGGCGTGAAGTTCATAGGGTCCGATCCAGGTGACGGCCGTGGACGGGGCGCTCGGGTAAAACACGTAGCCGGGCAGGGTGCCGCCGTTGACGGAATCGTGGATTTTGATCGGCGCGAAACCGACGCCGGAGGCGATGGCGCTCCGTGCGCCCAAGGCGGGAGCGAGAAGCAGCACCGAGGCGCAGAGGAACCAGAGCCCGGTGCGTGCGCTGCGGCAGGTATTCATGACGAACCGTTGTCGAGTTGTGAATCCGGGCATTGTAGCGGCTGCGCGGGGCTCGTCGCCGTGGTTTAGGTCGCCGTCAATGGCTACAATATGTCCGTTAAAAACAGCAGGATGCCGCCGTGTTTGCAGCCGACATGACGATCGAGGGTTTCGACGACGAACTCGCGCGGGCGATCGCCGCCGAGCGCGTGCGCCAGGAGGACCACCTGGAGCTGATCGCCTCGGAAAACTACGCGAGCCCGCGCGTGCTCGCGGCGCAGGGCTCGGTGCTCACCAACAAGTACGCCGAGGGCTATCCCGGCCGGCGTTATTACGGTGGCTGCGAAAATGTGGACGTGGCCGAGAGGCTCGCGATCGAGCGGGCGAAGGAACTCTTCGATTGCGATTACGCGAATGTGCAGCCGCATTCGGGCTCGCAGGCCAACCAGGCGGTGTATTTTGCGCTTCTGAAACCCGGTGACACGATTCTCGGCATGGCGCTCGCCCACGGCGGTCACTTGACGCACGGTGCCAAACCCAATCTTTCCGGCAAACTTTTCAACGCCGTGCAGTACGGCGTGAACGACGAGGGTCTGATTGACTACGACGAGGTGGAGCGCCTCGCCGTGGAGAACAAGCCGAAGATGATCGTCGCCGGCTTCAGCGCCTATTCGCAGGTCGTGGACTGGGCGCGCTTTCGCGCCATTGCCGACAAGGTCGGCGCCTGGCTGTTCGTGGACATGGCGCATCCGGCCGGGCTGATTGCGGCCGGTCTGTATCCGAGTCCGCTGCCGCACGCGCATGTCGTGACTTCGACCACGCACAAGACGCTGCGCGGACCGCGCGGCGGCCTGATTCTGACGAAGGGCGCGGGCGGGGAGATCGAGAAGAAACTCCAGTCCATCGTCTTTCCGGCACTTCAGGGCGGCCCGCTGATGCACGTGATCGCGGCTAAGGCCGTCGCCTTCAAGGAGGCGTTGCAGCCGGAGTTCAAGGCGTATCAGAAACGGGTGCTCGTCAATGCCAAGGCGCTTGCCGAGGAGTTGGCGGCGCGCGGTTACAAGATCGTCTCCGGCGGCACCGAAGATCATCTGTTCCTGGTGGACTTGATCGAGCGCGGCATCACCGGCAAGGATGCCGAGGCGGCGCTGGGTCGAGCCAACATCACGCTCAACAAGAATACGGTCCCGAACGAACCGCGCTCGCCCTTCGTGACCAGCGGCCTGCGCGTCGGCACGCCGGCGGCGACCACGCGCGGACTCGGCGAGGCCGAAATCCGCCAGGTCGGCGGCTGGATGGCAAGCATCCTCGACGATCTCGGCAATGAGCAGCGCATCGAGGCCGTGCGCGCCGAGGTGACCGAGCTGCTCCGCCGCTTTCCCGTTTATGGCTAGTCGAGGAGTGAGCGGAGAGAAGCGATATGAAGAGTGACGTCGGCGATGGAAGCGACGGGCGGCGCCCGGGGCTTTGTTCCTGCTCTCACTTCTCACTCCTCTTCCCTCACTTCTGATTCATGCACTGCCCGTTCTGTAAGCACGACGATACCCGGGTCACCGATTCGCGTCTGGCCGCCGGCGGGCGGGCGATTCGCCGCCGGCGCGAATGCCTCGCCTGCAAGGCGCGGTTCACGACGATCGAGACGGCCGAATTCCTGTTACCCCGGGTCGTCAAGCAGGACGGAAGCCGGGTACCCTTCAGCGAGGAGAAGCTGCGTGCCGGAATGCTCAAGGCGCTCGAGAAACGGCCGGTCGAAACCGAGGCCGTGGATGCCGAAATCGCGCGCCTGATCGAGCGTCTGCGCCTCGCCGAGGAGCGCGAGATTTCCTCGCGCCTGATCGGCGAGTGGGTGATGACAGCGCTCGCGCGGCTCGATTCGGTGGCCTATGTGCGTTTCGCCTCCGTGTATCACCGTTTCGAGGATCTCGACGCCTTCCGCCGCGAGATTGAACGGCTCGAAGGCGGGGATCGATCCGGCGCATGCAGGCCCGCGGCGGGATCGTCGGCGTCCGCAAAAACCGGACACAAACCCGGATGACCGATGCCGACCTGCGTTACATGAACCGGGCGTTGCGCCTGGCCGTGTGCGGACTTCGAAGCAGTGCGCCCAACCCGGCCGTGGGTTGTGTACTCGTGAAGGCCGGGCGCGTCGTCGGCGAGGGCTTTCATGCCCGCGCCGGCGAGGCCCATGCGGAGGTCGCCGCGCTGGTGGCGGCGGGTGCCTCGGCACGCGGAGCGACGGCGTACGTCACGCTCGAGCCCTGCAGCCATTACGGGCGCACGCCGCCCTGCGCGCGGGCGCTGATCGAGGCCGGGGTCGTTCGCGTCGTCGCGGCGACGGGCGATCCCAATCCGCATGTCGCGGGCGCGGGTTTCAGGAGCTTGCGCGAGGCGGGGATCGTGGTCGAAACCGGATTGGGCAAACAATTCTCGCGGCGGATCAATCGCGGCTTTTTCAGCCGTTTCGAGCGCGGCCGACCCTGGCTCACGCTCAAACTGGCGGCGAGTCTCGACGGCAAAAGCGCGCTGGCCGGCGGCGCCAGTCGCTGGATGACGGGCCCCGTCGCCCGCGCCGCCGTGCATCGCGGGCGTGCACGCGTCGGGGCGGTCCTCACCGGAGTCGGTACCGTGCTCGCCGACGATCCGGCACTCAATGTACGGTTGCCCGGCGCGGCCCGCCAGCCCCTGCGCGTTGTGCTCGATTCGCGATTGCGCACGCCGTCCACCGCGCGTCTTTTCAAGACCGGTGGGGGAGAGGTGCACATTTTCTGCCGGGAAGCGTTGGCCGCGCGCCGCCGCGCGCTGGAGGCGGCGGGTGGCACGGTGCATATTGTGGAAAGCGATGCGAGTGGCCACCCGGATATTGACGCCGTGCTGCGCGCGCTTGCGGAACTCGAAGTCAACGACGTGTACGCCGAGTGCGGTCCGGTACTCGCCGCCGCCCTGCTGGCCACGCAACAAGTGGACGAACTCGAACTCTTTTTCGGACCGCATTTCCTCGGGCCGGGTGCGCGTGCGCTGGCGGCGCTTCCCGACCTCGCGGCGATCCCCGACCCGCCGGCCTGGCGCACGGTTGCCGCGCAACGGGTGGGCCGCGACATTCGCGTTCGCCTGCAACCGGGAAAACGCTGACATGTTCACCGGCATCGTAAAGGGGAAGGGCAGGCTGATCGGGCGCGAGGTGCGCGGCGGCGACGCGCGTCTCGGCATCGAGGCCGGCGTTCTCGATGCCGCCGCGCTTGCGCTCGGGGCGAGCGTGGCCGTGAACGGTTGTTGCCTGACCGTCGCGGAAAGCCGCGGGCGACGTTTCCATGCCGACGCTTCACGTGAGACGCTCGCGAAGACGACGCTTGGCCGACTCACCGTCGGCGCGGCACTCAATCTGGAGCCCGCGCTTCGCGTGGGCGATGCGCTTGGCGGCCACCTCGTCAGCGGTCACGTGGACGGTGTCGGCGAAGTCGTTGCGCGCACGGAAGACGCGCGTGCATTGCGCCTGCGTTTGCGGGTACCGGAGGCGCTCGCACGCTACATCGCCCCCAAGGGTTCGATCGCGGTGGATGGCGTGAGCCTTACCGTGAACGAAGTCGCCGACGCCGAATTCGAGGTCGCCGTCATTCCGGCGACACGCAAGCGCACGATCATCGCCGATTATGGGCCCGGCACACGGGTCAATCTCGAAGTGGACCAGATCGCCCGCTACCTCGCGCGTATTCTGGAGAGGCGAGAGGCATCCTGAAGGCAGTGCACGGGTTCCTCCGGGTTTAAACTGCCGGATGGAAATTTCCTGTGGAGAGGTTTCATGGCACGGGTCGAACTGGAAGCGGATCGCCTGAGCGTGCACCTGAATCCGGTGGACGAGATTCTCGCCTTGCACGGGTCGCTGCACATCCCCTATACGCACATCCGTTCCGCCGTTTGCGAACCGGTGGTGCCGGCTTGGTACCGGGGCTTTCGCATCGGCATCAACGTGCCGGGCGTGAAGGTCGCGGGTACTTTCTATAACGGCGACGGCGTCGTGTTCTACGATTTTCATGATCCCGCACGATGCCTGACGCTGGAACTCCAACATGGTATTTACAGGCACGTCGTGGTCGAGGTGAATCGTGACCAGGATCCCGTGAAGCTCGCCGAACAAATCGGCGCCCGACTCGCCTGATCCGCCGTGGCCGCTACAATCGACCCGGGGGTTGGGCCGGTGCGGCAGCCACGTTCTTGCACCCGCTCGGTCTGCCGCTTGCCGGCTTGCTTCTCGTCTGCCCGGAGCCGGTAGCGTGGCCGCCGCGACGCCGGGTTCGGGAAGTTACCTGCTCAAGCCTGCGCGCGTATTCGATGCGTGTGGCACCGAGACGCACACCGGCTGGGCGGTGCTGGTCGAGGGCGCGCGCATTGCCGCCGCGGGGCCGGCGGCAAAGATCGCGGCGCCGTCCAATACGCAAGTCGTTGACCTTGCCGGTATGACGCTCCTGCCCGGTCTCATTGACGCGCATTCGCATATCTTTCTGCATCCCTACAACGAAACGCCGTGGAACGACCAGGTGCTGAAGGAGCCGCTGCCTTACCGCACAATCGGGGCGGTGAAGCACGTGAAGGCAACGCTCATGGCCGGTTTCACCACGTTGCGCGATCTCGGCACCGAGGGTGCCGGTTATGCCGACGTGTCGGTGCAGCGAGCGATCGACGAAGGGCTGATTCCTGGGCCGCGCCTGTTTGTTGCGACGCGCGCGACGGTCGCGAGCGGCTGCTACGGTCCGGGGCCGTATGGATTTCGCAGCGACCTCGATCTTACGCAGGGCGGCATTCCGGTCAGCGGCCGCGCGGAGATGCTGGCCGCCGTGCGCAAGCAGGTCGGCCACGGCGCCGACTGGGTCAAGGTCTATGCCGACTATCACTGCGGCGGGAATCGCGAATCGGTGCCGACGTTCATCGAGGAAGAGTTGCGAGCGGCCGTCGAGGCCGCGCATTCGCTCGGCCGCCCGGTGTCGGTACACGCGACGACGGCCGAAGGCATGCGCCGCGCCGCGCTGGCCGGGGTGGACACCATCGAGCACGGGTATGGCGGTACGCGCGAGGTGTTCGAGTCGATGAAGCAACACGGCGTTGCCTATCTGCCGACGCTCGAAGCCGTCGTGGCCATTGCGGAATACTTTCATGGCTGGAAGCCCGGCGATCCGCCGACGGTCTCGATGCGGCGAGCGGCGCAGGCTTTTCAGACGGCTATGGAGGTGGGCGTGACGATCGGCTGCGGCAGTGACGTCGGTGTATTCGCGCACGGCACCAACTACAGGGAACTCGAATGGATGGTGCGTGGCGGCATGACCCCGGCACAGGCCCTGCTTGCGGCGACGGCAGTGAACGCGGAAATTCTCCGTCACGCCGGCGACTTCGGCCAAATCAGACAGGGCCTGTACGCCGACCTCATCGCCGTGAAGGGCGATCCGGCGAAGAACATCGGAGCGGTCGAGCGGGTTCCCTTCGTGATGAAGGCCGGCGTTGTCTACAAGCGGCCCTGAACGCGTTTTCCACCGCGGGAGCATCCGTCGCGATTGCGATTACGGGCGTTCCGGCAGCAGCCGCTGGTGCCTGCGTTTGCCGCGTGAGACAATAGCACCGTTGGAATGGGAGCTTTTCATGGCCGAACCCCTGGAATTGCCGCTTGCGCCCGATGCGGTGCCGGATCTGATCGCCGCCATCCGGGCCGGCGAGATGGTCGTCGTCATGGACGACGAGGGACGCGAGAACGAGGGCGATCTCGTCATGGCGGGCGCGAGCGCGACGCCCGAGCAGGTGGCGTTTTTCGTGCGCCACACGAGCGGTA
>CAZKOE010000132.1:0-2439 GCA_964554305.1 uncultured Gammaproteobacteria bacterium
GCGTGAGCGCCGAGCCCGACAGCCCCGCGACCATCCGGGTCATGACTCCCTTGAAGTCAGCCGTATAAACCTTGGCGATGCCACTCTTGTACACCACGGCGCTGCGCCCTCCGGGCAGTGCGAAGGTATAGAGCACGCCCTTTTGTTGAGCCGCATGCTGCAAAAAGGCCGCCTGCTGATGTTGAGGCGCTGTGGACGCTGGATTCTCCATCTGCTGATTCGCAAATGGGATCGAGTGAGGAGCAGCCGGCGCAAGTGAAGCCGCAAGAAGGCCAGCAAGCCCGAGGGCGCCGGCAAACATTTTGATTGCAATCCTGTTCATTCCTCTGTCTCCTGATAGTTGGTCAACAACAAGCGAAGTCTTGCATCTGCTTCGTGGCTCCGCGCAAACGCGCGAATCCGGGCACGAAGCCAGTCCTCGCGGCCAGAGGCGGAAATGCCCTCGGCACCCACCGGCGGCGCGGCCTCTTGCTGGTAAGTATGGTCGGAAGTGCGGGGCAAGTCTTGTGAATGGGATACAGTTTTTCTGGAATTTTTATTAGAGAATCCCTTGGTCTATCCGAGATTTCCCCGGAGGTTGGAGTTTAACTTACTGAATTTAATAGATTTTCATTTTCTGGTAGTACTGTTCTGGGAAAACCAATATTCTTTTCGGAAACGAGACCTTCCCACCATAGCCCGCCAGGAATCCAAATCCAGAACCCCCATCGCCCCACCCTACCGCCGCTACTCCCGCACCCTCACCGTCGCTCTCGCGAAGGCGCACTGCTGTCCGGAGAAAATCGGCCGATCTCTTCAGAAATTGCGTGGCCGGCGGCAATCGGCACATGACACCGGCAACGCCCTTCGGGTTTATATCGGACTGCAACGGGCTTTTGTCGGGGTGACGATGGTTGTAGAATCCGAGTCACTGCATCAAAGTGGTGCCCGGAACCGGCCTTGCCGCAGGCTCCTCGAAGCTTCGGTCTCATTTTTCGAGTGCGCTTTCGCTGAAACGATGGAAAGACGCTCGCCTCAGTATTGTTTCCGATTGGGTGATCGTTGGGCATGAGAAACACTGACGAATCAAAACGATACGATAAATTATTTCGTTTTGGCCCGTTCTGCGTCAATGCGGCCGAGCGCTCACTGACCGAAGACGGCAAACCCGTGCCCCTGACCGGAAAGGCCTTCGATCTGCTGCTGTTGCTGGTGGAATCCGACGGGCATCTGAAAACCCGCGACGAGTTGGTCAGCGCGCTGTGGCCGAATACGATCGTCACGGAAAACAGCCTGAACTGGTACATCAGCGTACTCCGCAAGGCATTGAGCGACAAGGAGAAAAACAGGCTTTACATCGAAACGAAGCACGGGCATGGCTATCGTTTTACCGCGGCGGTCAAAATCGAGCGGATCGCCGTCGAGCCGCCCGAGGAGGTAATCGCGGCTGAAGCCGCTCCCATGGCCGAGACAGGCGTCGAGCCCGAAACGGAAGAATCCCCCTCAGCCCCCCTCCCTGCCCCCGGCGACGTACACGACGAGAAGGAAAAGCAGGAATCGCGAGCAAGCCCCGCACCTCGCAGAGGGTGCGGGGCAAGCTCGCCCTCATCCGGGTGGTGGAAGATATTTGGGGCGGCGGGCGGCGTGGCGATCGTCGTGATTGCCGGGGTGTTGATCTGGCGGTTTGTGCCATTTGATTCGGGGGCGAGGGGCAAGCCCGTCACGCCCGTTGTTGCCGTAATGCCGTTCGAGAACCTGAGTTCGGATGCAAATAATACCTATTTGGCCGAAGGCATCCAGGACACGATCCTCTCCAAGCTCTCCGGCATCGACGGGTTGCACGTGATCTCGCGGGCTTCCACGAAGCGCTATTCCAGCCATCCGGCCAATCTGGGGAAAATCGCCACCGAACTGGGCGCCACCGCTATCCTGGAAGGCAGCGTGCAGAAGGCGGGAGATCGGATGATGGTCAACGTGCAGTTGATCAACGCCAAGACGGACGAACACATCTGGGCACAGGTCTATACCCGCTCGCTCGCCGACGTCTTCGCGGTGGAAAGCGACGTGGCGACCCAGATAGCCTCGTCGCTGAAAACGGAACTGCTGCCGACGGAGGCCGCCCGCCTGGCCAGTAAGCCGACTCAGGACCCGCATGCCTATCTGCTCTATCTCAAGGCCAACTACTACGCCAACCAGGTTTGGAGCAACGGTAATGCAAAGAACTCCGCTGCCGCACTGGCTCGGGCCGTGACGCTTTACCACCAGGCGATTGCCCGGGATTCGCACTTTGCCATCGCTTGGGCCCGCCTTTCCCTGCTGGAGATTTTCCGGTATGGAAGAACAGGCAATGCAAAAACGATGGCTGACGCCAAACAGGCCGCAGAACAAGCGTTGGCACTGGAGCCGAGCTTGCCGGAAGCCCGCCTGGCCATGGCCTATGCCAAGTATTTCCTGAACAGA
>CAZKOE010000132.1:2449-7496 GCA_964554305.1 uncultured Gammaproteobacteria bacterium
CCCAGCTCGACCAGATTCCCGAACAGTTCCGCAATGACAATGCCGAGATATCGGGCGCAATGGCACTCATGTACCTCCACCAGGGGAAGTGGCAGAAAGCACTGGCCGGATACCGGCGCGCAGCCGTGCTCGATCCGCACAATCCGCGTTGGCCCTTTGACACGGGTATCGCATTCACAATGATGCGCCGTTACGTGCAGGCGGAAATGCGTTTCAATCGGACCCTGGCACTTGAACCCAACGACTACTATGCCGCGGCCTTCAAGGCGATGATGCTCCTGGCCGCGGGGAAGCCCTTGAAGCAGGTTCGGCAAGTAGTAGCTGCCATACCTCCCACCAGCACCCAGAAGGGATTGGTACACGCGCTCGAGTTTGAAATCGCCCGCTTGTCCCGGCAACCGCAAGCCGCGTTGAATGCGCTCAAGGACGCATCGGGCTGGGTTGCGGCGCCCAACGTCAGGGGGCGGGAGCCCGCGCCCTTGTTGCGCGCTCGAGCGTGGGCGGATTTAGGTAACGAAAGGAAGGCTCGACAGGCCTATGAGAAAGCGCGTGAGATGCTGCAAACGGCACTGAAAAGCCAACCGACGAATGCCAAGCTATGGAGTTTCCTCGGCCTGGCCGAGGCAGGGCTCGGGCAAAAGGCACAGGCGATTGCCGCGGGCCGCAAGGCAACATCCTTAGCCCCCGTATCGAAAGACGCGGTTGAGGGACCCTCGCATTTGATCACACTGGCCAAAATTTATGTGCGGGTCGGCAAGCCTCGACAGGCGATCAAATTGCTGCGCCGGCTGCTTGAAATACCGGCAGGATATTTCATGTCGGTGCCGTTGCTCGAACGCGACCCGATCTGGGATCCGCTTCGCAAGGATCCGGCGTTCCAGAAGCTGTTGAAAGAATTCGCCAACAAACCACCGTTCCCGGTCTCCTGAACCCCGCTGTCCGGGGGACATGGGCATTGTGTTCGGAAACGCAATAATAAGGCCCGCTTTCACCGTAGACCAGCAAATTAAACTCGAATTTGGAATTACCTTCGCTCCCGCGAAGGCGGGAGCCCGGTCAAGAAAGCGCAGGGCGGGATTCGTGGCGTCAGTGTGGGTGTATCCGGCTAACCCGGTTTCACTTCAGGCCAGAATTTCGCGACCATACCGCGGTTGCAGGGGGCGATTGTTGGGGCCGTCATCGGCGCGGAGCAACTTTTCGATTTGATCGATTGCGATCGTAAGTGGTGTCTTCAGAATGTACCAGCCGACGCCCTCGATTGCCGGCGGTGTCGTGAGAGAGCCGCTATAAAAATAGTAGTCACGATTGTCCGGGAGAAAATCCGCCGCGCCGAAACGCCCCTTCAGTTCGTGATTTTCCGCCGCGCTGGCCGGCAGTTGTTCGGCGATGTTCGCGAACGCCGGGCTCGCCGACCCCTCTTCGTAAAGCAATGCCACGACGGCAATCCTTTCCTGAGCGTCCCTGTGAACGAAGTGCGCCTCGAACGCGTAGCGCCTGCCCCGGATGCGATGCTCGGCGGGGGCGTGAAAATGCAGATGGTCGAGTGTGAAGTGACGTTCGTCCACCTCGATTGCCCCGCCCGGTTCGAAATGGACCTGCACGGCGTGGCCGTTGTTGACGAGGCGGCGGGCGCGAACATCGTAGCGGAAGTGCAGCGGCGGAAGCTCGCCCGGCGTGAACTCGGCGAGATCGATCGGCGACTGGGCGTGTCCGGTGGCGCAGATCGGCGCAATCTCGCTCCAGTGATCGGGACCGGTGGCACCCGAATAACTCCAGTCGTCGTCGCTGCGGAAATTGCCGGTCATCGCGGTTTTGAGGTTGAACCGGGCCCAATCATAACAACCGGGCGGCGAGTTTTTTCTTATCCTCGCTCGAGAACGAGAAAGCTCAGGGCGTGACGGTTGGCTTCGTCGGCCGCGTATTCTTCGCGCGCGGTTTCCCGCCATTCGGCGCCACTCAATTCAGGAAAGAAGGCGTCGCCTCCGGGAGTCGCGTGAACGCGCGTGAGGTAGATGCGATGGGCGAGGGGAAGAGCCGCGCGGTAGAGTTCGCCACCGCCGATCACCATGACTTCCGGCGCGTCGCCGGCGAGCGCCAGGGCCGCTTCCAGGCTCGTCGCAGTTTCGGCGCCGGAGACGGAAAACGCGCGGCGGCGGCTCACGACGATGTTGCGCCGGCCGGGCAACGCGCGCCCGATCGCCTCGAAGGTCCGCCGGCCCATGACGATGGGCTTGCCCATCGTGATACGCTTGAAGTGCGCGAGATCCGCCGGCAGATGCCAGGGCATCGTGCCGTCCTTGCCGATGGCGCCGTTCTCGCCCGCGGCGACTACAAGAGAGATCGTTGGCGAGCGCATCAGCCGAGCCTCGCGCCGTCGGGCACCGGCTTGTCCGGAACGGCGAGAATCACGCTCCCGTCCTCGCGGTAGAAACCGCAGACGAGGCATTCGGAAATAAACGGGCCGATCTGTTTGGGCGGAAAATTCACGACGGCCAGCACCTGGCGGCCGATCAGCTCTTCGGCGTTGTAATGCGTCGTGATCTGGGCGGACGAGCGGCGCACGCCTGTTTCGGGACCGAAATCCACCGTCAGCTTCCAGGCCGGTTTGCGCGCTTCGGGGAAGGGATCGGCCGCCGTGATCGTACCGGCACGCAGCTCGACTTTCGCAAAATCCTGCCAGGCGATTTCGTCCATGCCTACACCGCAATCGGGGCGAGGATGCGCGGATGCGGGCGATAGTTTTCGACGGCGATGTCGCTGTACTCGTAGTCGAAGAGCGTTGCGGGTTTTCTCTTCAGCACGAGGGTCGGCGGCGGGCAGGGCTCGCGCGTCAACTGCAACCGTGCCTGTTCGAAATGGTTGCGGTAGAGATGGCAGTCGCCGCCGGTCCAGACGAATTCGCCGGGTTCGTAGCCGGTCTGCGCGGCGACCAGATGCGTCAGGAGCGCATAGGAGGCGATGTTGAACGGCACGCCGAGGAAGACGTCGGCGCTCCTCTGATACAACTGGCAGGAGAGTCTGCCGTCGCCGACCCAGAACTGGAACAGAACGTGGCAGGGCGCAAGCCGCATGCGATCCAGCTCGCCGACGTTCCAGGCACTGACGACGTGGCGGCGCGAATGCGGACGCGCGCGCAGGTTCTCGATCAGGCGCGCGAGTTGATCGATCGCCGTACCGTCCGGCGCCGGCCAGGAGCGCCATTGGCGCCCGTAGATGGGGCCCAGATCGCCCGCTGCGTCCGCCCACTCGTCCCAGATCGTGACGCCGTGTTCGTTCAGCCATTTCACGTTCGTATCGCCGCGCAAAAACCACAACAGTTCGTGCACGATGGACCTCAGGTGCAGCCGCTTGGTCGTCACCAGCGGGAAACCGGCCGCGAGGTCGAAGCGCATCTGGTGGGCGAACACCGAGCGCGTGCCGGTGCCGGTGCGATCGGGTTTGTCCGTGCCGTCCTCGAGGATGCGGCGCATCAGGTCGAGGTAGGGCTTCATGCCTTCCTTGCCCGTTTCGCCTTTTTCGATTTCTGCCCTTTTCTCGCGACCGGAGCGGGCGCGGGCACCGGCGCCCGGCGGCGGTAAGCCAGCACCAGGAGCGTGATGCCGATCAGGATCATCGGCAACGAAAGGATCTGTCCCATGGTCAACCAGCCGAAGGCGATGTAGCCGAGTTGCGGGTCGGGCAGGCGGATGAACTCCATGGCGAAGCGGAATATGCCGTAGCCGAGCGAGAACACGCCGGCGACCGCCATCCGCGGGCGCGGTTTCGCCGAGAACCAGTAGCAGACGATGAACAGCACTACCCCTTCGAGCAGCAGTTCGTAAAGCTGCGACGGCTGCAGGGGGTAGGTGTAACCGGCATGGCTCGGATCCGCGAAGCGATAGAGGGTGCCATCGCAATACATGCGGAACCGCGACTCGTTGCACGGCAGGCGCATGGCCCAGGGCAAGTAGGCCACCTTGCCCCAGAGTTCGCCGTTGATGAAGTTCCCCAGCCGCCCGGCCGCAAGCCCGATCGGCACGACCGGTGCGATGAAATCCATGATGTCCCAGAAGTGCCGCTTGTGCCGCCAGGCGTAAAGCAGGCAGGCGACGAGCACGCCGATCAACCCGCCGTGGAAGGACATGCCGCCGTCCCAGACGTAGAAAATGTGGATGGGATGCGCGTAATAGACGGGGAAGTTGTAGAAGAGCACGTAGCCGAGGCGCCCGCCGACCACGATGCCGATCGCGACGTAGAAACACAGGTCGCCCACCTGATTGGATGCCCAGCGGAGGTCGGCGCGCCTGCCACGCCAGACCAGAAGCGCCCAGCCGGCGAAGATGCCCACCAGGTACATCAACCCGTACCAGTGCACGGCGAGCGGGCCGATCCGCACGGCGACCGGGTCGATATTCGGGTAGATCATGGCCTGACGGGACTCCGAATCGGGATTCCGGGTTCCGGGGAAGAGGCGTTGGCGCAAACAATCTGCACGGCTGGGAAGCGGGGGAGACAGCGCCGCGAGTTTAGCATGGCCGCTCATTGCCGCGGGGCGGCGGGCCGGCACCGCCGGCGACCCGTCCGGTGAATATGTTTATATAGGGGTGTAACTGTCATGAAAGTGTAAATGGCGAACGCGCTGGCGAAGGAGAAAAGCCCGTATCTGCGGGCCCACGCAGGCAATCCCGTGGACTGGCGGCCCTGGGGCGAGACGGCGCTGGCGCTTGCCCGCCGCGAGGATCGGCCGCTGTTCGTCTCGGTCGGCTACTCGGCCTGCCACTGGTGCCACGTGATGGCACGCGAGGCCTTCAGCGATGAGGACATTGCGCGCATCCTCAACGAGAATTTCGTCAGCATCAAGGTCGACCGCGAGGAGCACCCCGATCTCGACGCCGTTTTCCAGACCGCCCATCAGGCGCTCACCGGCCGCGGTGGCGGCTGGCCGCTTTCGATCTTCCTCGAACCGGAGGACCTCACGCCGTTTTTCGCCGGTACCTATTTCCCGCTCGCGCCGCGTCCCGGCCTGCCCGGTTTTGGCGAATTGCTCGAGCGCATACTCGCCGCTTAT
>CAZKOE010000133.1:0-7462 GCA_964554305.1 uncultured Gammaproteobacteria bacterium
GTACTGACCGTAGGCCGGGATAACCCCGCACTTGATGCGGGGGTTCCCGGCGTCTTGTCCGATCGCGGTCGGGGCGACCGCTCCTGCATCCGATATTGACGGGTTATCGCGGCGGCCCCCGCCGCGATAACCCCCCCCTCGAAGCCCCCTTCCCGAAGACGGCAAGGGGGAGAGTTGAATTACCGGTCATGGTGCTGGCGGCGGCGCCTGATCGTCGCGCGCAGCCACGGCACGCCGGCGGCGACGACACCGATGCCGGCGAGAATCCAGGTCGGGTTCTCGGGCGAATTCACGCAGCCGCCAAAGGCCAGGGCACCGACCGTGGCGGCAAGGCTCAGGCCGATGACGGCGGCGCCCGTCGTCAATATCGTCGTGAAAGTTGGTTTGATCATGGTTTCACTCCTCGGTTAAAAATGTTGCGCATCGCCTTGCGGTACGGCCCCTTACTGCAACCCTCTCCCACGGGCGAGAAATCCAAGAGATGCCAGCCCGGGCCACAGCGATCACGGCGTGGTGACAATGGCGGTAGGTGACTCGCCGACGAAGATCGAGCTGGTAGTCGCAAGCGGCGTGAGCAAACCGCCGTTGCGATCGAAGGCATTAACGACGTTTTCTCCGTAATTGATCACGTAAACGTGGGTCCCGTCCGCGCTGATGGTCATATCCCCCGGAGCGGAACCGGCGAAGACGGTGCCGATCAGCGTGAGGGCGCCATTGCCGCCAATGCTGTATTCGCCGATGGTGCCGTCGTCGGTATTGACGACATAGGCATAGCCGTCGCCGTTGTCGGTCGAATTCACCACCACGCCACCCGCGCCGTGACCGGTTGCGAAACAATTGCCGGGATCGGGCGTCGCGGCGGTGCCGCAGTCATGCCCGCTGACGGGCGTCAATGCACCGTCGGCGCCGATTACCCAGGTGGAAATGTCCGCGCCGCCGGCATTGATCGCATAGGCGAAGTCGCCGCCACCGCTCTTATGCACCACCGTGACTCCGTCAGGAATGATGCCGGCGGCAAAACAGTTCTGAGGATCATGGGGGTCGGCAGAAGAGAAACAGTCGCCCGCTCCGCCCGTGGTGATCGGCGCGAGCGCGCCGGTGTTCGCATCGATCGCATAGGCCGAAACGTCGTTGCCCCGGGAGTTCGCGACATAGGCGTAGGCCAGGGATGGCGCGACGGTAATCTCCGTCGGACCATTGCCGGCGTAAACGCAATTCGTGGGGTCGGTTTCGCCCGATGGATTGCCGCAGGGCGCGCCCACGATCGGCGCGAGTGCGCCTGTCGTGGTGTTGCGCTCCCAGGCCGAAATGGTGCTTCCGCCGTTCACGGCATAGGCGTAGGGGGCATTCTGCAGGTTGAGCGGTCCCGGCGACGGTCCGGCGGAATAACAGTTCGCCGGAACGTCAACGGCAAACCCGTTTGCGCTGTTGCATGAGGCGGCACCCTCGGCCGCGCCGTCGGGCGTGAGTGTGCCGTCGCTGTTGATTTTCCACACCGAGACGTCGTCGCCCAGCACGTTGGCGGCATAGAGAAACTTGCCGTCCGGCGAGATCTGCGGCTCGGGACCGGCGCCGGCGAAATAGCAGTTGCCGTTGTCGGGACTGACTCCGGTGCAACTCCCGGGCGCGGTGATACCGTCCGTGACCGGCGTAAAGGTTCCGTCCGGGTTGGCCTTGAATGCGGCAACTTCTTCGTAGTAGCCGAAAACTCCCGCGCCTCCAAGAACCTGGTAAAACGCATAGAGGTAATTGCCATCGGGCGTTATCAGGAAACTGGTGAACCGCTGGTTCACCGCCGCAAGACAGTTGTCGGGGTCGCGCACGGCCGTGCCGCAGGCCGCGACCGTACCGGTGCCACTCGTGATCGGCGTGAGCGAACCGTCGGCGGCGACATCGTAGCCGGACAGCGCGCCCGTTTCCGTGAAGTTGACAAGATTCTCGTGGACGGTGCTCACGTAGGCATGACTGCCGTCCGGACTCAGAACCAGTAAAAACGGCTCATCGCCGGTCGGCACGCCCTTGGGCAGGGCGCGCGGTGCGAGGCTCGCATCGTAGGCCGTCAGGGTACTGTCGGCATTGTTGGCGGCCCAGGCGGAGCGCCCATTCGCGGCCTGCACAAAATCGTAGGGATGTGAGCCCGCATTCAAATCAACAACCGATGACGGCGCACCGGTACTCCGGTTCAAAAGATACGCGGTAACGGCCGAGCCACCCGCGTTGGACGCGAACAGACGCTCGTGCGTGCCCAGCAAACTGACCGCCAGATTGCGCGGACTCGAGCCCGCGTCCAGGCAATTGTGAGGATCGTTCGGCGAACCGCAGGCGCTGGCGCCGAGCGGCGCGGGGACACCGCCTGCGTCGATCGTCCAGGCGGACACATCGTCGCCGGCCCGATTGGCCGCATAAAGGAAATTGCCCGGCGCCACCACGACCCCGAACGGGCTCAGACCGGCTGGATAGGTATTGATCTCGGTCGGCTTGCCGCTGGTTTGGTCAATGCTGTAGGCTTCGATGTTATCGTCGCCGGAATTGGTGGCGTAGAGATAATTTCCGGCCGTATCCGTCGCGAGCCCCGCCGTGCTTGCGCCGGCCGCGAAGGGGCTGCCGGATATCCCCGTCAACTCGCCCGTGACCGGGTCGAGTGTCCAGCCGTAAATGCTACCGTCAGTCTGCTTGTTGGCGGCATAGACAAAACGCCCGCGCGGATCCACAATGACCGCGCTGATGTCGCCCGGAGCGGGAAAATGCGAACCCGAGTGCAGATTGCGCAACGCGCCGGTGGCGGGATCAATGGCAAAGCCGTATACGGAACCGTCGCCGGGTGTGCTGCTCACGTTGTTCGCGGAGTAAATAAAGCGCCCGCGCGGCCCCACCGCCAACGCATCCGGGACACTGACGTCATTCTGGTCGTTCTCGTTGTTGGTCGCCACCAGATTGCCGGTCGCGTCATTCATCCGGTAGCAGGCTATGGTGTCGGTCCGGAAGTACTCCCAGTCCACTCCCTGCTCCGCGACATACACATAGGTCTGCCCCGCGATCGTCCAATAACTGCCCGCCCCCACGTCTTCGGACGCCAGCACCGGCGCGAATACGGGATTCGAGGGCAACAAGGTGAAAATGGATTGGGTACGCGCGTCGACAACCGGATCGCGGGCGATGTTGAAAGCCGCCTCCAGCGTATCGGTCGGAGTAACGGTCGTGGTGCCCGAGGTCGCGAGCGAGAACAACTCGGTGCAGGCCGCGGCCGTCTCACCCGTGCCGTTCACGCAGGCGGCGAGAATGCTTCCCAGCGTGTCGAGTTTCTCAAGCGTGAGGGGAAGCTCGCGACTGCCGCCGGGCGGACCGGCCAGAAAAGTGGAAGCCTTGCCGGTCGCGACGTCCACCAGATTGTTCACCTGCCCCGCAGCATCGGCAAGCCCGTTCGCGCCATCGATGAGGACGCAATGACTTCCCAAACCCGCGCCGGATGGGCACGCTCCCAGGTCAATGTAATGCTGCAGGGCGGCCGTCGCCGCAACGGTGGAAAGCTCGTTGATATTGACGAAGTCGGGGAAAGCGCAACCCGCGGTGCCGGAATCGCAGTAAGGGCCCGCCACCGTCATCAGGCGGATCGCCGCGTTGGCGCCGGCGCCGGCATCACCGCCCCTGGCGACCACGTACACGATTTGTCCGGTCACGGGCGCCGGCGAAAAAACGATGCCGAAGCGCCCGTTCCCGTCGGTCGTGTCGGTGCCGATCACAACCGGTGCAGCCCCGTCCGTGTCCCCGGCCGACCAGGCAACCACCGTCGCGCCTACAATGGGCTGGTTCCCCCCATAAATCGAGCCCGCGAAGCCCGCGCTTGCCGCAACCGGCGCCGGTGCACTCGTCGTCTCATGACTCCGTGACGGGCAGCCCGCAAGCGGCCCGAGACCCGCCACAATGCCCGCGACAGCAAAAGCCGCGGTTATGCGAACGCCCATGTTCGGTAAAAGTCGATACATCTTCACTTCTCCACTCCGGCGAATACATGCCCTTCCCTTGCCTGCCCGCCGCTGCGGACAACCCGGGAACCCGTGCAATCAAGACTGGTGAAGTATGGTTCGAAGGTGTATGCTTTTCCCTAGGAAAAGATTATTTTTTCTTTAATCTTTTCTCATGCTTACATTATGGTCGTTGAAAAATGGAGGGAAACATAAACAAAAACAAACGCTTGTATACGTTTGGCCCGTTTCGACTGGATGCGGCCGAACGCCACCTGTTCCGGGACGGCAACCGGGTGCCTCTGGCCGGAAAAGCCTTCGACCTGCTCCTGATCCTGGTCGCGAACGCCGGCCACCTGCTGCACCGGGAAGAACTCATCTCGAAACTGTGGCCGGACACCATCGTCGAGGAGCAGGGGCTCAGCACCCGCATCCACATCCTGCGCCAGGCGCTCGGTGACGAGCGCGAAACGCCCGTCTACATCGAGACGGTGCGCGGAGTCGGCTATCGCTTTATCGCCACGGTCGATCAGGAAGAGATCGCGCCCAGCACGACGGCAGGACAAAACCGACCGGCGGAAACGAACCACCGCAGCCAATTCCGGCTGGCGGCGGGCAGCGCGGTGCTCCTGGCCGCGGTCATCGTCGTCGCGACCCTTTTCGGCACGGGAATACTGCCATCCGGCGGACACGGATCTTCCGCTCCGATCGCCTCCATCGCCGTGCTGCCGTTCGAGAATCTCTCCAGCGATAAAAACAATGCCTACTTCGCCGCCGGCATCCAGGACGAAATCCTGACCCGCCTCGCCTCTCTCAAAAACCTGAAGGTAATAGCACGCACCTCGACCGAACAATACCAGGCCCACCCGCCCGACATCAAAACCATCGCCGACCAACTGGGCGTCACGACCGTGCTCGAGGGCAGCGTTCAGAAAGTGGGTGCGCGCGTGGACATCAATGTTCAATTGATTGACGCCCGCACTCGCGCGCACATCTGGGCCCAAAGCTACAACCGTCAGTTGACCGACATCTTCGGCGTGGAAGGCGAGGTTGCGACGCAGATCGCCGCAGCCCTCAGGGCCAAACTGCTGCCGTCGGAATCCGCCCGCCTCCAGCGCGCCCCGACACGGGATCCCCAAGCCTATCTGTTGCTCCTGAAGGCGAACTATCTGGCCTCGCGGCTCCTGCGGGAAAACAGCGTTTCCGACCCCGAAGCCACGCGGCTTCGAGCATCCGACCTGTACCGTGAAGCCACCGCGCGGGATCCCGATTTCGCACTGGCCTGGGCACGGTTTTCTCTGATGAACAGCCGTGCATGGTGGTTCAACATCGGCGACACGAACTCCCTCATTGCCGACGCCGGCCGCCAGGCAAAACGCGCGCTCGCACTCGACCCGACGCTCCCGCAGGCGCACCTGGCCATGGGCTATATCGAATATTACCAGTATCACGCCTACGACGCCGCGCTCACTCAATTCGCCAAGGTGCGGCAGAGCCTGCCCAACAACGCAGGCGCAATAGCGGCCATCGCCTTCGTTCACCGGCGCCAAGGCAAATGGAAGGAAGCGCTCTCCGGACTTCGGAAAGCCACGGCCCTGGACCCTCGCAATCCCCGCAGGCGCTACGAAATCGCGGTCACACTCACCGAGTTGCGCCGTTATCCCGAGGCCGGAGAACAACTCGCCCAGGCGCTCGCGATCGAGCCCGACGATTATGACGCCATGACGTATCGCGTTCGACTCCTGTTTCTCACCGGCAAACTTGCGCAAGCACGGCGCGCGCTGGCGGCCATCCCGGAACGGGTCAATCCATTGGGCCTGGTCAGCGCGCTGCGATTCAAGGCCGCGCTGCTCGCCCGCAAACCCGATGCGGCGCTCGCCGTGCTGGCCGATGCTCCCGACCAGGTTCTCGATGCCGACAGTCTGTACCAGGTGCCAACGGATCTGCTACGCGCGCAGGCTTACGCGATGAAGGGTGACGACGCCGCGTCACGGCACTGCTTCGAGTCCGCCCGCGACCAAGCGCAAAAGGCGCTGCACGCCAATCGCGACACCGCCTTTGCATGGAGCGTGCTCGGCCTCGCCGAGGCAGGCCTGGGCGAAACGGCCGCCGCCATCAATCACGGAAAGCATGCGGTACGGCTTCTCCCGATCGGCAAAGACGCCTATTACGGTTCGCAACCGCTGGCGGCACTGGCAAAAATTTATGCCCGCAGCGGCAAAACCGGACAGGCCCTGAATTTGCTCCGGAGGCTGCTTGCCATGCCGTCCGGCAGCATTATTTCAATACCCTTGCTCCGCCTCGATCCGGCCTGGGACCCCTTGCGCAGCAACTCCGGCTTTCAGGCCCTGCTCCAACGACGGGCAGCGCCGCCGAACGGCACATGAAAATCGTCAGATGACCCACAACCTCATGAAGTCGGTAACGGGCGTGGATTCGAGCGTTTCCTGTTCCAGACAAAGCGCCTCGATCTTCTCGAACTGACCGGTCGGCAGATGCCCGGAGAGGGCATTTTCGAACTTCTTGAGCAGCACGGGAATGCCTTCCGCGCGGCGCTTGCGATGTCCGATCGGAAATTCGACCTCGACGCGTTCGGTTTTCGTGCCGTCCCCGAAGAACACCTGCACGGCATTGCCGATATAGCGTTTTGCGGGATCGTAATAGTCTTTCGTGAAACGTTCGTTTTCGCGCACTTCCATCTTCGTACGCAGCGCGTCAATGCGCGGATCGGCGGCTACCTTGTCCTCGTAATCGTCCGCCGTCAGGCGACCGAAAATCAACGGCACGGCCGTCATGTACTGGATGCAGTGATCGCGGTCGGCGGGATTCGCGAGCGGCCCGGTCTTGTCGATGATGCGCACGCCCGGCTCCTGGGTTTCGATCACGATCCTTTCGATTTCATCGAGTTTGTCTTTTACCTGCGGATGCAACTTCATCGCACACTCGACGGCCGTTTGCGCATGGAACTCGGCAGGAAAGGAAATTTTCAACAGTACGTTTTCCATCACGTAACTGCCGTACTCGCGCTGAAACGTGAACGGTCTGCCGTCGAAAAGCACGTCGTAAAAACCCCAATTCTGCGCCGAGAGTGCCGTCGGATAGCCCATCTCGCCGGTACGCGCGATGAGCGCAAGGCGCACGCCGCGCGCCGTCGCGTCGCCCGCCGCCCAACTCTTGCGCGAGCCGGTGTTGGGTGCATGGCGGTAGGTACGCAGCGCACCGCCGTCAATGAAGGCCTGCGACACGGCGGCGATAATCTGGTCGCGCGAACCGCCGAGCATGTGCGTCACGACGGCGGTCGTGGCGACGCGGACAAGCAGCACGTGATCGAGTCCGACACGGTTGAAGGAGTTCTCGAGTGCGAGCACGCCCTGGATTTCGTGCGCCTTGATCATGGCGACGAGCACATCGCACACCGTGAGCGGCGCCCTGCCCCTGGCTTCGTTCCGACGCGACAAATAATCGGCTACAGCGAGAATGCCGCCGAGGTTGTCCGACGG
>CAZKOE010000134.1:0-7444 GCA_964554305.1 uncultured Gammaproteobacteria bacterium
GGATGTTCAGTCCGAACCCGGTGCGCAAGGGTAACGTCTTGACCTATACGGTGTCGATTTCCACTCAGACAGCGGATAATCACGGCAGCGCCACTGAAGTGATGCTGACCTATGCGGTGCCCGAGGACGCCGTCTACGAGGTTGCCAGCGGTGATGCCACGTCTTGCACGGAAAGTGACGGGATGGTGACCTGCGACTTCGGAGCAATTGCGCTCGGTGGCTCGAAGACCGAAACACTGGCCATCGAGGCGGTGGGGGCGGGTCCACTCACGAGCAACTTTGATGTAAGTGCACGCGAGCCCGACAGCGACGCCAGCGATAACAGTCTTACCCTTGAGAGCGAAGTCATCGGCACCGCCGATCTTGTTCTCAGTGCCGGCAAGGCTTCGATTCCGGCGGGCGGATCGGGCACGCTTACGCTCACACTCAATAACAATGGCCCCGATTCGGCATCCGGTGTGCAAATTCATGTCAAACGGGGAAGCGACGCGATCTCGCTGCAATCAGCCAGCGCTTCGCAGGGAGATTGTGCTCTTAGCGGCGGCGCCTTGGCTTGCGATCTCGGCCACGTGGATGCCGGTAAAACCATCACCGTGACGTTGCAACTCTTTGGTACCTACGCGGCCAGCACCACGCTGACCGCTCAAGCCAGCACACTGAGCGACGAGGTCGATACCGATAACAACGGCGTCACCGCGAAGGTCACGGTCAAGGCCGCATCACAACCTGACAACGGTAGCGACAACGGCGGTGGTGGCGTCCTCGGTTGGCTCGCCCTGGTTGGGCTCTTGGGGCTTGCATTTGCCGGCGGGCTCGCTCGAAGACATGTTTGAGGCAAGAATTCCTCGCCAGGCGGGGAATACCGTGGGGGCGGCCAGCGGCTCGGTCGCCCCCACATTTATTTTCAAATGAGTTCTGGAAATTCATTTTAGGTACAATGAGCACTCGAGTTGTAAAAAGGCGTTTCGCGTGTCTGGACTATTATTACGAACGATTGGAATTTTTCTCGTTGCCGGATTAAGTACTCAAGCCTGGGCTGCTGGCGAGAATCCATGCCCGCCCATCAAGCCCAAACCCGACATGATGAAGCTGATGAAGGCCACTTCCAGCGAGACCGTGACCAAGGCGAAGCTGATGAAGCTGATGCAGGCCAACTCTCGCGTTATCAGGAAGCCGGCCACCTGGTCCGGTTGCCATACGGTTTGGGACACTCTGAAAATAGATGCACCGGTGACGGTAGAGCCGGGAGCCGTATTCAGGTTCAAGGCCAACGCAGGCTTCCAGATTGAGCAGGACGGTTCTCTGAATGCTGCCGGCACGGCGGCCAAGCCGATCATCTTCACCGCGACGGACGAAACACCCGGCTACTGGTACGGACTCTATTTCGATTCGCGCAGCAGCCATAATCGGTTGATTCACGCCAATGTGCTGTACGCCGGCGGTACAACCGTGGGCCACAGCGGCATCACATTACGGCGCGCCGGCGGCGACAACAACCCTCCGAGTCGTGCGGTCCTTGTGAAAAAGGGCGCATTACTCAACGTCGAACACAGCTGGGTAGCGTACAGTGGTGGCTACGGATTGGAAAGCCTGGGCGACCTGGGGACCTTTGCGGATAATCGGATCGAGCATACCCGGGTTCCCATGCGATTGCGGTTGGACAATGTGGGTCATGTGGTTGCATCAAATACGTTCTCTGACTACGACAAGCAGCAAGTCGATGTCATCGGTAACCAAACGCTCACCCGGGATTCCACGTGGCACGATATAGGCATTCCCTACAATCTGCGTTATTTTGTCACCATCGCCGCCAATCTCGAGCTTGAGCCGGGTGTTGTGTTATGGATGGGAGACGGTACCAGCATGGTCGTCAATGAAGGGGCTTCGTTCAATGCTGTGGGGACGGCCGACAAACCCATCGTTATCCGGGGACGAAGTCAGCATCCCGGCTATTGGGATAGCCTGGAAATCAGTAGCGAGAGCGGGAAGAATGTAATGAAGTTCGTCAGGATCTCCGACGGCGGCGGAGGTAATCCGCCCTACGATGCCATTATCCGGGTCAATGGCCACCTCACGCTGGAGCACAGTCGAATAGCGAACAGCGCCGATATCGGCATTTTGATCGGCAGCGCCAACGGCGATCTGAAGGCTTCCGACAATACCTTCGAGGACAACAAGGTCAACAGAAAGGTGTTGCATTGAGCCTGCCTTTGCGGGTTTGCAACAGAGTCCCCGAGCCTTGTTTGCCATGAAACGTTCGTGATGTTCGAGAACAGGGAACCGAGGGGCGAACTATTCGTATAGCCGAGGCTGCAGCGTCGCATTTTCCGTCAGCTGCGGCGGAGGATGCGATCGGAGGGCGGAGTTGCAGGGTGCGATTTCATTTTCGACCCCGTTCGGGTGTCAACCCGTCGGAGGGGTTGTAGAAGAAGCCGAGGGCGACGTAACGATGCCCGCGGGTGACGTCGGTCGCCTCGTGCAGCAGCGAACAGGAGAAGACGATGGCGCCGCCGGTTGGCGGGCGGTAGGTTGTCGGGCTGAACTCCGGGAAGGTCAAGGCGCCGCCTTCGTAGTCGTTGGCGTTCAAGTTGAGAGTCATGGCAAAGCGGCGGTAATCGGTATCCACGCTTTCGTTGTCTCGATGTGGTCGAAAGTAGCCGTTGCCGGCGTCGTAGCGTACCAGCTTGAACGGTTCGTGGTGGCTCACGACATAGTGAAAACATTTGCGTATTTCGGGGAGAACCCGTGTCGCAACCGCCTGTTCGAGTTCGCGGGTCAGCTCCGGGTCTTCGAGCCTGAGATCCTGGCGACTTTTTACGGCCGGATCGGGACGCCATTCGGGCTCCGGGCCGGAGAGATCGAGCACGCCGGACGGGTGGCTCTCGCTTTTTTCGAAGTAGGCGATGAGCCGTTTGCACTGCGCCGGCGTGAGCACCTTCGGGATCATGAGCACCGGTGCCGTATGTGATAGCGGCGTGTCGGTTGCCGCTTCCGCATTCGCCGAAAAGGCGGCGCCGAGGTGTGTGTCGAGCTGCCTCATTTCGCCGGCCCGGAGCGGTGCCGTTTTGAGGACGCGTCCGGCGGTGTCGGCAATGGCGTATCTCATGGTGTCGCCGGTTGCCGCCGTGTCGTCCGGGTTTTGCGCAACGTAGACTTTCAGGCCGAGATCGGCGAGCTCCACGACCTCTGCGCCATGGGTGCCGACCGGGATCAGAAGTGCGCGGGTGAGCCGGGGCAACTCGCTGCCGAGCCCGGCCAGGTATTGCGCGGCTTTTTGGGCGGCCGGACTTGCCGGTTGCGGCAGATAGAGCAGTACCGATGGGCCGCCTTCGACCGCCGCGAGCAGTCTGTGCCCGTATCCGTTTTCGTCACGTATCGCGAAGCCCGGCAATAGTTCTCCGGCAGCGAAAAGCGAGCGGCCGGCAGCAGGGCGGGATCGGGGGCTGCGGTTCATTGCGTCTCGCTGGTATTCTTCGGGTACAGTGCCTTAACCTACCATATACTATGTCCCTTCCCGAGCCTTTCATCAAGTGATGAAACCCGACGTTCGTCCGGTATCCGAGCGGGTGCCGCGGGCCGAGGCCGAACCGGCCCTGGCCGGTGCGGTGCTCAGGGTGCGTCCCGCGGCGTTCGGGCCCAATCCGGAGACTGCCGTCACGAACCGCTTCCAGGCGGGCGGGGAGGCCGATCCGAAGATTGTCGCTGCGGCGCGGGCGGAGTTCGATGCGCTCGCGACGGCGCTGGATGCGGCCGGCATCGAGGTCATGACGGCAGCCGATGCGCCCGACCCCCCCAAACCCGATGCCGTTTTCCCCAACAACTGGTTTTCCACGCACGCGGACGGGACGCTCGTGCTGTATCCGATGCTCACCGCGAGTCGCCGGCTCGAACGCCGCGCGGATCTCGTTACCGCCCTGGCTCGGCAGCATGGCAGGCGAATCGGCGCGATCGTGGATCTTTCGCCCTGGGAGGCAAGCGGCGCCGCGCTGGAAGGCACCGGTGCCCTGGTGCTCGATCGCGTCCGGCATATCGCGTATGTGTGCGCGTCTCCGCGCGCCGCGCCGCAGCCGCTCGCGCAGTGGGCGCGGCTGATGGATTACCGTGTAGAAGGGTTTTCCGCCGTCGGGCCGCACGGCGTTGCCATCTACCACACGAACGTGATGTTTGCCCTGGGTCGCGGTTTCGCAACCGTTGCGCTTGATGCGATAGGGGACGCCGATGAGCGGCGCCGCGTCGCGGACAGCATCGAGGCCGGCGGCAACGAAATCATCCCGCTTTCCGCCGCGCAACTCGTGGGGTTTTCGGGTAATCTGTTGCACTTGGAAGGCACTCGCGGAGCGATTGTCGCGATGTCGGAGCGTGCGCGCCGAAGCCTCGGGGCCGCCCATCTCGCGCGGCTCGAGCGCCACGGCGAGATCGTGGCCGTGCCGATCCCGACCATCGAGCGCTATGGCGGCGGCAGTGTCCGTTGCATGCTCGCAGAGATGTTTCTTCCCGTTTGACCGCAACGAATCACCGGGAGCGGTGCGATGGATCATCCAGCGACGGCGGCAGAAGGCAAAATTCCTCTCGGCACCTGGATGGCGCTCGCCGCGATGGGGCTCGCGGTTTTCGTCATCGCCAATGACTTCACGGCGATGGCCGTCGCGCTTGCCAATATAGAGCACGACTTCAACGCCGATGTAGCGACCGTGCAGTGGGTGATCAATGCCTATGCGCTGGTGTTCGGGGTGCTCATCATCACCGGTGGCAAGCTCGCCGATCTTTACGGGCGTCGGCGGATATTTTTCATCGGTGCGGCGATCTTTGCGCTGTTCTCGCTGCTCGGCGGCGTAGCCACGAACGCGATCTGGCTGATCGCGGCCCGCGCAATCATGGGCGTGGGAGGCGCACTCATGTGGCCGGCCGTGCTCGGCATGACCTTCGCCGCACTGCCGCCGAAGAAAGCCGGGCTCGCCGGCGGCCTGATTCTTGGGCTTTGTGGCATCGGCAATGCCGCCGGACCGTTGATTGGCGGCGCGTTGATCGCCGCTTTCAACTGGCGTTGGATACTCTACCTGAACGTACCGATTGCGATCGTCGCCTGCGTGGTGACCTGGCTCAAGGTACATCAGCCGGTGGAAAAGGCGGCGGGCGCGCGGCTGGACTACGCCGGCGTATCGGTGCTCTCCATCGGTCTGGTCTCGCTCCTGCTCGCGCTCGACGAAGCTTCTGCCTGGGGTTTTTCCAATCCCTTCGTGGTGGGGCTGTTCGTTCTGTTCGCGGTTTTGATCGCGGCCTTTCCGTTCGTGGAACGGCGCGCCGGCGAACAGGCCTTGTTGCCCTCGACGCTGCTTCGCAACCGCGAGTTCAGCTCCGCCTGCCTGTCCGTGTTGCTGCTTTCCAGCATCTTTTTCTCGGCGATCGTCTATCTGCCGGCCTTCATGCAGAAGATCCTCGGCTACTCGGCGCTTGAAGCGGGTTTGGGGCTGCTGCCGATGATGCTCAGCTTCACGTTCATGTCCTTCGTCTCGGGTACGCTCTACGAGCGTTTCGGGGCGAAGCCGATTATTGCGCTCGGCGCGGCCCTGATGACGGTGGGCGCGCTGCTCTTGTCCTTTCTCCACGCGCAGGCCGGCTTCGGCTCCATCGTGGCCGCCATGATTTTTCTCGGCATAGGGCTCGGGCTCTACATTTCGTCAACGACTACGGCCGGCGTGACCGCGCTCGATCCCGCGCAGGCGAGCCTCGCGGGCGGAGTCATTTACCTGTTCCAGATCGCCGGCGGCTCGATCGGGCTCGGGCTCGTGACCGCGATCTTCGTCTTCACGGCCAATTCGGGCATCCACGCCGCCGACGTTGCGAATCACCTCACGAAGGCGCAGGAGCAGGCGCTGCTCGGCGTGCTCGCGGGTACGCAATCCGCTCAGGCCGTCGTGCACCAGTTTCCTGCCCATGCCGGGCAATTCGATCTGATCGTGCGCAACGCCTTCGCGGCCGGGATGCACGTGAGTTTCCGTCTCGTGGCGGGCTTTGGTGCACTCGGCTTTCTGGTCGCATTCTTCTTCGTCGGCGGGCGCCTGCACCTGTGGCGGCACGGCGCGGCCGAAACGATGCCGATACCCCTTCCGCTCGCCCGCTTTCACCATGGTGCCTTCCACTGGGGCAAAGCGCCGGCGCATTTGAAGCCTGCGGGCGCTTCCAAGGCGTAACTCGATCGCAAACGATACGAATATTCACTATAATATGCACGTGGCTGATTGAGGTCACATTCGTTTTGCCTCGGAGTTTCGTATGGCTGCACGCCCCAGCATTCTCATGTGTCCGCCGGAGTATTTCAGCGTCAAATACGCCATCAACCCGTGGATGGAGGGCGAGATCGGAGAGGTTTCGGTCGCACGGGCGCGTGACCAGTGGGAGCGGCTGAGGGCGGCGCTCGCGGAGATTGCGGATGTCGCCCTGATGGAGCCCGTGCCTGGCCTGCCGGACATGGTGTTTACGGCCAACGCCGGTGTGGTCTACGGCAGGCGGGCGATCGTGAGCCGCTTCGGGTTCAAGGAACGCCGTGGAGAAGAGCCGCATTTCCGCGCCTGGTTCGAAGCCAACGGTTTCGAAGTCGTGGACTGGCCCGAGGAACTCGTGTTCGAGGGTGCGGGCGATGCGTTGCTCGATCGCGGCGGTCCGTGGGTGTGGTCGGGCTACGGCCAGCGCAGCGAAGAGGCCGCCCAGGCGGAACTCGCCAGATTCTATCCCGATCGCGAGTTGTTGTCCATGCGGTTGGTGGACCCGCATTATTATCACATCGACACTTGTCTGCAGCCGCTCGAAGGCGGTCATTTGCTGTATTTCCCCGAGGCCTTCACCGACGCGGGCCGCGCCGAAATCGAGCGGCGCATCCCTGCGGACAAGCGCATTCCCGTGGCTGCCGACGAGGCCGCCGGTTTCGCCTGCAATGCCGTCAATCTCGGCGATCGGGTGGTGATGAATACGCCGAGCGACCGTCTGCGTGGCGCGCTCGAAGCGGCCGGCTATGAAGTCACCGGTGTGGACGTATCCGAATTCATCAAGGCCGGCGGTTCCACCAAATGCCTGGTACTGCGCCTCGACGAACCCTGATCGTCTGGATGAAGCATCGCTTTTGCGGTGTTCTGAAGTGCAGAAATTCGCCGGCGTGTTGCACGGCCAGCGGGCGAAGAAGGGGATTATGGTCACGACTTCCTGCTTTTCGCGGGATGCGCTGGATTACTCGCGACCAGAGTCGCTCGTCCTTCGGGCCATGCACGATGCGTATGTTGATTCCGGCCTTCGGCTTTCGCCTGAGTGCACTACTGTTCGGGGAAACTCAACCTTGTGTTCGGAAACGCAATAATAGAGCCGCTTCCACCGTGAACCAGAAAATTAGACTCGAATTTGGAATTACCGTCGCTCCCGCGAAGGCGGGAGCCCAGTCAGGAAATTATACCGC
>CAZKOE010000135.1:0-7360 GCA_964554305.1 uncultured Gammaproteobacteria bacterium
AGACGCTCGAGGCGAAGCTCGGCGTGAGCGGAAAGCCGGTGTTCGTTATCGTGGGTGCCCCGCACCTCTTCGGTCAGGGCAATCTCCTCGATGGTTTGCGTAAGGACGGGTACCGGGTAACGCAGTTGTAATTCCGATCCGATGATCTTCACAATTGTTGGGCACGGGGCGGGCGACTCGTTATAATTCCTGCATCCTGTTCGCATGCGGATAATGGCAACACAGCCCTCCGGGCATCCCGATTTAGCCGAATTGACGCGCGGGGCGGTGGACGTGCTCAAGCGCGAGGAGCTGGACGAGCGCCTGGAGGCGGGCAGGCCGCTTGTCGTCAAGGCCGGGTTCGATCCGACGGCGCCCGACTTGCACCTCGGCCACACCGTCCTTCTGAACAAGATGCGCCAATTCCAGGAACGCGGGCATACGGTCGTGTTCGTGATTGGCGACTTCACCGGCATGATCGGTGATCCCTCCGGGCGCAGTGCGACACGCCCGGTGCTGACTGCCGAAGCGTTGGCCGACAACGCGCAGACTTACGCCGAACAGGTCGGCAAGATTCTCGACCTCGGCAAGACTCGCATCGCTTTCAACAGCGAATGGCTGGGGCAGCTCGGCGCCGCCGACATGATTCGGCTCGCCGGCCAGATGACGGTCGCGCGCATGCTGGAGCGCGACGACTTCGAGAAGCGCTACCGCGCGAACGAGCCCATTTCGGTACACGAGTTCCTGTATCCGCTGGCGCAGGGCTACGATTCGGTTGCACTCAAGTCCGATGTCGAACTCGGCGGCACCGATCAACGGTTCAATCTCCTGGTCGGGCGCCAGTTGCAGGAAGCGCACGGGCAGCCGCCGCAGGTCGTAATGACGATGCCGATTCTCGAAGGCCTCGACGGCGTGCAGAAGATGTCCAAGTCTTACGGCAATGCAATCGGCCTCACCGAAACGCCGGACGAGATGTTCGGCAAGCTCATGTCCATCTCCGACAAGTTGATGTGGCGCTACTTCGAGCTGCTCTCCGCGCGCTCGCTGCATGAATTGGCACGGTTAAGGGATGAGGTGAAGGCCGGGCGCAATCCGCGCGACGTGAAGTTTCTGCTCGGCGAGGAAATGGTCGCGCGCTTCCACGGCGAAGCCGCCGCGCGGGCGGCGCATGAGAATTTCGTCGCCCGCTTCGCCCGTGGCGAGACGCCGGAAGACATGCCGGAAGTGGTTGTTTCCGAATTGTTGCCGCTGGCGAAGCTCCTCAAGGCGGCGGGACTTGTGCCGAGCAACGCCGAGGCGAATCGCATGCTCGAGCAGGGTGCCGTGCGCGTGGACGGCGAGCGCGTCTCCGATCGCGACCGCGTACTCGCAGGCGGCAGGGCCTACGTCATCCAGGTCGGCAAGCGCCGTTTCGCCCGCGTCATTTTACGGTGACGATTTGCCGCCGGTAGACGTCGCCGCCGAAGTGCCGTAGATTGATCGAAAGGGCAAATTGCCGGGCTGCAATAGTTTCAATTTTGGCTTGTCCCATGATGACAGGGTAGCTGCGGCGTTGGTATGAAGCGTTATCGCTACGATGTCGTGGCGAATGTTTTTCAGTGCGTTGGGATCGTTTTTCAGTTCCGGCGACCACCGTGTCAGAAGCGGAGTCATGCGTTCATCCGCACCGAGTTTTCTGTTACCGGCGAAAACGATCGTTCCGGACCGGTAGGGGGACGCGGAATTGAAAGTTCCACTGCCCGTCAAAACCAGTGCAGAAACAGGTTGTCGTTTTGCATTGAGCGCGAGAGCGATTGATTGCGGCTTGTCCTTTGCCGTGGTGGTTCCGTACAGACATATGGCTTTCGTGCCGAGGGCGACAATGCTGTTTGGGGAAAAGCCATCAATGTAATGGTAGCGCTCCGCGGTCTTAAGATTTCCGCTTTTGTCCAGGCCGAGCACTATGGCGGCTTCTTCTCCGTTCGGCATCTTCTGATCCACGGCAATATCCAGCCCGTCGGGGAGCGAGGTCAAGCCGATCGGAACTTCGGTCCCCCGCGTGTCGAGGATGGAAGATCCCAGGAGTTTGCCGCTCTGGGATATCCTGAAAAGAACGATGTCGTTCAGTTTGGCGTTGATGCCTACCACGAGGATGCTTCCGTTGGCTAGTTGCACGATGCGGCTTACGAGTGTGGAGTCCTTGCGGCTGTGGAGGCTCTTGGCCCAGACCAGTTGTCCGGAAGCGCCAATTTTCAGAAGAATCCCGTACCAGTAATGTTTGTCGAGGTAGCCGGATCCGGCGAGCAGGTAACCGCCGCCTTGCAGGCGGATTGCGTCCGAGAAGGCGCTCCAGGGGGCGAAACCGCCGATGAGCAGGGCTCCACCCCACTGCGGGACGCCGGCGGCGTCGAGTTTTTCATAAACGGGCTCTGGTGTGTTCCCGGAAAAATGTGAGATAAATGTATTGCCGTAGAGCAGCGCGCCGCCGTCCGGAGTTGGAACGAACCCATTCGTTTCCGTGTAGGTGTCGTTGATCTGGTAGGTATGCGCCCATTGGATATGCGAGATTCCGCTTGTGCGGACAACGAGAGAGTTGAGGCGAGTGACATCCAATTGAAATTTTCCCAGCACGCCACTGGACCAGCAGTTTTGTTCCCGATCGCAGGATATATGCGTAAGTATGCCTTCATTGGTGCCGGACAGGTAAGTGAGATCGATGCCGGGTGTTGCTTCGGCTTTGCCGGTTGCCGGGACCAGCGCAAGCTGATCGGAAAGCGGAGGGAGCGTGTTGCACCCCGTGAGCAGGAACACGGACATCAAGGCGCCGTATCCAAGTAGCCGTCCGTGTTTCACCGATTATCCCCAAGCCAGAAAGAAGTCAAAATATAACAGATCGGCGCCGCGCCGTGTCAAAGCGGGCGAGTGTGGCGATGACCTCATCGGAGCCGATCAGTGACATGGCGCGCGGATCGCGTACCCGCGTGCCCCACGGGACCTCGTCTACCGATTTGCCGAGAAATTTTTGCACGGCATCGGGATAGCGATTCACTCGCCACTGCTGGCTCAAGTAGGGGCCGGCGCGGTCGGGGTTGGTGGTTGCATAAAGGCCGATGACGGGCGTGCCGACGGCGGTCGCCATGTGTGCGGGGCCGGAATCGGGCGTAATCACGACGCGGGCGCGGGCGATCAACGCCAGCAGTTCCTTGAGCGAGGTCCGGCCCTGCAGGTTCAATACGTCCGCGTTGCTGGCGGCAACGATTGCGCGCGCGGCCTCGGCTTCGACCGCGCTCGGCCCTCCGGTCACGATGACGCGCCAGCCGAGTTTGCGGGCAGCATAATCGGCAACGGGGCCGTAGCACTCGTATGGCCAGTTGCGCCAGTTGCGGAAGCGGGCGTTGGCGCAGGGACTCAGGATCAGCGCGTTCTCGCCGTCCGGTATGCGCTCGCGTGCCCGCGTCTCGGCTGGGGCCGGGATGGGGATATTCCATTCGAGACGCTTTTCATGCACACCCAACGCGCGGGCGAAGCCGAAAAGGGAATCCATGACGTGTTCGCGTGGGACGTAGGGGATACGCCGGTTGGTGAACAGCCATTGCCAGTCGTGAGCGCGCCGGCGGTCGAACCCGAGCCGGATCGGCGCGCGCACGGCCCGGCTCGCGCGGCTCGCGCGCAGCGACATCTGCATGTGGAGCAGCAAATCGAAGCGGCGCCCGGCGAGGCGGTGGCGCAAATCGCGGTAAGCTAGCCGTCCCGCCGTCTTGTCGAAGGGAATGAATTCGATGCCGGGCACATCTCCGATCAGCCCCGCTTCCAGCTTGCCGACGATCCAGGTGAACCGCGTCTCCGGCCAGACGGCGCGCAAGGTATTGACGACGGGGAGTGTGTGGCAGACGTCGCCGAGCGCCGACAGGCGCAACACGCAAACGCTGGCCGGCGGTGCAGTGGAGTAATCGGGGGCTTTCATGCGGCTTGATTGTACCGATATCGCCGGCGGCTTCATCCTGAGCGCCGTCGGACGGGCGCCGGAGTCGGCGTGGTTCGAGCCCGATTACTGGCGCAAACGGGGTGCCGGGGAGCCAGTCGGTCGCGGCCGCGGGCAGGCCGTGAGCGCGGGTGAAAACGCTCGGTGGGTGTTGCGTCATTACCATCGGGGCGGCCTGCCGGGCCGCTTCGTCTCCGATGCCTATCTTTGGATTGGGAAGAGCGCGGCACGTCCCGCGCGCGAGTTGCGTTTGCTTGTCGAGCTGGCCGCGCGGGGAGCGCCGGTGGTGCGTCCCGTTGCGGTGCGTGTGTTGCGCACGGGGCCGTTTTACCGTGGCGATATTCTGACGGTGAGGCTCCATAACGCGTGTCCACTCGGCGATTGCGCCCGTGAACTCGGGATCGAGGATTGGCGACGCATTGGCGAAACGATTGCGCGCTTTCATTCAGCCGGCGGCTGGCATGCCGATCTCAACGCAGGCAACATTCTCATCGCACCTGCTGGCGTATTCGTCGTCGATCTTGACCGCGGGCGTTTGATCGAACCCGGCGGAAGCGTTCAGCGGCGCAATCTTGATCGTCTTGAACGCTCTCTTGCCAAGCTTCATTTACTGCCGGATGCCGGCCCAGGTTGGCAGGCTTTGCTCGCCGCTTACAGTTCAAGCAGGCCGGGATAGGGAGCGGCGTTTTCGGTACTTCGGGTATGCCGGGAACGCCCCAGGCCCGGTGCCGATCTACTCGATCTATTGGTCGGCCTTGACCGAAGCCGTCGCACCGGAACCGATGTACTTGCCGAAAAAGGCGAGTATTTCCCTCCAGGCTTTTTCGCGGTGCGCGAGCTTGTAAAACCCGTGACCCTCATTACGATAATACAAGGTTTGTAGAGATGTGCCATGTTTCTTGATTGCGGCGACCATCTCGTCATAACCCCCGACCGGACAGCGCACGTCGCGCCCGCCGTGCAAGAGAAACACCGGAATCTTCAGTTTGTCCGCGTGAAAGGCGGGCGAAAATGCCTTGAGAACCTTGGGATTGCGGCCGAGCACGGTGGTCAGGTAAAGGCGACCGCTAGCAAAACGTGAGGTGTCGCTCGCTCTGGTTTCTCCCAGAGCCAGGTCATAGCAGCCGTCGTAGCCGACGGCGCATTTGTAAAGATTTGGGAAGCGCTCCGAGCTCATCAGAGCCGCGTATCCTCCGTAACTTCCACCGAAAACGCAAACACGTTGAGGGTTGGCGTAGCCCTGTTTGATGGCCCAGGCGACGCCGTCGGCAAGATCGTTCTGCATGGTGCTGCCCCAGTGGCGGAAGCCTGCCTTGAGGAATTTGAAACCGTAGCCACCGGAGCCGCGATAGTTGAGCGAGAGCACGGCGTAGCCGTGATTGGCGAGGATTTGCTCGGAGATGGAATCGAAGCTGTTGGGATCATACCCCCAGTTGGTGCGGATGCCGTGCGGGCCGCCGTGAACATAGACAACCATGGGTAGGTTTTTCGATTGTCTGCCGCGAGGGAGCGTGAGATAGCCGTGAACCGTGAGGCCGTCGCGGCTTTTGAAACTGATCGGTTTCATCGGCGAGAGGTCGTCGGATTTGATCCACGGAACTTCCTTGAACAGGAAGGTGAGCGTCGGTTTGGGCTTGCTGGTATAGAGATAGAAATTCGGAGGTTTGGTATCGCTCCAAGTCCGCACGATCGCCTCGCTGCCGTCGCGCGTCCAGCTGGTGATATTGATCTGTACGTTTGGAAGTGCCTTGCGTAGCGCCGCCAGCAACTGGATGCGTGGCGCCTTAGGATTCAGGGCAAGAATTTCGGGCTTGCCCGGCATGATATTGACGCCCACAAGCTTTTTGCGGGAGAATGATTCTATAGCGCTGCCGATATCCACGGTGGGATTGGCATAAAGGAGCTTTTCGTTGTCGTTTCCGAGGTCGTAGGAATAAAGCCCCATTGTCTCAGCAGGATTGTTCGTCCAGTTCTCGAAGTAAACGGTTTTATTATCGGAACCGAACATAATCGGACCTCCGGTTTGCAAGGCTGCTGCCGCTTCCTTGTTGCCGATCAGTTTCGATTCGTTTGCCCATTTCCCATTACCGGTTTTGCGGTAGTAAACCTCTGGCCATCCAGTCGTTGCATTGGTTCCCCAAGCAATACGCACGGCGCCGCTGTGGTCGGCCATCAGCCCACCGTTTGAAATAGGGCTTTGGGCAATTCTGAAAAGTTTTGCGGTACTAACGTTGAGCTTGTACGCTATTGGCCTTGTACCATGCAGTCCGCTTCCATAAATGAGCCCCGCTACCTCGACCGTATCAGACTTTGTTTCTGGTAACCAGAGAATCCGCTTGAAGGCAACGCTGCCTCCGCTGCCGGTATCGACCCCTACGTGGTGTGATCGATGCTGGTAGCCCATTTCCAAAATGTTGCGACCCGTGTGCATGTCCGTTCCCCATAGTGCGCCAGTCAACTGGGGGCGGTCAAATCCTCCGAAACGGGTGGCAATGCTGGTCAGGAGCCAGCGATCATTCGCCCAGAAAAATCCGCCGATCACTTGATCATCGCGTAGCGTGAGGCGCGCCCTGACCTTCCATTTGCGGAATTTGAGATAATGACTCAGATCAAGCACCACAAGTTGAAATCGGTTCGTTTTGTCTTTGACCGGTATCTGAACCGCCAAATAGTGGCCATTCGGCGATATTTCAGCGTGACTGAACGCAGGTGGGCGCAAGAAGTTTAGGGGAGCAATGGGTTGGGCAAGGGCACTAATTGTCCACAAGAGTCCTGCAGAAAGAAGAGGGACAAAAAGGTAACGCATCGCAGATACCGCGGTTCAAGAGGCGTCAATGTACCATAATCGCGATAACAAAGCGCCTGGATTGAGTCTTAACGCTTGGTCAGAGCGATTGATCCCCTTCCTTGTTACCCCTGTTTGAGCGCATAGATGGCGTGGCGGCGAGCGGCGATAAGCGTGCCCGGCGGTGCGAAGCGTTGTACATGTTGTTCGATGCCCTTGGCGATCGCCTTGGCGATCCGTTTCTGGAAGCCGTGGCTCGCGAGCTGGTGCTCCTCGTGGCGGTTCGAGATGAAGGCCGTCTCGACCAGTATGGAGGGGATGTCCGGCGATTTCAGGACCGCGAAGGGCGCGCGCTCGACTTTGTCGCTGTGCAGCGGCACGATCGCATTGATGTCTGCCATGACGCTCTGGGCGAGTTGCAGGCCCTGGGCGATGCTCCCGCGCTGGGCGAGCTTGACGATGGCCGAGCGTACCACCGGCTCCTCCTCGTCGAGATCGACGCCGCCGATTTCGTCCACCGCGTTTTCCCGCTGCGCGAGGATGCGTGCGGCGACGCTCGATGCCCCGTGCTGGGAGAGTACGTACACGGTGGAGCCCTTGGGATAGTGATAGGGCGAGGAGTCGGCGTGAATGGA
>CAZKOE010000136.1:0-7263 GCA_964554305.1 uncultured Gammaproteobacteria bacterium
TCACCCGCCTCGCGGGCAAAAAGTTCGAACAGTTCGACCTCACCGCCGAGGCCGATGCCAGCGCGGTACGCGCGCGTCTCCTCGAGACCGCGGGCGGCCGGCTTACGGTCGGCAAGGTCACGAGCCGCGAGCGCCGGCGCCGCCCGTCCCCGCCGTTCATCACCTCCACGTTGCAGCAGGAGGCCGCGCGCAAGCTCGGCTTCACCACCAAGCGCACCATGTGGGTCGCACAAAGCCTCTACGAGGGCGTTGCACTGGGCGGCGAAGGCAACGTCGGCCTCATCACCTACATGCGTACCGACTCGACGGCGCTCGCCGAGGAAGCGCTCGCCGAACTGCGCCGGCTGATCGCCGAAGACTACGGCACCGAGGCGTTGCCCGAAAAGGCGCAACATTACAAGGCGACATCGAAAAACGCGCAGGAAGCCCACGAGGCGATCCGCCCGACCTCCGCCCTGCGCCGACCGAAGGACGTGGCCGCCTGGCTCGACGGCGACCAGCGCAGGCTCTACGAACTCGTCTGGAAGCGCGCCGTCGCCTCGCAAATGATCCATGCGACGCTGAACACCGTATCGGTGGATTTTCCGCTCGCGGACGCCGCCTTCCGCGCCACCGGCACGACCGTCGTCAAGCCCGGCTTTCTCGCCGTGTACGAGGAGGGCCGGGACAGCAAGAACGGCGAGGACGAGGACGCCAAGCGCCGCCTGCCGAAACTCGCCGAGGGCGACGAAGTACCGCTCCGGGACATCCTCGCCGATCAGCACTTCACCGAACCTCCGCCCCGCTACTCCGAGGCGAGCCTCGTCAAGGCGCTGGAAGAACACGGCATCGGTCGGCCCTCGACCTATGCCAGCATCATCCAGGTACTGCAGAACCGCAAGTATGTCGTGCTCGACAATCGCCGCTTCAAACCGACCGACGTGGGGCGCACCGTCGGGAAATTCCTCACCGAGCACTTCGGCCGCTACGTGGATTACGAATTCACGGCGCGGCTCGAGGACGAACTCGACGCGGTCAGCAACGGCGAGGAAGCCTGGGTGCCACTTCTGGAGCGCTTCTGGGAGCCTTTCAAACATCGAGTGGACGAAAAGATCGAAACGGTGGATCGCCGGGAAGCCTCCGCAACCCGCGAACTCGGTACCGACCCGAAAACCGGCAAACCCGTGTCCGTGCGGCTCGGCCGTTATGGTCCCTATGCCCAGATCGGTACCCGCGAGGACGCGGACAAGCCGCGTTTCGCCTCGCTCCACGGCGGCCAGAGCCTGCACACGATCACGCTGGAGGAAGCCCTCGAGTTGTTCAAACTACCGCGCGAACTCGGCGCTGCCGCGGACGGAGAAACGGTACACGCCGGCATCGGCCGCTTCGGCCCCTTCGTGCGCAAGGGCAAGATCTATGCTTCACTGCGCAAGGAGGACGACCCCTACACCGTCGAGTTGCCGCGCGCGCTGGAACTGATCGCGGCCAAGCTCGAGTACCTGGCGAACCGCACCATCCACGACTTCGGGAACGGCGTCCAGGTACTGAACGGCCGCTTCGGCCCCTACATCACGGACGGCGAAAAGAACGCGCGCGTCCCCAAGGAACGCGACCCGAAATCGTTGACGTTGGAGGAGTGCACCGAACTTCTCGCCGCCGCTCCCGCACGCAAGCGCCGCGGCAAAAAGAAGACAACTGCGAAGAAAGCGCCCGCGAAAAAGACTACACGGAAAAAGAAGGCGTCCACGCGAAAGAAAACGGGTGGTCGCAAGAAGAAAACAAGCGCCCGGAAAACAGCCCCAACCGCTTCCGACGATCGCTGAAGTTTTCGCCCGCAACCCGGTAGACTGGCGTAAGCTCGAAGAACGTTGCCGACATTCAACCCTTCAGGCTTCCAATTCACCACAGAGGACACAGAGTTCACAGAGAAAAACGACAACTCTTCTCTCCCGTCTTCTCTCCCGGCGCGCTCTGCGTTCTCCGCGGTTGCATTCATCAAAATTGAAAAATTCGAATTCACCGCAGAGCGCGCAGAGTTCGCGGAGATTTCCGAGTGATATTTCTTGCTCCGTGTGCTCTGTGTCCTCTGTGGCTGCATTCCAGATTCTGAAGCCTGGGTGCCGGCAGCGCATAAACTATTAGCGTGGTATGGGGACGTTGCTACCGATGGACGCGATGAATCTTGCGACCGCCGCCACGGCCATCCGCGCGGGCGGCGTGGTCGCCTATCCGACCGAAGGTGTGTGGGGGCTCGGCTGCGATCCGCGCAACGAGGGAGCCGTGCAACGCATTCTCGCGCTCAAGCGACGCCGCGAGGAACAGGGCCTCATCCTGCTCGCCGCCGATGAGGCGCAACTCGCGCCGTTCATGAAACCTTTTCCGCCGGAGTTGTCGAAACGCATCCGCCCGACCTGGCCCGGCCCCGTGACCTGGATCGTTCCCGCCACCGCGGATTGCCCTGCCTGGCTGACCGGCGGGCGCCCGACGATCGCCGTGCGTGTAAGCGCGCATCCGCCCGCGCGCGCGCTCACCCGCGCGGCGGCGAAGGCACTCGTTTCAACGAGCGCCAACCGGCACGGCGAGCCGCCCGCAAAAACACCGGCCGAACTGCTTGCATTGTTCGGCGATGCCATCGACGGGATTCTCGAGGGCCCGCTCGGGGGCGCCCAGGGATCCAGCGAAATCCGCGACGCCGCGACCGGCCGCGTCCTGCGTGCCGCGGCGAAAGCGAAGCCATGAACTACGCTGCCGTCGAAAACTGGCTGAAAAGCCTACAGAAAAGCCTCTGCGAAGAACTCGCCCGCGTCGCCGGCGAACGGGGCTTTGCCGAAGACGCATGGGAGCGGCCTGGCGGAGGCGGCGGCATCACCCGCGTGCTCGAGGACGGCATCACCCTGGAAAAGGCGGCCGTCAACTTCTCCGCCGTGGGCGGCGACCGACTGCCGGAAGCGGCAAGCGCCGCACGCCCCCAACTCGGCGGGCGGCGCTTTCGCGCGACCGGCGTTTCCGTGATCGTCCATCCCCGCAACCCCTACGCGCCGACCTCGCACTTCAATCTGCGCTTCCTGGTCGCCGAAAAAACCGGCGCGGCACCGGTGTGGTGGTTCGGCGGCGGTTTCGACCTCACCCCCTGTTACGGTTTCGAGGAAGACTGCATCCATTGGCACGAAACGGCGCACGCCGCCTGTGCGCGTTTCGGCGACGACGTCTATCCGCGCTTCAAGCGCTGGTGCGACGAATACTTTTATATCAAACACCGCAAGGAGGCGCGCGGCATTGGCGGCCTGTTCTTCGACGATTACGATGCCGGCGGCGACTTCGGCCGCGCCTTCGCCTTCGCACGAAGCATTGGAGAAGCTTTCCCCAGGGCTTACGCGCCGATTCTCGCACGACGAATACACATGCCCTGGAGCCGGCGCGAACGCGAATTCCAGCTTTACCGGCGCGGGCGATATGTCGAATTCAACCTCGTCTACGATCGCGGCACACTCTTCGGCCTGCAATCGGGCGGGCGTACGGAATCAATCCTCGCCTCGCTCCCGCCCGAAGTCCGCTTCCGCTACGCCTTCACGCCCGAACCCGGCTCGCCCGAAGCGCGTCTCACCGACTACTTCCTCCAACCCCGCGATTGGCTCACCTCCGATATCCACCGTTAACCTACTCGACGGTGACGGACTTGGCGAGGTTGCGGGGCTGGTCCACGTCGGTGCCGCGCTGCACGGCAACATGGTAGGCAAGGAGTTGCAGGGGCACGGTATAGGTCGCCGGATCGAGCAGGAAGCCCCGGCGGACGGGAAGGCGGATGACGCTCACATTCGGCCCCGGGTTGAAACTCGTCGTATCGTCGGTGAACACGATCAGCTCGCCGCCACGCGCACGGACTTCGGCGAGATTGGACTTCAGTTTTTCCAGGGTGTCGTCATTGGGGGCAACGACCACCACCGGCATCGCCTCGTCCACCAGAGCGAGCGGGCCATGCTTGAGTTCGCCGGCGGGATAGGCCTCGGCATGGATGTACGAGATTTCCTTGAGTTTCAGCGCACCTTCCAGCGCAATCGGAAAGCTCGCGCCGCGGCCGAGAAAGAGCGCGTGTTCCTTGTCCACGAAACGCTCGGCAAGCAGGGCGATATCACCATCGGCCGCGAGTGCATGCTCGACGTTCGCGGGTAGCGCCATGAGTTCGCGCACGAGTTCCGCTTCGCGTTCGGCATCGAGTCCGTGCCGGCGACCGAGCACCAGCGCGAGCAACATCAGCCCCGCGAGCTGGGTGGTGAACGCCTTGGTGGAGGCAACGCCGATTTCGGGACCGGCGCGGGTCATGAGGACGAGTTCGGACTCGCGTACCAGCGAAGACTCGGGCACGTTGCAGATGCTGAGCGCACCTGCGTAACCGAGCGTTTTCGCCAGGCGCAGCGCGGCCAGCGTGTCCGCCGTTTCGCCCGACTGCGAGATGGTGACGAAGAGTGTACCGTCGGCGACCGCGATCTGCCGGTAGCGAAACTCGCTCGCGACCTCGACCGCTACCGGAAGCCCCGCCAGCGACTCGATCAGGTAGCGCGCGACGAGTCCCGCGTGGTAACTCGTGCCGCAGGCCACGATGTGCACGGCGCGCACCCGTTCGAAAAGTTTTGCCGCCTGCGGCCCGAAGGCGGCCTCGAGTACGCGGCCATTGGCGATGCGTTCCTCCAGCGTTTCACCCAGCGCGCGCGGCTGCTCGAAGATTTCCTTGAGCATGAAGTGACGGAATTCGCCCCGATCGGCAACATCGGCGCCCAGTTCGCTTTCCTTCACCGGGCGCTCGACCGGATGCCCGGCCGTATCCTGCACCGCGACCTCTTCGCGGGTCAGTACGGCAATGTCGCCGTCTTCCAGAAACCGAAAGCTGTGGGTGACCGGCAGAAGCGCCATCACGTCGGAGGCGACGAAGTTCTCGCCGATGCCCTGTCCAATCACCACCGGGCAGCCCATGCGCGCCGCGACGAGCAGGTCGGGCGCCCGGCTCGACATGACCACCAGCGCATAGGCGCCGCGCAGACGCTTGACGGTGTTGCGCACGGCTTCCGGTAACGCGAGTCCGCCCTGCAATTCGCGGTGAATCGAATGGGCGATGACTTCGGTGTCCGTTTCCGACTCGAAGCCGTACCCGGCGGCGGCCAGCTCGGCGCGCAGGGCATCGTGATTTTCGATGATGCCATTGTGAACGAGCGCCACTTCGCCGCGGGAGATGTGCGGATGGGCGTTCTTTTCGCAGGGCGCGCCGTGCGTCGCCCAGCGTGTGTGCGCCATGCCGAGCCGACCGGTGAGCGGTTGCGCGTCCAGCCGATCCTCCAGTTCGCGAACCTTGCCGACCGCGCGGCGGCGTTCGAGCCTGCCGTCCAGCAGTGTCACGACCCCCGCCGAATCGTAGCCACGGTATTCCAGCCGACGCAACCCTTCCATGAGGACCGGCACCAAGTCGCGTTCGGCGACGCCGGCGACTATGCCGCACATGGATGTTTCCCGGGACTGGGGACCGGGGACTGGAGACCAGGGAAGAACGCCGGCATCTTGCCGGCAAGTCGAGTAGGCCGGCATAAGCGCGCAGCGCGTTGCCGGCATCCGGCGTCAACGCTCCCGCAATCGCGAGCAAGCTCGCTCCTACCTCTCACTGCTCACTCCTCTTCCCTCGCTTCTTTTTGCGCGGGCGTTCCCAGCCTTCCACGATCGTCTGGCGCGAACGCCCGAGCGCAAGCGTGCCGGCGGGAACGTCTTCGGTAATGGTCGAGCCGGCACCGATCGTCGCGCCCTCGCCGATCTCGACCGGCGCGACCAGGGGACAGTCCGAACCGATGAAGGCGCGGTCGCCGATCGTCGTCTTGTGTTTCGCGGCGCCGTCATAGTTGCAGGTTATGACGCCGGCACCAACATTCACGTCCGCGCCGATCTCGGCATCGCCGAGGTAAGCCAGGTGATTCGCCTTGCTTCCGTGCCCGAGCTTCGTGTTCTTGAGTTCGACGAAGTTCCCGACGTGAGTCTTGTCGGCAAGCTCGCTCCCGGGGCGCAACCGCGCGTAAGGGCCGATCTTTGCATTCTTCCCGATGCGCACGTTCTCGATCACGCTGTAGGGATGAACCTCCGTGCCGGCGCCGATCACCGAATCGCTGACGATGGCGCCGGCACCGACGCGCGCGCCATCGCCCAGTTCCACCTCGCCGGCGAGTATCACGTTGACGTCGATAAAAACGTCGCGCCCGCAAACGACGCGCCCGCGCACGTCCACCCTTTCGGGATCGGCCAGCACGGCACCAACGGCCATCAGCGCGGCGGCGCGGCGACGGCGCAGCGCCGCTTCCGCCGCGGCCAGTTCCCTACGATCGTTGACGCCGCGAATTTCCTCGGAATCGGCCGCCACGATGCCGCACACGGGCACGGAATCGGCAACGGCAAGAGCGATCGCATCGGTCAGGTAGTACTCGCCCTGGGCGTTGTCATTGCCGATGCGCGGGAGCCAATCGCGCAGGCGCCTGACCGGGGCCGCAAGCACGCCGGTATTGATTTCATCGATCGCACGCTCGGGCTCGCCGGCGTCGCGCTCCTCGATGATCCGCTCAATCTCGCCCGATTCCCCGCGCAGGATACGCCCGTAACCGTGGGGATCATTCACCCGCGCCGTGAGAACGGCCAGAGCATCGCCGGCGGCGGTTTCGATCAACGGCCGCAGGGTTTCGGCCCGCAGCAGGGGCACATCGCCATAGAGAACCAGAACCTCGCCCGTTTCGGGAAGTTGCGGCAGGGCGGCGGCAAGCGCGTCGGCGGTCCCCCGCTGCCGGGTTTGCTCCGCCCAGGCAAAACCGGAATCGGGGAAAGCATCGCGAACCGCATCTCCTCTACAGCCCGTGACCACGACGATGCGGTCGGGGTTCAGTGCCCGTGCCGCGCCAAGCACATGGGCAAGAAGCGGTGCACCCGCCAGCGGCGCCAAGACCTTGGAATGCGCGGAGTGCATCCGCTTGCCCTCGCCGGCCGCAAGAATCGCGATACTGAGCGACAAGAATCGTTCCCGATTACCGAAAAGTCATTGTATGCCACGCGGCCGGGACCGCGCGCAACGTCCGGAGCGTTCGCCCGCTACGACCAACTCGCAACGAACCGGCAACACGCCGACCGGCACACGAATCATGCCGCCCGGCAGTCCTGTTTCACCGCCCCGGCGACCGCCTGCACCGCTCTGGCACACTGCTGTCCGGGGAAAGTCCCCACTTCGTCGTTCCCGCGAAGGCGGGAACCTGGTTTGAACATGAATCC
>CAZKOE010000137.1:0-7213 GCA_964554305.1 uncultured Gammaproteobacteria bacterium
CGGGGCAGATTGCGGAGAAGGCGGCGGTCGAAGGTCTGGTGGGAGGGACGCTAAGCGCGGCGGCCGAAGGCGGGCGTGAGGGAAGTTTCGAGAGTGGCTTTCTGGGGGCGTTTGTGGCGGCGCTGATTGGCGGCGGAATCGAGCCGAACTCCACCTCCGGCGAAGTGATCGCGTTGCGCACGGCGCTCGCGGCGGTAGCCGGAGGCACGGCGGCCAAGATCGGGGGCGGGAGCTTCGCGAACGGCGCTATCTCTGCTGCATTTCAGCAGTTGTTTAATGAGGGGCTGGATGAGAAAGCCAAAGCCGAAATATCGTTTTCTTACAAGTCGAAAGGACTTGGTAAGTTTGCTCAGGCGGTTAAAACGTACGGTCTAAAGAAGAAGTTCACAACCGTCTTTCCAAAGGGCAGTTACACGATCAACGTTCGTTTAGACGCATCTATTGCCGGAGATGATGCGGATATGGAAACTCCGAACGCTACTACTATTTTGGTGAATCCAGCGGCTCTTTCAAGACATGCCAATATTCTAGCTGCTGAGATCGGTCATGAGCTCGTGCATGTTAATGATTGGCTTAGAGGTTCTCTCTATGCAGGCATGTCACCCAAAGTGGAGGCCGCTAGTGAAGTAAGGGCTTACAGTTGGGAATTTAATGCTGGGTTTCTGAAGCTCCCCTTATCGTACAAAACTCAACTTGCCACTCAGATCGTCAAATATGAGCTTCTGGAAACAGAGCTTTCGACTCATTAGGGGAGTGACTAATGTGTAGTAAAAATCTTCGTTTTGCAGTGATAATAATGGGAATGTTCACGCTCGGATTAGCTGAGGCGAGAGCGGCTGATGTTCCTTCAAATGCAAAGAATGTGGCGAGCCCTCTCGTGACAGTAGTTGATTGGGCCTGCCTTACCCTTGAGGCGCATTTCCCGAAGCCGTTTGGTGATGTCAAGACGGTCGTGAAGCAAAGCAAGGGTAATTCTGACCCTAAGATTACCGGAATTGAAGTATCCGTTCATGGTCACACGCTAAGATTTCCGAAGAGCCTGCTGAAAGGTCTTGTATTAGCGAGCGATCCCGAAATCGGATACCGGACCAAGCACGGCGAAGTCACCTCGCTATCAATATTCTTTCGGTATGGCTACCCTGTACAAGTAAACATAGGGGTTCCGGGATGCGTTTCTTCCAAGTGTACGGCTTACCGTGTAGCCGAGTTTGTCATAGATAGGAGTTATCACGTTACTAGACATAACTCACTAATTCCGCTAAAGGTAGAATCCAGAGCGACGCGTCCTTGAACTTATGGGGGACACTCAGGGACAGACCACAATCATGCAGAAGACCGAGACCATGAACGAGACGCCGGGCAAGTCGGGGAATTTACATCTGATACAGGGCAGCTTCAGATGGCCGGGCAAGCCCTACTGGATGGCCTGGAGCGTGCCCGGCTACGGGGCGGTAACGGTTTACCGGCTTCAGAGTGGCGAGTTTTCCTGGGTACTACGCTGACGTATACGACGAGCATACTCTACAAGGAGACCTATGGCGGGGCGGGTGCGAAGCACTACTACCGGGTGCGCGCCTGCCACAACAGTGATTGCGGGGGCTGGAGCAACGTTATCGAGGTGACTGATCCGACGGGTGGCGTGGGCTGCCCGCCGGTGCGCCCGAACTGCCACCCCGGAGGGCCGGTCCAGCCGACCGCGAGTCCGCCGCCCGGCGGAGGGCTCCCGCCGACGCCGAGCACGTGGCGGCTGGTGGTGCACTACACTTACGACAGTCTCGGCGTCCTCGCGAGCGTGTACGCAGGGGGCAACGTGGCAAGTCCGTACTGGAAGCTCGTGTCGATGGATGCGGCGGGCAGAGTAACGGAAGCCGCGGAGGTGAGCGGGGCGAACACGCTCACGCACACCTACGATGCGGCGACGGGGAGTTGACGGGCATTACGGCGGCGCACGGGAGCACGCTGGTGCTTGACGGGCAGTACCGGTATGACACCTGGGGCGAGCGCAAGCAGCGCAAGGACGTGGTGCACGGCCAGATCGAGAACTACGGCTACTCGAAGGCCTCGCGGCTGAAGCAGGCGAAGCTCGCGACGGGGGCAAAGTTGCGCCGCTTTTTCGCATTTCATGCAGGCGATCCCTATGCACGCGCCGACTGAAACAGAGGCCATGGAACAAGGGGTGACAGGAATCTTTGATGAAGCATCGAAGCTGCCATCTCCCGTTGCTTTCAGTAGTCATAAGCGCTGGAAATTACGAATATTTCGCGAAAAATGTTAGAATAATAAACTGCTGTTCAGAGTTTCAGGCAGTGGTGTATTGGCTGTGACGGATTTTGGAGGTTGAGATGAACGAGTGGTTGAAAATTCTCGCGAGCATTCGCTCGGCTGCCGGCAAACGCGAAACCGAGGGGCTGCCCGATGACGTGATTGCGCGCTTTGCCGACCGCGACGAGTCGCTTGCCGCGGCTATTCGCGACGCGGAGGCGGCGTTCGACGATCTGCGGCGAGAGTTTCCCGATCTTCTCAAGCGTGGCGAGGCGGAACAATGCCGAGCCGTGCAGGCCGACTTCGTCAACTTCTATCCCGACGATTGCATCAATCCCTACGTGGCGCTTGCCGCGCGCGGCCCTTGGCTCGTTACCGTGGGAGGGGCGGTGTTGCACGACAACGGCGGCTACGGCATGCTTGGCCTGGGCCATGCGCCGGAGGCGATACTCGAGGCGATGGGCGGCCGCCAGCCGATGGCGAACGTCATGACCCCGAATTATTCACAGTTGCGCTTCACTCGCGCCTTGCGCAGCGAAGTCGGACAGTCCCGCGGCGGCTGCCCCTTCGCGCGTTTCCTCGCCATGAACAGCGGTTCTGAGGCGGTGACGGTGGCGGCGCGGATCGCCGACGTGAACGCGAAGCTCGCGACCGATGCGGGCGGCGCGCACGCCGGGCACAGGATCAAGCGACTCTCGCTCAAGGGCGGCTTCCACGGCCGCACCGGCGATCCGGCGCATTTCTCCGATTCCTCGCGCAAGACTTATGCAAAGTATCTGGCGAGTTTCCGCGGGAACGACGATCTGTGGACCGTCGCGCCGAACGATCTCGAGGGTTTGCGCGAGGTTTTCGCGCGCGCAAAGCGCGAGAACGTGTTTTTAGAGGCCTTCTTCCTCGAGCCGGTGATGGGCGAGGGTGATCCCGGCAAGGCGATCACGCCCGAGTTCTACCGTCTCGCGCAGGAATTGACCGCCGCGCACGGGAGCCTCCTGCTGGTGGATTCGATCCAGGCGGGGCTGCGTGCCCAGGGCGTGTTGTCGATCGTGGACTATTCCGGCTTCGAGAACGAGGCGGCGCCGGACATGGAAACCTGGTCCAAGGCGCTCAACGCGGGTCAATATCCACTCTCGGTGCTCGGCATGAGCGAGCGGGCGGCGGGGCTGTACCGCAAGGGCATCTATGGCAACACGATGACCGCCAATCCGCGTGCGATGGATGTGGCCACTGCCGTGCTGCGCGCGGTAACGCCGGAGCTGCGCGAGAACATCCGCGCCCGCGGGCGCGAATTCGTCGTCAAGCTGAAGAAGCTCGCGCAGGAACTCGACGGGCCGATTACCAGGGTCCAGGGTACGGGGCTGCTCTTCAGTTGTGAACTCGCTCCCGAATACAAGGCCCATGGCGCGGACTCGATCGAGGAGTACCTGCGCCATCACGGGATCGGCGTGATTCACGGCGGCGCGCGTTCCCTGCGCTTCACGCCGCATTTCGCCGTCGGCGAAGCCGAGGTGGATCTGGTGGTGGCCGCGGTGCGCGACGCGATGCTCAACGGCCCGCGCGCGGCGCTGGACGAACCGCTGCGCGCGGCGGCCGGGAAATAGGCCCGCCTTGCACCTCGAAGGCTCCTGTCATTGCGGCCGGGTGCGCTTCCGGCTGGAGTCGTCCACGCCGTACCCTTACCAGTACTGCTATTGCAGCATTTGTCGCAAGACGGCGGGTGGCGGCGGTTACGCCATCAATCTCGGCGGCGACGCAGCAACGCTCGAAGTAGAAGGCCGCGAGCACATCTCGATCTACCACGCGCGGCTGCGCGATGCGGACGGCAACGAAACGGAGAGTCCGGCCGAGCGGCACTTCTGCTCGCATTGCGGGAGTGCGCTGTGGCTCTGGGACCCGCGTTGGCCGGAGCTGATTCATCCCTTCGCCTCGGCGATTGATACACCGCTCCCCGAACCGCCCGAGCGGGTGCATATCCTGCTCGATTCGCGGGTGAACTGGGTCGAGGTGCCGCAGGGGCCGCGGGATCGCCACTTCGAGCATTATCCCGAGGAATCGCTGGCCGAGTGGCACCGGCGCCACGGCCTCGGCGGGGGCCCGCCGCCGGTATAATGTCGCCCATTGCGGGCTGTATGTGAACGGCCATCGAAAAGCGTCGCGAGCGAAGGCGGATTGGACACGGCCGAAGCGCAGGCACCGCAGGGTACATGTGAGTACATGAGGAGGCCGAGCACCGCCCGCGTTCAATCCGGCGAGCGCAGCAGCTTTTCGGCGCGAAAGTGGCGAAACGGTAGACGCGCCGGCCTTAGGAGCCGGTGGGGGCGACCCCGTGAGAGTTCGAATCTCTCCTTTCGCACCAGTTCTTTCCCGATCCCTTCAAACCAGGTATTTGACAAAGCAACATGAGTGTATCCGTGGAGAACAAGAGCGCCGTCGCCAGGCGCTTGACCATCACCATTCCCGGCGAGAGCATCGAGACGGAAGTCTCCGAGCGCCTCAAGCAGTACGGTAAGAACGCCAAGATCAAGGGCTTTCGCCCCGGCAAGGCGCCGGCGAGCATCGTGCGCCGGCAATACGGCGGCGCGATCCGCGCGGACGTGCTGCAGGAGATGATGAGTTCGCATTACACCGAGGCCGTGCAGAGCGAAGGGCTGGAGCCGGTGGGATCGCCCAGTCTCGAGGCCGGGGAGTCGAGTGCGGACGGAAGTTTCACCTTTACCGCCGACCTCGAGGTGTACCCGGAGGTCGAGCCGGACGGCCTGGATCGGCTCGAACTGAAGCGCCCTCGCGTCGAGATCGCGGACAGCGACGTGGACGTCGTGTTGGAGCGGTTACGCAAACAGCGGCAGAAATGGGTCGCCGCGGAGCGCCCGGCCGGCGAGGGTGACCGGGTAATCGTCAGTTTCGACGGCACGATCGAGGGCGAGCCCTTCGAGGGCGGACACGGTGAAAACGTGACGGTGACCATTGGCGCGAACGAAATGATTCCCGGCTTCGAGACGGGGCTCACCGGCGTTTCGGCGGGAGAAACCCGCGAACTCGATCTCGCGTTTCCCGACAGTTACCGTGCGAGCGCTCTTGCCGGCAAACCGGTGCACTTCAAGATTACGGCGTCTGCGGTGCAGGCTGCGGAAATTCCCGCGCTGGACGATGACTTTGCCGTTTCCTTCGGCTGTACCGAAGGCGGCGTCGAGCGCCTGCGCGAACGAGTGCGCGAGAACATGGCGGCCGAACTCGATGTCCGCATCCGGGAGGATTTGCAGCGCCAGGTGGGCGATCAACTGGTCGCGGCCAATCCCATCGAAGTGCCGCGCGCGCTGGTGGACCAGGAGGTGGAGCGCGAGCAACGCCGCCTGTTGCAGCGCCTGGGCATCAGGACCGAAGGCGTGCGTGTGCCCGAGTTGCCGCGCGAGCCTTACGTGGAGGCGGCGGAACGGCGGATACGCCTCGGCCTGCTCCTGGGCGCGCTCATCAAGCGCGAGGAATTTCGCCCCGATCCCGCGCGCGTGGACAAGCATATCGAAGCGCTTTGCGCGGATCTCGAGGATCCCGTCGCGGGCGCGCGCCAACTGCGTGCCGACAGCGAGGCCATGCGCAACGTCGAGGCGATCATTCTCGAAGACATGATTTACGACTGGTTGATCGAGCAGGCGAAGGTGAGCGAGGAGCCGAAGGAATTTCTTGCCTACATGGAACCCGGAGACGGCTTCGGGAGCGGTGCAACGGACGCGAACACGGAGGACGCAAGCGATGACTGAAACGACGGCGCAAACGCTGGTGCCGATGGTGGTCGAGCAGACCCCGCGTGGCGAACGGGCGTTCGATATCTACTCGCGTCTCCTGAAGGAACGGCTGATATTCGTGACCGGCCCAATCGAGGATCACCTGGCGAACCTCGTCGTTGCGCAGCTCCTGTTTCTGGAGTCGGACAACCCCGACAAGGACATCAGCGTCTATATCAATTCGCCTGGCGGCGTGGTCACGGCCGGACTTTCGATCTACGACACGATGCAGTTCGTGAAGCCCGATGTGTCCACGATCTGCGTTGGCCAGGCGGCGAGCATGGCGGCGGTACTGCTCGCCGGCGGCGCCGCGGGCAAGCGCTACAGCCTGCCGCATTCGCGCATGATGATCCATCAACCCCTGGGCGGTTTTCAGGGCCAGCAATCCGACATCGAGATCCACGCACGGGAAATTCTCGCGATCCGCGAGCGCCTCAACAAAATTCTCGCCAGGCACACGGGGCAGTCGTTGGAGAATGTACAGACGGATACCGATCGCGATCGCTTCATGGACGCCGAGGCCGCGCTCGAATACGGCCTCGTTGACCGCATCCTCAACCTGCGCGGCGAAGAATCGAGCAAGTAAGCAGGCCCGCGTAAGTGCAACGTTGCGGGCGAACGATTGAGCGCCGGCAACGTCTTGCGGGCCTGCATCGGCCTGCAGGGAAGCGTCGAGGTTTTCCGGCAAGGCGGGAGGGGGCTTGCCGAATTGAAGGAAAATAGGCAACACTAGGGCCGGATCGGCGGAGGAAGTGGCATGAGCACCGGAGACACACACGGGACGCAGGGTGAGGGGAAGCTCCTCTTCTGTTCCTTTTGCAACAAGAGTCAGCACGAGGTGGGCAAGCTCATCGCGGGCCCCTCCGTTTACATTTGCGACGAATGCGTCGAGTTGTGCAACGAAATCATCCGCGAGGAACTCCAGGAGCGGGCCGAGACATCGACCTCGAAGCTCCCCAAGCCACAGGAAATCAAGGCCATCCTCGACCAGTACGTCATCGGTCAGGAAGAGGCGAAGAAGGTCCTGTCGGTCGCCGTCTACAACCACTACAAGCGCATGGATTCGCGCGCCGGCAAACACGGCGCCGAGGAAATCGAGCTTTCCAAGAGCAACATTCTGCTGATCGGCCCGACCGGCTCGGGCAAGACGCTGCTCGCGGAAACGCTCGCGCGGA
>CAZKOE010000138.1:0-7053 GCA_964554305.1 uncultured Gammaproteobacteria bacterium
CGGAATCGGGCATCAGCACCATGTCTGACTCGTTGATATGCTTCCAACCAGAAATCGAGGAGCCGTCGAAGTGCTTGCCCGCCTCGAAAAAGCCTTCGTCCACGCTCGCGGAGGTCACGGTCACATGTTGTTCCTTGCCGCGGGTGTCGGTGAAACGCAGGTCCACGAAGGAAAACTCGCCCGCGGAGAGGCGCTTGATGATTTCGCTGGGGGTCATGGGAATCTCCAGTTAAAGGGACACGAAATGACGTTTGCAGAACTCTCGAAGCGTCTCGGCATGATTGCCGTCGTTGCGCCGCCTTTATACTAGCCACGGTATTTTACTCGTTCGCCCGACGACCCGCATGGCGCAAGCTACGCCGCAGACCTTTCAGGAACTCCTCGAACGTCTCCGCCGGTACTGGATCGGGGCGGGTGCGGCCGCGCTCGAGCCTTGGGATTTCCCAATGGGCGCGGCGACCTTCCATCCTGCGACATTCCTGCGCGCGCTGGGCCCCCGCCCGTGGCGGGCGGCCTTCGCCCAACCCTGCCGGCGCCCCACCGACGGCCGCTACGGCGAGAACCCCAACCGCGCCCAGCGCTACTTCCAGTTCCAGGTCGTACTGAAGCCCTCCCCCGACGACATGCAGGCGCTCTACCTGGGTTCGCTCGAGGCGCTTGGCATCGATCTCGCCGTGAACGAAGTACGCTTCGTCGAGGACGACTGGGCCTCCCCCTCGCTCGCCGCCTGGGGCCTCGGCTGGGAGGTGTGGTTGAACGGCATGGAAATCAGCCAGTTCACCTACTTCCAACAGGTCGGCGGAATCGAGTGCCGACCGGTGACGGGCGAGATCAGTTATGGGCTCGAGCGCATCGCCATGTACCTGCAGGACGTCACCAGCATGTTCGACCTTGCCTGGCAGGACACGGCAACCGGCCTCCTGCACTATGGCGACCTCTATCACGAGAACGAACGCGAGCAATCCGCTTACAATTTCGACCTGGCCGATGTAGATACGCTCAAGCGACGCTTCGCGGCCGCCGAATCGGAACACGGGCGCCTGATCGATGCAGGAAAACTCCTGCCCGCCTACGAACAAATGCTCGACGCTTCCCACAGCTTCAATCTTCTCGACGCGCGCCGCGCCCTCGGCGTTGCCGAACGCCAGCGGCAGATGCTCGCCGTACGGCGGATGGCCGTTGCCGTCGCCGGCGCCTGGCACAAACGCGAGGCCGCAGCGGCATGAACGGCGCCGTCCCGCAAGACCTCCTGATCGAAATCGGCACCGAGGAACTCCCCGCGAATGCCCAGGCATCGCTCGCCGAAGCGCTCGGCACGGCCCTCGACGCGGTCTTGCGCGAACGGGGCATTGCACCGGCTTCGAGCGAGGTTTTCTCCACCCCGCGCCGCCTTGCCGTGCTCGCGCGTGCAATTGCCGCGATCGGCCCGGAACGCCGGCATGAACGGCGCGGCCCCAGTCTCGCCGCGGCCTTCGGCGCCGATGGAGAACCTACGCGAGCCGCCGAGGGCTTCGCCCGCTCGGCCGGGGTCGCGGTTTCCGAGCTGGCAACGCTGCGCAGCGAACAGGGCGAATGGCTGGTACATCGGCACGTGGAACCGGGGCGCGCGACCCCGGACGTGCTCGCCGAGATCCTGCCCGGGATTTTGGCCGGGCTCGCGCTCAAACGGCGCATGCGCTGGGGGGCGGGTGAAACCTCCTTCCTGCGTCCCGTTCGCTGGCTCGTGGTGCGTTACGGCAACCGCGTGATCCCGATAGAGGCCTTCGGGCTGACGGCCGGCGGCGCGAGTCGCGGCCACCGCTTTCATCATCCAGAGCCCGTCGCCATCGAAGCGCCCGGCGATTACGCCGCAGCACTGCAAACCGGGAGGGTAATCGCCGACTCCGCGACGCGGCTCGCCGAAGTCGAGCGCCAGGTCGCCGAGCGGGCCCGGGAAGCGGGTGGCCGACCCGCCGCGCCGCCTGGACTTTTCACCGAAATAGCCGGCATGGTCGAGTGGCCGGTGGCCGTCACGGCCGAATTCGACGCGAAATACTTGGAATTACCCGAGGCGGTTCTCATAACGACGCTCGCACATCACCAGCGCTTCGTGCCGATCCGCGACGGGGGTGGCAAACTCTCGACCCGCTTCATCGCCGTCATGAACCTGGAAAGCCAGGCGCCGGAGACCCTCCGCGAAGGCCTTGAGCGAGTCGTGCGCCCGCGCCTCGAAGACGCCGCGTTCTACTACCGGCGCGATCGCGAACAATCCCTTGCCGGCTACGCCAAGGCGCTCGAAGACCTCAGCTTCGGCGAAAAACTGGGCTCGATGGCGGAGAAAAGCGCCCGCCTGGAAACGCTCGCCGCCGCCATCGCCCAGGCCATCGGAACCGACGCCGATACGGCCGCCCGCGCCGCCCGCCTTGCCAAATGCGATCTCGTCACCGGCATGGTTTTCGAATTTCCCGAACTGCAAGGCATCATGGGCGGACACTACGCCGCGGTCGACGGCGAAGACCGGGCCGTGGCCGAAGCCATCGCCGAGCAATACCTTCCGGCGGGCGCCGAAGACGAACTGCCCCGAACTCCGATTGGCACCGCGCTCGCACTCGCCGACCGCCTCGATACTCTGGTGGGCGGCTTTGCGGGCGGGCGCCAGCCGACCGGCACCAGGGATCCTTTCGGCCTGCGCCGCGCCGCCTTCGGCCTGCTCCGGATCGCGGCGGAGTGTGCGCCCGAACTGGAACTCACGACCTGGTTCGAACGGGCCGCCGCCGGATACCCGGCGGCGCTCGAAGCCGCGAGGGACCTTCCCGCGCTCGAGGAATTCCTGCGCGAGCGCCTGCGCTCTATGCTGCTCGAGCGCGGTTATTCCACCGACCTTGTCTATGCCGTGCTTGCCGTCGCGCCGTTGCGACCTGCGGAAATCTTCAACCGCGCCGCGGCAGTAGAAGCCTTCCGGCGCCGTCCCGAAGCCGAAGCGCTCGCCGCGGCGAACAAACGCATCGCCAACATCCTGCGCCAGGCAGGCGAGATTCCCACGAATACACCCACGACAAAAGCGGAAGTACCCCCCGCGGAAGCGGCACTGGCGCAGGCCCTGGACGGCGTCTTGCCCGAACTGGACCGCCGCCTCGAAAAACGTGACTTCAACGCCGCCCTGTCTCTCCTCGCCGACCTGCGCACGGCGGTGGATCGCTTTTTCGACGGGGTACTGGTCATGGACCCCGATCCGGGAGCGCGGGCCCGCCGCCTGCAACTGCTGGAGCGCCTGCATTCCTCCTTTCTGAAAGTTGCAGATGTCGCAAAACTGCAGGGAAAAGACGAGAAGTGAAACTGATCGTTCTCGATCGTGACGGAGTCATCAACTACGACCGTGAAGATTACGTCAAGTCTCCCGCAGAATGGAAACCCCTGCCCGGGAGCCTGGAAGCCATGGGCCGGCTGACCCGGGCCGGCTACGAGATTGCTATTGCGACCAACCAGTCGGGCATCGGCCGCGGTCTCTACAGCGCCGCCGATGTGGCCGCAATTCACGCGAAGCTGCGCGCCGAGGCCGGGCGGCACGGCGCACGTATCTCGGGCTTTTATGTGTGCCCGCATGCCCCGCTCGCAGACTGCGACTGCCGCAAACCCGCCCCGGGCATGCTGCGGCGGATTGCCGATGATTTCAATACCCCGCCATCCGACATCACCTTTGTCGGTGACAACGCCAAAGACCTGGCCGCCGCCCGCGCCGTCGGCGCTCGCGGGGTACTCGTCCTCACCGGCCAGGGCGAAAAAACACTGAAACGCGAGCAGGCCGCGGGCCGGGAACCGGTCCATTACTGCGATCTCGCCGCCGCCGTTACCACCCTCCTCGCCGGCGCGCCCGGCCCGATGCGCCGGGCATTAGGGTCCTTCGCCTACAACATCGGCTATGTGACGGCCATTGCCGTCTACGGCGCCGTCGCCTCGGCTTGCGCCGCCGTGCCGGGCGGCCGGCGCGGTCTCGAAGCCACGGCCCACGGCTACGCTCGCATTTTCTATCGCCTGCTGAAAACCTTCGTAGGCCTCGACTACCGTATCGAAGGCCGTGAAAACCTGCCCGACGGCCCCTTCGTTTTCTATTGGAAACACCAGTCCACCTGGGAGACGCTCGCGCCGTTCCTGCTGGTGCAGCGCCCCGCCTTCGTGCTCAAGCGCGAGCTGCTGTGGATCCCGTTGGTCGGCTGGCCGCTTGCGCGGCTCGGCGCCATCGGCATCAACCGCGGGGCCCATCGCAGGGCCCTGGAACAGATTCTGCGCCAGGGCAAGCGGCTGCTCGAACACGATTACACCGTGGTTATCTTCCCGGAGGGCCACCGCATGCCCGCAGGGACGACCCGCCGCTACGGCTTGTCGGGCGCCCTGCTAGCCCGCGAGGCGGGCATCCCGATCATTCCCGTTGCACACAACTCGGGCGACTTCTGGCCGCGCCGCGGCTTCATCAAGCGTCCCGGCACCGTGCGGGTCAGAATCGGCCCGCCCATTGCCACCGCGGGGCGCGCGCCCGAGGAGATCAACCGTGAAGCCAAGACCTGGATCGAGGCCCAAATGAAAAGGTTCAGCGTCGGCTACTTGCGTGCCAATGGCAAGTCAAGCGGGTAACAGGCCGGGGTCGGGAACGCCGGTTCGACGTCAGGAGCGAGAAGCGCTCAAGGGCAACCACCTCTTCAGGGCAACGGCCACGCGCGCTCGTGTATTCGGATGATTTTCCCCGGACCGCCTAAGATCGGCAGACCGCTTCCCGCCGTCGCCGGCGGCGCAAAACACGAACCGATTTTCATCCAGAACGTAGATGGTGGGGATGCTTTTTCCTGCATCGGCACCGAGCGTGTCGCTCCAATCCACGGTCTTGGGCGGTCGTGTCGGATCAAACGCAAAGCGGCCCTCGATTACCACGCTGCCATCGGCGGTCGTGTCCACTGAAAATTTTGTGCAACGAAGGCTCCCCGTTGCCGCCCCTGCGGGCGGACGAATATTGTTGGCTTTTCGCGCTCGTCAAATATCGAGGTTGGCGACGGCGAGGGCGTTCTCTTCGATGAAGGCGCGGCGCGGCTCGACCTGATCGCCCATGAGCATGGTGAAGACATCGTCGGCCGCGGCCGCATCCTCGATCCCGACCTGTACGAGCCGCCGGGTCGCCGGGTCCATTGTGGTTTCCCAGAGCTGCTCGGGATTCATCTCGCCGAGCCCCTTGTAGCGCTGCACGCTGGTGCCGCGCCGCGCGGCGTCAAGCAGCCACTCGACCGCCTCGCCGAAACGCGTGACTTCCTGCACGCGCTCACCGCGGCGAATCGTGGCTCCCGCCTGCACCAGGCCGCTCAAGCGCGCGACGTGCCGCGCAATGGCCTGATATTCGGGACTCATGAAAAACTCCAGTCGGTAACGGTCTTCGTTCGCCAGTCCGTCCTTCATGTGGGTCACGACGATGCCCCACGGCGCCTCACCGTTGGCCACACGGAACTCGTAGATAACGCCATCGCCGGCAAGCCGCATGGCTGCCGCCCTCCATTCGCCCATCCAGGCGGCAAGCGCCGCGGGATCGCGGCGCTGCGACTCCTCGAGCGGCGGAACATCGAGCAGGGCCGAGAGGATCAACCGTTCGTGACGGCGGGAGAGGCGATCGATGACGCGCCCGATGGCCAGGTGCTCGCGGGCAAGCCCGGCCAGTGTTTCCGCGGCAAGCGGCGACGCATCAGCGGCGGGACGAAACTCGGCGTCTTCGAGCGCGCCCGCAAGCAGGTGCTGGGCAAGCGCCGCCTCGTCCTTCAGGTAGGTTTCGCGCTTGCCCGACTTCACCTTGTAAAGTGGCGGCTGGGCGATGAAAACATGGCCGCGCTCGACGAGCTCGGTCATGTGCCGATAGAAAAACGTGAGCAGCAACGTGCGGATGTGGGCGCCGTCCACGTCGGCATCGGTCATGATGATCAGGCGATGGTAGCGCAGTTTGTCGGCATCGAAATCCTCCGTTCCGATACCGCAGCCGAGCGCCGTGATCAGCGTACCCACCTCGGCGGAAGAAAGCATGCGATCGAAACGTGCGCGCTCGACGTTGAGAATCTTCCCCTTGAGCGGCAGGATAGCCTGGTTGCGCCGATCGCGCGCCTGTTTCGCGGAACCGCCGGCCGAGTCGCCCTCGACCATGAACAGCTCGCATTCGGCGGGATCGCGTTCCTGGCAGTCGGCAAGTTTGCCCGGGAGCCCGGCGATATCCATCGCACCCTTGCGCCGGGTCATCTCGCGCGCCTTGCGCGCCGCCTCACGGGCATGCGCTGCCTCGATTACCTTGCCGACGATCGCCTTCGCCTCCGGCGGATGCTCAAGCAGGAAATCGTTCAGGAAGCTCGAAGTGAGTCCTTCCACGACGGCCTTGATCTCGGAGGAAACGAGTTTGTCCTTGGTCTGCGAGGAAAACTTGGGATCGGGCACCTTCACCGAAAGCACGGCCGTGAGCCCCTCGCGGGCATCGTCGCCGGCGGGCGCCACCTTGGCGCGCTTGGCCAAGCCCTCGCGCTCGATGTACTGGTTGACGGTGCGGGTAAGCGCCGAGCGAAACCCGGCCAGATGAGAGCCGCCGTCGCGCTGCGGGATATTGTTGGTGAAACAGAACACGTTTTCCTGGTAGCCATCGTTCCACTGCATCGCAAGTTCAACGGTGACTCCATCGCGCTCGGCCGTAAAGTAGAAGATGCTCGGATGCAAGACCGTACGGTTGCGGTTCAGATGTTGCACAAAGGCCTGGATACCGCCATCGTAGAGGAAGGTTTCCGTGCGGCCATCGCGCTCGTCGGCAAGCTCGATCCGCACGCCCGAGTTGAGAAACGCCAGTTCGCGCAGCCGATATGCGAGAGTTTCAAACCGAAACTCGATATCGGTGAATACCGTGGCGCTGGGCAGGAAATTGATCTCCGTGCCCGTGTGTTCCGCCGTGCCCACCTCGTGCAGCGGCGCATCCGGCACACCCAGCTTGTAGGTTTGTTCGTACAGCTTGTTGTGACGGGCAATGCGCATGGTGAGGGTGTCGGAGAGCGCATTGACGACCGAGACGCC
>CAZKOE010000139.1:0-6999 GCA_964554305.1 uncultured Gammaproteobacteria bacterium
GCCTCGGCTACCTCACGCTCGGCCAGCAGAGCCCGACGCTTTCCGGCGGCGAGGCGCAGCGGCTCAAGCTCGTCACCGAACTCGCCAAGGCCGGCTCGCCGCACGGTGGCAAGACGCTTTATTTATTGGACGAACCGACGGTGGGGCTCCACATCGCCGATGTCGAGCGCCTCACCGGCGTGCTCCACCGCCTCGTCGAAGCCGGCCACTCGGTGATTGTCATCGAACACAACCTGGATTTGATCGCCGAAGCCGACTGGATCGTGGACCTCGGCCCCGAAGGCGGCGACCAGGGCGGACGCATCGTCGCCACCGGCACCCCCGAGCGCGTCGCCACGCGCAAAAGCCCGACCGCCCGCGCCCTCGCCGACTTCTTCCTAACCCGCCGAAGCCGCTAATCGTTGTCCGCAAGCACGGCACTTGTTTGCATTGCCCGCCAATAGCTCATGTCATTGGCCTTGTTCTTGTGATACTCGCTGCAACAGGGATTGCGCAAGTACCGTCCTCTTAAGCGTATTGCAGCCCGCTCGCGCCTTGCCAGCTCTTCGCGTGTCAGCGAGTTCCTGGAAGTACCGTTGCGGAACGGACCTTCGACCTTTGAAGAATTCGAATCGTTCACGTTCAAAATTATACTCCAAATCAACAATTTCCGGCACTGCATGAAGAATGTTTTTGTATGAAGTTTCAACCAGATGAGCCACGTTCGCGCGATCGTTTCCTTCATCCCATCGCAGTGGATAAGCGCCCTCGATATCCGGATCGAGCTGGCGAGGATGCGGTTCTAGATGACGGGTGGTCTGGAATTTGAGCGCCGAAGAAAGCATGTTTTCGGTGCGCCGGTAGAGCGCATCGTCGCTGAAACCAGTCGGGTCGCCGATGAACTTCATTTCCATGTTCCAGGCGTAATTGGCGACGATGTGATAAAGCTTGTTTCCCGCGCTATGCCCGGGCGCAAGCTCGGATGCGTCCAGTACCAGGCGATCGCCGTCCAGCAACCTGATCCATGCATGCTGCCCGTCCGGCATATGCACTTCCCAGACGGCGCCAACTCCTTCGGCGCGCTCTTGCGGATGGGGTTCATAGGGAGCGGAAATTTCGATGCCCGAATCGGTTTCCCTGGCGATTTTCGCCATGTCGTCCGAGCGGGAAACGGGGTGTTGAAATAGCCCCTTATCTTCGGCGAGTCGCAGATACTCGTCAGCTACCGCGAACCAGGCCGCCTCTTCATTACGCGAACCGAGTGCCTCGATTTTCCGGAAATGTCCGTTGGAACTGGTGTGCGTCATCTATCTTTTCTGCGCCGCAACAAGGATTATCTTACTGCTCCCGATAGCTCAATTTCCGCTATAACCATCCGAATGCGCGTCGCGGTTTTAGGTCTGTTATGTTTTCAATAATCAAGCGATGGCGCGACCACCATGCAAGCAGGAACTACTGCGATCAGAGGCGGCATAATCCCCGATTTTCAATGCCTCGAAAAGTGACAGTAATCAACAGGTAATGCTGGCCACGCAACGATACTCGACCGCGTCGCAGGACGTGGCTGTGTGGCTTCTGTGCCATGACAAGCCGTTGGCCTATATTTTGCCGAATTTTATCGCGAGCAAGTTCGCTCCCATCGGCTGTTTATTGTCTCGCTCGGGGATGGGGGAAAACCCTCGCCTTCAGGCGAGGGTCGTTGACTTAAGGGTGGGAACGAGCTTGCTCGCGATCTCAGGCGGCACGGGCGATGTCAGCGGCTTCGCCCAGGCAGGCGAGCGGGATGCCGGCGAGCAGCTTTTGTTTTGCGGCCTCGTCGGTTCCGGCTGCGACCATAGCACGGCACCCGACGTCCGCTAAGATTGTTCATGTCCCTTCCCGCGTCTCCATCGTCTTTAGTAATGCCAGCCATCTCCGCCGACTTGCCCGAACCCGATCACGCCGCGCGTGTGCACAGCGCGCGTATTGTCGAGCACATCCGGCAGGCAATCGCGGCGGCCGGCGGGGCAATTCCGTTTTCCGAGTACATGCGCCTCGCGCTTTACGCGCCGCGCCTCGGTTATTATCGCGCCGGTGCAGAAAAATTCGGAGCGGCCGGCGACTTCGTGACCGCGCCGGAGGTTTCACCCTTGTTCGGCCAGGTACTCGGCCGGCAGATCGGGGAAACGCTCGCCACCTGCGGCGGCGACACGGTGCTCGAACTTGGCGCCGGTTCGGGCAAACTCGCCCTCGACGTGCTGCGTGCGCTCGCCGCCGAAAACCGGTTGCCGGATCGTTATCTGATACTGGAAGTCAGCGGCGAACTCGCGACACGGCAGCGCAAACTCATCGCACAAGAGCCCGAACTTGCGACGCGTGTCGAGTGGCTGGTGCGGTTGCCGGAAGAGCCGATTCGCGGCGTCATCCTCGCCAACGAGGTCGCCGATGCACTTCCGGCAGAAACCTTCGTTTGGCGAGACGGTAGGGTTTTGCTGCGCGGGGTAACCGCGACCGAGGATGGCTTCGGCTGGTGCGATCTCGCGGCGTCGGACAATCTTGCCGAACACGTTGGCAAACTCGCGGAGCGTTACGAATGGCCCGACTCTTACGAATCTGAATGTTCGCCCGAGCTCACGCCCTGGATCGTGGCACTGGGCGCGTCGCTTTCGCGCGGCGCGATCCTGCTCTTCGACTACGGCCTGCCCGAGCGCGAGTATTACCACCCGCAACGCGGCATGGGGACCCTGATGTGTCACTACCGGCATCGCGCCCACGGGAATCCGTTTCTGTGGCCGGGACTTTGCGACATCACGGCCTGGGTGGATTTCACCGAGCTCGCGCGGGCCGGACGCGAGGCCGAACTCGACGTCGCCGGTTACACGACGCAGGCCAATTTCCTGCTCGGCGGCGGGATCGGCGACGCACTAGCATTGGCTGCGAACGACCTGGAACGTTACCGCATCGCAGGCGAAATCAAGCGCCTCACTTTGCCTTCGGAAATGGGCGAAGCCTTCAAGGCCATCGCGCTCACCCGCGATTGCCCGGAGCCATCCGCCTTCGGTTTCCGCAACCTCGCCGCCGGACTCTGATTATTTCAGACTCATCGCGAGCAAGCTCGCTCCTACCATTTATCGGGAAACTCATTTACTACGCTCTCCGTCATTCCGGGGCTTCCGAAGGGAGAACCCGGAATCTTGTTCGATTCCCGTTATGCGCCAAATAAATGGCATCCAAAACATTTTGCGAGATTCCGGATCGTCGCTGCGCGACGTCCGGAATGACGGCGTTCCTAACTCGGGCGATCGTCGACTTTGTCCACCAGCGGGAAACGGCGCGGCGCAAGCAGCACGAAGGCCAGCGTCAGCACCGAGAAAATGGCAACGCCGACGTAGATGTGATGCGTGGCGATATAGATTGCGTGGCGCAGGAAGCCGGCGGCCGCGTGACCCAGGGAGGGATTGCGCAGCGCGCGGATGATCTCGTTCAGGTTCTGCGGTAATTGCGCGTGCAAAGCCGAGGGTGCGGCGGCGAGTTGCGCGGCGATGCCGGCATTGAAGATGGCGCCAAAGATCGCCGCGCCGAGGCTCTGGCCAAGGTAGCGCGCGAACATGTTGGCGCCGGTCACGATGCCGCGCTGCTCCCAGCCGACGACCGATTGAATGCCGACCAGAAGCGGCGTCGAAAGCAGGCCGAATCCGGCGCCGAGGGCAACCTGGTCGAGCACCACGGCCCAGATCGGCCCCGGATAGGGCAGTGCGAGAAAACCGACGGCGGCGACAATCATCAGCACGGCGCCGCCGAGCGCCGTGTCACGAAACCCGAAGTTGAGGTACACCCGCCCGGACAGCGAGGAGGCGAGCGGCCAGCCGATGCTCATGGTCGCGAGGATGAAGCCCGCCGCGATCGCCCCGAGGCCGAACACCGACTGCGCGAAGGTGGGCAAATAGGCGATCGGGCCCATCATCACGATGCCCATGCCGACCATCGCGAGATTGGAGCCGGTGAGCACGCGCCGGCGCCACAGCCAGCCCGGCAGGATCGGCTCGGCGGCGCGACGCTCGACCCACACCGTCGCCGCGCACAGAAGGATGAACGCCGCGAACACGGCGAGACTCGGCGCGGAGAGCCACGGCCAGGCCTGCCCGCCTTGCAAGAGACCGAAGATGAGCGCGCCGACCGCCGCAAGCACCAGGGCGGAACCGGCGAAATCAATGCGGTGCCTGCGCCGCTCGAATTTTTCACGCAGGAAACTTCCAATCAACGCCAGGGCGACGGCGCCCACCGGAATGTTCACCAGGAAGATCCAGCGCCAGCTCGCGTATTCGGCAAACGCACCGCCGAGCGCCGGGCCGACGATCGCGGAAAAGCCCCACACGCTCGAGAGCCAGCCCTGCACCCGAGCGCGTTCACGAATATTGAACAGATCGCCCGCGAGCGTGTTCACCGTTGCCATGATCGAACCCGCGCCGAGCCCCTGGATTCCACGGAAGATGATGAGCGAGACCATGCTCCAGGAACCGGCCGAAGCCGCGGAGCCGGCGAGGAAAAGCAGCGTGCCACCGATCAGAACGGGCTTGCGCCCGTACTGATCGGCGAGCTTGCCGTACACCGGAATGGTCACCGTCTGCGCGAGCACGTAGATCGAGAACACCCAGGTGAAGAGCGAGAAGCCGCCGAGATCGCCCACGATCTGCGGGATCGCCGTCGAGACGATGGTGGAATCCATCGCCGCGAGCATCATCGTCGCCATCAGCCCGGCGAGAATCCAGCGCCGCGAGCCGATGTTTTGCGCGGCGTCGCCCATCACGGCAATCCGCGGCGCAAACGCCGGATGCAGGGCGCGGCCCCGCAATCCGCCTTGCGGATCATGAGCGCGGTTTTCACCGTCAGGACGCGACCGGCCCCGGCCGCTGCTCCGGGTTTGCCGCAGCGGCAGCCGGCGGTGCGATCAGCGCGCGAAAACGTTCGATCGCATTGTCCCTGGCCGCGACCAGCAGTCCGTCACCGACCTGCAGGCGAGTGCCGCCATGCGGCACGATATCGCTTTCGCCGCGGATGAGCCCGACAATCAGTACGCCCATGTCGGCAAGTCCAAGGCTGCGCACCTCGCGCCCGACGGCGGGCGAGCCGGGCGCGAGCGAAAGGCTGTAAAGCTGCTCCCGGCGCCGGGTGAGCGGAATGCCCTCGCCGCGCTCGAGCGCGCTGTGCAATTCGTTGGAGAGGATGTCGCGATCGAGCCGGACTTCCCGGCGCCGCAACAGATCCGCGGCGGTTTCATAGTAAGCCTCATGATAAACGGGACTCTGCGCCGGCGTCGGCACCTGGGCCTCGTAAATCGTCGGATACTTCGCATTGCGCGTCAGCGCGAACTGGACGATGAAGGAGAGAGCGACGGCGAGCATGGTCGGCATGATGAGCTGGAAGCCACCGGTCATCTCGATCACCATGACCATCGAGGCAATCGGCACGCGCGCGGCTCCGGCAAAGACGGCCGCCATGCCGACCACGGCAAGCCAGGAGCCGTCCACATTCAAGTGAAACACGCGCAGCAGCGCTGCGAACGCCGCGCCGAACATCGCCCCGACGTACAGCGTCGGCCCGAACAGGCCGCCCGAACCGCCCGAACCAATAGTGAGCGACAGCGTCAGGATCTTGCCGAGCGCAAACAGGAACAGCACCCAGACCAAAAGCCCCGTGCCACCCTGCAAGACGAACTGCATGTAACCGTAGCCGCCGCCGATGATCGGCGGCACCGCGATGCCGATCAGGCCGACAACGAGGCCGCCGATCGCGGGCTTGAAATGGTTCGGCACCTTGAGGACGCGAAAGGCGTCGCGGATACGGTAGTACACGGCCGGAAGCAGCGCCCCGAGCCCACCCGCGAGGATGCCGAGCAGGGCAAACCAGATCAGGTGCAACGGATCGAGAATCCGGGAACTCGACGGCAGCAGGAACAGCGGCGTGAAACCGGAAAAGGCGCCGGTGATCGCATAAGCGACGGCAGCCGATATCAGGGTATAAACCAAGGCGCTGCCCTCGAAGGCCATGCGCGAATAGAGGATTTCCACGGCGAAGATCGCCGTGCCGAGCGGGCTCTTGAAAATGGCCGACAGGCCCGCCGCCATCCCGATCAGGATGATGATGCGCCGCTCGTCGTCGGGGAGCCTGAACCAGCCCGCGAGAATCGCGCCGGCACCCGAGGCGATCTGCGCCGTCGGGCCCTCGCGCCCGCCCGAGCCGCCGCTGCCGATCGTGAGCGCGCTCACGACGATTTTGACCAGCGGCACCCGCGTGCGCATCCGTCCGCCCCCGCCGTGGAAGGCATTGAGCGCGGCGTCGGTACCGTGACCCTCCGTTTCAGGCGCGAACCAGTAGATCAATGCACCCGCCGCCAACCCGCCGAGCGTAGTTGCCACCGGCACCCACCAGTACCAGTGCGTGAAGGGCTTCGGCGGCGCGCCCATGGCATGGGCCGCGGCCACGTCAATCGTCTGATAATGCCCGAGAAAACCGAGAATATAGGTGTCGGCGAGATGCAGCAGGAGCAGGAAAAGCTGGGCGCCCAGCGCGCCGACCACCCCGAGCACGATGCTGAACAGGATCAGCCGCGGGGTGCGATCGAGCTTGAGCAGCCACATGAGGGAAGTCCCGCCTTTGGATTTTTTCCGGCAGCGGCTATTATAAGGAGCCGGTGCGGCCGCCCGGCCTCCCTTTACCCGCCGCACGCGACGGGCCTGTAGCTCAGTTGGTTAGAGCAGGGGACTCATAATCCCTTGGTCCAAGGTTCGAGTCCTTGCAGGCCCACCAAAGCCCCTTCCGAAGCATTCCGAGTAAATCCACGAGGCCCGCACTACAAGCGGATTACAGGCGGAATTGTTGCCTAGTAATTCCGAGCAAGTCCATTGACAGCCGGGGGTAGTTGGGGGTAGGATTGATGGAGTGCAACGCGATTCTGGGGGTAGGCTTGGAAGCGAACCGCCTGACGGACAAAACGTTATCAGTACTGCTGCCCCGCCGCCGGTTTGCTTTAACGCCCGAGGA
>CAZKOE010000140.1:0-6875 GCA_964554305.1 uncultured Gammaproteobacteria bacterium
TGCACTTCAACCTGCACAAGACCTTCTCCACGCCGCACGGCGGCGGCGGGCCGGGTGCGGGCTCCGTCGCCGTCGGCCCCAAACTCGAACCCTTTCTGCCGTTGCCGCTCGTTGCGAAGGCCGGCGACGAATACCGCCTGCTCGACGAGGCGGATCGCCCGCAATCCATCGGCCGCCTGTCGGCCTTCACGGGCAACGTCGGCGTGCTGCTCCGCGCCTACGTGTACATGCGTATGCTCGGCGTCGAAGGCATGTATCGCGTTGCCGAATACGCGACCCTCAATGCGGCCTACCTCGAACGGCGTCTCGCCGCGGCGGGTTTCGAACTCGCCTATCCGGAGCGGCGCGCGAGCCACGAGTTCATCGTGACGCTGAAGAAACTCGCGAAGGAACACGGGGTGACCGCGATGGACTTCGCCAAGCGCCTGCTCGACTACGGCTTTCACGCGCCGACGACCTACTTCCCGCTGCTCGTGCCCGAATGCCTGCTGATCGAGCCGACCGAAACCGAATCGAAGCAGACGCTCGATGCCTTCGTGGACGCGATGGCGGCGATTCTGGCAGAAGCCCAAAGCGAACCCGACAAACTCAAGCGCGCGCCGTACACGATGCCGGTCGGGCGCCTCGACGAACTCAAGGCCGCGCGCGAACCCGATCTTGCCTGGGCGGATTCAGAAAAGAGGGCAGAAAAGTGAGAAGCGAGAGAAGATTCGCTCGCGGCACTTTTTCTGCTCTCGCTCCTCACTCCTCTCCACTCACTCCTTCTCGTTCCTACCCGCCCACTTCTTCATGAGGAACTTCGAATGAGCGCACTCGTTTCCGGCTCGCTTGCCTACGACATGATCATGCGGTTTCCGGGCGATTTCGGCGACCACATCCTGCCCGAGCAGATCCACTCGCTCTCGGTCGCGTTCATGGTGACGGAGCTCAGGCGCGAGTACGGCGGCTGCGCGGGCAACATCGCCTACACGCTCACGCTGCTCGGCGACAAGGCACTGCCCGTCGCCGCGGCGGGAGCGGATTTCGCACCTTACGCGCAGTGGCTGAAGGAAAACGGCATCGCGCGCGATCACATCCTCGAACTCGACGACATTTTCACGGCGCAGGCCTTCATCAACACCGACGACCGGGGCAACCAGATCACCGCCTTTTATCCCGGTGCGATGAGCCGCGCCCACGAACAGGAACTGCCGCGCGTCGCCGATGCCGAGATTGGCATCGTGGCCCCCGACGGTCGCGAGGCGATGATCGCGCACGCGGCGGCCTTCGCCGAAGCCGGCGTGCCGTTCATCTTCGATCCGGGGCAGGGGCTTCCCATGTTTGACGCGGGTGAACTCGAGGACTTCATGCACCAGGCCACTTGGCTCGCCATGAACGACTACGAGGCGGGCGCCTTCCGCGAAAAGACCCGGCTCTCGCTCGAGGACATCGCCGGGGAAGTCGAGGCGCTCATCGTCACCCGCGGCGGCGAGGGCTCGATCATCTACACCGGCGGCGAGGAAATACTCATCCCCGCCGTAAAGACCGAGGCCGCCCTCGACCCCACGGGCTGCGGGGATGCCTACCGCGCCGGCCTCCTGCACGGGCTGGCCCACGGTTACGACTGGAGCACCACGGGGCGCATCGCCTCACTCGCGGGCTCGATCAAGATTGCGAGCCAGGGCACGCAGAATCACCACTTCACGCCCGAGGAGTTCGCCGCCCGTTTCGAGGCCGCCTTCGGCCACGGTTACGCCTGAGGGATCCTGCCCGCTTCACAATATCGCTGCTGCCCGCACTCCGGTTTCGTAAAAGCCGCCTGCGGCAACAGCACCCAAACAAGTAGAAATTCGATTCACCAAAACCGGACAATGATAAAATGGTCGGTTGCATAAAGCCAATTTATCTAATTTATCTCTTGTCTTTTTTCGGAGTGACTCATGCCGCCGCCGGGGGCCGACACGCCCGACAATCCGAATATTCGCATCAAGGGCGGCAACGACGCATTACCGGTCGCTCCGGCACTCGACCTGTCGCTGGACGCGGTCAACATGCCGCGCAAATCCACGCTGGTCAGCCATCGCATTTTGCTGATCAGCGGCCTGGCGGTGATATTGGGCGCCGCGGCGGCGGGCGTGGCCCAGCTGCTCATGTTGATGATCAACGAGATCACCAACCTCTGTTTTTATGGCGGCCAGGCCAGCATATTCGCGCCCGCACACCAATCAGGCCTGCACTCGAGCACCTTCGTTCTGCAACCGACGATCGACCATATCGGCGCTTGGGTCATCGTGATGCCCGTCATCGGCGGGCTCATCGCCGGCCTGATGGCGCGCTGGGGATCGCGCGGCATTCAGGGTCACGGTATTCCCGAGGCCATGGAACAGATCCTTACCAACAAGTCCAACATCGCCCCCCGGCTGACCTGGCTCAAACCGCTCTCGTCGGCCTTTGCCATCGGCACCGGCGGCCCGTTCGGGGCCGAAGGCCCGATCATCTCGACCGGCGGCGCCCTGGGTTCGGTGATCGGCCAGCTCATGCGCATGACGGCGGACGAACGCAAGATCCTGCTTGCCGCCGGTGCGGCCGCCGGCATGGCGGCCGTGTTCGGAGCCCCCGTTGCCTCCCTGGCGATGGCGGTGGAACTGCTGCTGTTCGAGTTCCGGCCGCGATCGCTGATTCCGGTCGCACTGGCGACGGTAACGGCAACCGGCGTGCGCTACCTCATGCACGGTCCGGGCGCGGTGTTCGCGATGCCGAACGTCAGCGAACCGAGCGGCCTCGGGATATTCATCTTCGTCATACTGGGACTCGTCGTCGGCTATGCCAGCGTATGGGTGACCCGCTCCGTGTACTTCGTGGAGGACATGTTCGCGAAGCTCCCCGTGCACTGGATGTGGTGGCCGGCGATCGGCGCCATCGCCGCCGGCGTCATCGGATTCTTTGCCCCCGCTACCCTGGGCGTCGGCTATGCGAACATCGACAAGCTCGTCCAGGGCGGCTTCGCCACGGCCGGGCTGGGCGCCCTATTCATGTTCGGCATATTGAAATTCATCTCCTGGTCGGTCTCACTCGGCAGCGGCACTTCGGGCGGCACGCTGGCACCGCTGTTCATGATCGGCGGGTCGCTCAGCGCACTGATCGCGATGGGTCTCAACGACATCGTTCCCGGCCTGCACCTCAACCTCGGTATCGCAGCCATCGTGGGGATGGGCGCGATGTTCGCGGGGTCGGCGCGCGCGCTGTTGACGGCCGTCATTTTCTGTTTCGAGACTACCCGACAGCCGGCAACGTTTCTGCCGTTGCTGGGCGGTTGCGCGGCCGCCTACCTGATCTCGTCGCTGACCATGCGCAACACCATCATGACCGAAAAAATCTCGCGCCGGGGAATCCACACGCCGGACGAGTACACGGCCGACTACCTCAGCCAGCTCACCGTCGGGCAGGCCTGTTCGCACAACGTAGTCACGCTGAAAACCTCCGACGAACTGGGCGACGTACGTGAATGGCTCGATTCCGGCCGCCCCGAGACACGGCATCAGGGCTATCCGGTGGTGGACGATGACGGGCACATCCGCGGCGTGGTTACCCGCCGCTTCCTGTTCGACCCGGGCATTCCGCAGATTCGCCGCATCGGCGACCTGATCCACCGCGGCCCCCTCACGGTGTACGAGACCCACACGTTGCGCCAGGCCGCCGATCACATGGTGACCAACGGTGTCGGCCGCCTGGTCGTGGTGAACCATGCCAACCCGCATTCGGTCATCGGCATCATCACCCGCGGGGACCTGCTGCGCGCCAATGCCGCACGCCTGCAGGAGGCCCGCGAGTCCAGCCGCCACATCAACTTCAGGCGAATGAGCGGGCGTAAGCCTGCGGGGACACCCGGTCCCGAGGGCCATCCCTGAGCCATGCCGGGCACGTTCAAGCCGGTTCAAAAACCGCCGGCTGCGCCGCCCCACTCCAAGCGGGCATTCGTGTCGGCAACTCCGGCGCAGCCGGCATCCTGTATCATAATGGGTTACTAACACGCATTGGCAGACGAGTAACCATCATGGGCCTGGACATGGTGAACGCCGGCCGCGACGTTCCCAACGAAATCAACGTCATCATCGAAATCCCCAAGGACTCCGAACCCGTCAAATACGAGGTGGACAAGACCTCGAACGTCATGTTCGTCGATTACGTGCTGTCCACACCCATGCGCTATCCCTGCAACTACGGTTGTGTGCCACAGACCCGGACCGCCGAAGGCGACCCACTGGAAGCGCTGGTGATCCTGCCGCTTCCCTTGGTGCCGGGCACGGTGATCCGCTGTCGCCCCGTCGGCATGTTCAAGACCTCGGATGAGCGCGGCAAAGACGAAAAGCTGGTGGTGATCCCCTCTCCGGACATTTTCCCCGCCTACACCCGCATCGAGAACATCGGGCAGGTATCGAGCCACTGGCTGGAGCGCATCGGCCACTTTTTCGAACATTACCGGGATCTCGAAAAGTCGAAGTGGCTCAAAATCGAGGACTGGACCGGCGCCGACGAAGCCCGCAAGGCAATCGTCGAAGGCGTGAAACGCTACGAGACCACGGTGGGCGCGACTAGGTGATCCACACCCGCCACGGCGCGCAGGTTTACACACCCGCCGCCGTGGCGACCTATTCCCCTAACAAGGCACCGCCCAGGGCCGCATTCGAGTCTTGATCCCCGCCTTCATGCCCCAAAAGCTGCAGATTCCCGACAACTCGCCGAGAGTACGCCCGAAGGTACCACACCGCCTGGGTGACTTCGAGACGCAGCCGCGCGTGCTGATCATCTGCGTCATGGCGCTCGCCATCGGCGGCCTGGCGGCATTGGTTGCAGACGGCCTCCTGCACCTGATCGGGTTGATCACGCACCTGGTGTTCTACTGGCAGATGGGAATCTCGCTGGTCACACCGGGTGGAGGCAACGCCCCGTGGTGGATCATCATCGCCGCGCCGGTCGTGGGCGGACTGATCGTCGGCGTCATGGCACGCTACGGCTCGGAGAAGATTCGCGGCCACGGCATGCCCGAAGCGATCGAGTCGATCCTTCGCGACGGTAGCATCATCAAGCCGCGGGTGGCGCTTCTCAAGCCCTTGTCGGCCGCGATCATCATCGGCACCGGCGGGCCGTTCGGCGCCGAGGGCCCGATCATCGTAACCGGCGGCGCCTTCGGTTCGATATTGGCTCAGATCTTCTCGCTCACGGCCGACGAAAGGAAGACGCTGATGGTCGCGGGGGCCTGCGCCGGCATGGCGGCGACCTTCAACGCGCCCTTCGCCTCGATTTGCATCGGCATTGAATTGCTGCTCTTCGAGATGCGCCCGCGCTCCTTCGTGCCGCTGGCACTCGCCTGCGTAGTCGCCACGGCCGTGCGCTGGCCGCTCCTCGGCTTCGGGCCGATCTTCGCAACCCACCAGACGCTCGGGCACATCAGCCCGATCGTGCTTTGCCTGTGCGTCGTGGCCGGCCTCGTCGGCGGCGTTCTCGCCTGGGGCGCAACGGCTCTCGTCTATCTTTCCGAAGACAGCTTCCGCAAACTCCCGATTCACTGGATGTGGTGGCCGGCGATCGGCGGGCTCATCATCGGCATCGGCGGCGTCATCGAGCCGCAGGCACTGGGCGTCGGCTACAGCATCATCCACACGCTGCTCCTGGGGCAGGCCGCCCTCACGTTCATCGTCGGCCTCCTGGTCGTGAAGACCCTCATCTGGAGTCTGTCGCTCGGCTCCGGAACCTCGGGCGGCGTGCTCGCGCCAACCTTCATGATCGGCGCCGCGCTCGGTGCCCTGCTCGGCCACGTCTTTCCCCACGTTGCCCCCGGCTTCTGGGCCCTGATGTGCCTTGCCGCCGTGCTTGGCGGCCTCATGCGCAGCCCGTTGACCGGCGTCGTCTTCTCACTGGAACTCACCCACGAGTGGGGCGCACTGGTCCCGCTGATCGTCACCTCCTTCTCGGCGTGCCTGCTCTCGGCCCTCGTGCTCAAACGCTCCATCCTGACGGAAAAGGTGGTGCGACGCGGCACGCATCTGACCCGCGAGTACTCGGTGGATCCGCTCGAGATCTTTCTCGTCGGCGAAGTCATGCCACGCAACTTCGTGAGCTTCCGCTCCGGCATCACGCTGCAGGCCGCGGCCAGGGAGGCGGCCGGCGCCTGGTCGGGCAGTGGCCCACGCAAACTCGAGCACGGTCAGCGAATCTACCCAGTACTTGATGCCGACAACCGCATGGTCGGGCTGATCACACGCCACCAGTTGCTGGATGCCGCACTCGAATTGGCCGGCGCCCCGACTCTGCTCGACCACGTCATGATGACCGACATGATCGTCGGCTACCCCGACATGACCCTGCACGAACTCGCGAACCTGATGGCCGAACGCGGCATCGCAAATGTTCCGATCGTCGCACGTGACGATCCGCGCCAGGTATTGAGCGTCATGACGGTAGAACACGCCCTGCAGGCGCGCCTGCTCCGTGTCAACGAAGCCCGCAAGACCGAGCGCATCCTCAGTCTGCCGCTCATTCGCGCCATGCGCAACGGCCTGCTCGTCATGCGCCGCCGCCGCGGCTGACCGAAGACGTAGATCTCAAAACACTTTGGCGAGATAACGCACGCCCTTGCCCATGGGCTGGCATTACGCGAATCCGGCACGCTTCGAGCAGGCGTTTCCCGCCGATGCCGACAAGACTCGCATTGCCGGGCGGAGCAGCGCGATGGGAAGTGACGGAATCCCCACGGATGGAGAATCTTGCGACGCTTCGGCGGACGCCGATCTGAAACGGGGCCGGGATCGTCGTCCCGGCGAAAGCCGGGATACGTTTTCCTGGGCGGGATTCGTTCATTCATACTGGATTCCGGATCGCGCTCGCGCGCGTCCGGA
>CAZKOE010000141.1:0-6797 GCA_964554305.1 uncultured Gammaproteobacteria bacterium
GTCGCCGGTACCGCGAAGTACATTCAGGACATCCACCCGGCAGACACCTACTGGTGCATGGCCGACATCGGCTGGATCACCGGTCATTCGTACATCGTCTATGGGCCGCTCGCCGTGGCCGCAACCAGCGTCGTTTACGAGGGCACGCCGACGTATCCGGACGTGCGCCGCCCGTGGCGGATTGCCGAGCGCCTGGGCGTGAACATCTTTCATACCTCGCCGACGGCCGTGCGCGCGTTGCGCCGCGCCGGTCCCGATGTGCCCAGGCAGTGCAATCAGAAATTCAAGCACATGACGACGGTAGGCGAGCCCATCGAACCGGAAGCCTGGCACTGGTACTACGACGAGATCGGCAAGGGTGAAGCCGTTATTTGCGATACCTGGTGGCAGACGGAAAACGGCGGCTTCCTGTGCAGTACGATCCCCGCGCTCGATGCCATGAAGCCCGGCAGTGCCGGACCCGCTCTGCCGGGAATCTTCCCGATCATCTACGACGATGAAGGCAATGAGCTGCCCAGGGGAAGCAGCCGCGCCGGCAACATGTGCATTCGCAATCCCTGGCCCGGCATCATGCAGACCATCTGGGGCGACGACCAACGTTTCGTCGATACCTATTTCAAGCGGTTCTGCAAGGATCCCGGGAGCAAGGACTGGCACGACTGGCCCTACCTGTCGGGCGACGGCGCCATGCAGGCGGAAGACGGTTACTACCGCATCCTCGGAAGAATCGACGATGTGATCAACGTCGCTGGCCATCGCCTGGGGACGAAGGAACTCGAAAATGCCTGCCTCACGGTGTCCGAAGTCGCAGAGGCGGCCGTCATACCGGTCAGAGACGAGATCAAGGGCCGGGTGCCGGAGGTCTATGTTTCCGTCCCGGCGGGTACCGGGGACACGACGGCCGTCGAGAAAAAGGTCATCAGGGCCTGCGAGGACATCATCGGCAAGATAGCGCGGCCCTCCAGGGTCCACGTTGTTCCCGACATGCCGAAGACTCGCTCCGGCAAGATCATGCGCCGTGTATTGGCGTCGATCTCCAACGGGCGCGACATCGGCGACGTGACGACGCTGGCAAACGCCGAGGTCGTGGAGAAAATCCGGGCGCAGGTGCAGGGCATGTAACCGGAGTCGCTGACCGTCCGGCGCACGAGCGGGTCGGTGGTATCGTTGTGAGATCCGGGAGCAGGAGCATGAGAGAGAGCACATCGCAAAAGACACTGCACGCAGCCGCCGAGGCGGTACAGGATGCCTGTCTGCGTGCGGCACTGGACGGCTACGAATCCGCCGGGCTCGACGGGCTCTGCGAAGAAGGGCGCTGGGAGATGGTGATGGACTCGATCAGGTCGCTGGATGTGGACGCGGTCCTGCGCGAGTTTCCGGAGCGCGATCGCGCCGCGGGGAAGGGCGGTGCGTAATTGCCGTCTTGTCCAGAGCTTGCCCGGTCGCCCGGCCCTTGGCGGCATCGCCCGCCACCGGTCCGCCCGGCGCCTGGCCGGGAGACTCCAGCCGTCTGCCGCACACGGTTGAATCCCGCAATTTCTTCCGTCACTGCAGGCTGTACGGAGCGCGGCGTTTCTCCGTGGCGGACGGAATGATGTCCGGAAGCGACCCCCGAATTGCATGGATTACCGGCGGTGGCAGCGGCATCGGCCGTGGTCTGGCGCTCCGGTTTGCGCAGGAAGGCTGTGTCGTCGCGATCTCGGGGCGTACCCGCGCGACGCTGGAAGAAGCGGCGGGGGCGGCGCCTGCCGGCCGTGTTTGCCCATACCCGGTCGATGTCACGGATGCTACCGCACTGGCGGCCGTGGCGGAGCGCATTGCCGGCGAGCGGGGGCCGGTCGAACTCGCGATTGCAAGCGCCGGTACCTTCGGGCCATTCAGGATCGAGAATTTCAGCGCAAGGCGCCTCGCCAATTACTTCAATTCAACGTGCTCGGGGTAACGAACATGCTCGCGGCGGTACTTCAGGGCATGCTTGAGCGCGGCCGCGGCCATATCGTCATCATGGGCAGTCTCGCCGGCCTGCGCGGTTTGCCGTTGTCCACGCCTTACGGCGCCACGAAGGCGGCGCTGACCAACCTCGCCGAATCGCTGCGTTTCGAATTGAATCCGCGCGGCATCGCAATCAGCATTGTCAATCCCGGTTTCGTCGCGATGCCGCTCACCCGCGACAACGACTTTCCCATGCCTGGGTTGATGACGGTGGAGATGCGGTTGCGGTTATCTGGCGCGGCATCGGCCGTCGGCACTTCGAGATTGCCTTTCAGAAACGGTTGAGTCTCGGGATGAAATTCGCCCCCCTGCTTGCCGTACGCGCTGTATTTCCCGCTGATCGGAGAAGCGATGAAGTGAACGCCGGCAAGCCGGCGAAGTTGCTCGACCGAATTCGAGGGGCGGCGACTGCGGATTTCGCGGTGCAACCGGTCCGGTTCACGTCCGGAGTATCATGAACAGATTCGCCCGGTTTTTCCGGCCAATCCGTCGTCGATGAAAGACCGGGCTGTCGCGGGGTGTCATGATGCGAACGAGACGATGGTCGGATCTCAGTGGGCTGGAGTTGGCTCGCGTGGCGGCGCGCGATCCCGTCGCGCTGCTGCCGCTCGCTGCCGTCGAACAGCACGGACCGCATTTGCCGCTTGCCACGGATGTCACGATCGGCGAGGGAATTGTCCGAACGGCGACCGACGAGCTGGCGCGACGGGACGACGAGGGCGACCTGTTGTTGATGCCCGCTCTTGCCATCGGCGCCAGTCTTGAACATATCCACTTTCCCGGCACCCTGAGCCTCCCGGCGGAGCTTCTGGGCGCCGAAATCCGCGCCGTCGGTGCGGGCGTCGCCCGGGCCGGCATCCGCAGACTGATTCTCTTCAACAGCCACGGGGGCAACAAGGCTGTGATCGATACGGCGGCCTTGCGACTGCGAGCCGATCATGGTCTGCTGGTTGCAAAAATCAATTATTTCCGCTTTGCCGTGCCACCCGACACGCTGAGCGCCGAAGAGCTGACGCAGGGATTGCATGGCGGTGCGCTCGAGACGTCCATGATGCTGCATCTGGCGCCCGAAGCCGTTCGCCGCGAAACCTTGAACAATTACGAATCCATCGGCTCGGTCCGCGCGCGCGCGGGACTCGGCTTGACTCCGGAGGGTGAAGCCGGTTTTGCGTGGCTGGCGGAAGATCTGCATCCGGACGGCGTGGCCGGCAATGCGGCCGCGGCTGATGCGGAGACGGGTACCCGGCTGGTGAACGGGTTCGGGCGGCGATTGGCGGACATTGTGGTCGAGGCTGCGACCTTCGATCTGGCTTCACTCGGCGGAATGCCGAAGAATTGAAGATCAGAGGCGGCCGGCTCGAGTCTTTTCGTCCTCGCCGCGGGGCTCGGCGAGCAGTTCGTCCAGAAAGTGCCCGGCCCGCTCGGCCTTGGCGACCAGGTAACGCCGATTTTCTTCGGTCAGCCGACCGTAGATGCTGCTACGCCTGACCACCCGGATCGGTTCGTGGTCCATTCCCTCGAGCTTGTCGGGGTTGTTGGTCAGGAGATCGATCCGCGTGACGCCCAGTTGCACCAGCATTTCTCGTGCCACGGCGTAATTGCGCTCGTCTCCGCCGAAGCCGAGGGCCTGGTCGGCATCGACCGTATCTAGGCCGCCATCCTGGATGCGGTAAGCCCGCATCTTGTTGGCCAGACCGGTGTTGCGACCCTCCTGAGCAAGGTAGAGCAGTACGCCGCCGCCGCGTGTCCGGATCAGGCTTACGCTTTTCCGCAACTGAGAACCGCAGTCGCAGCGCAGGCTCCCGAACAGATCGCCCGTCAGGCAGGCCGAATGGGCCCTGACCGGTACCGGCGTCGGCCATAGGCTCCGCTCGCCGATCAGAACGGCCACGTGCTGGCGCGCGACATGCGATTCGCGAAACACCACAAAGTGCGAGCCCGTATCGGCTTCCAGCGGGGTGTCGGCTTCGCTCAGGCGGCGCAGCAGCGGCGCGGCCCGGCAGTGGCTGAATACATCAGCCGCGGCCACTGACAGCAGTTCGTTATCCGTCAGTCTGGATTCGAGCGTGCGCGCAAAGCCGGCGGTCGGCGTCATGCTCAAGGCCGCCGGGATCAGCAGGCCCCGCCGCATCAGGGCGAGCGCGGCGCGCTCGGGTTCCGTCGCAACGAAAATCGGGTAGTCGGCGGACCATTCGGAGCCCGGTTCCGTGGCCCAGCGCCGTGCCTCCGCGAGCGAATCGCCGGGCTGCAATGCGATGGCGGCGGCCCCGGGCGGCCGTGTCAGGCCCAGATGAATCAGGCGATGTTCGTTGAGTACCAGGCGCAGCGGTCCGCTGGCGCCTTCCCGCATCTCGTCGAACAGGGCCTCCGTGATGCCGTCGATGGACGCCATGAGATGCATCTTCCCGGCATCGCGAACGATTATCGGCAAACCGCAGCGCAGATCGAGCGCTGCCCGCTCGACTTGCTGCGTGAAATGGCCTCGTTCCGAATCCAACAAATGCGTGTGAGTCACCCGGAGTCTGGTTGTTCCTGATCAGGCAACATGATACATCCCGATCGACTGCGTTCATCGGCTACCTGACCGGTTGCGGAGCGTCGGCTGGCATAGAATTCCACCTTGATGGATGCTATCATGCATTGGAGCGGTCCGGACCCTACACCGAGATCGTGCGGAAGCCGGACGCCGGTCCGGCGGTCGACCGAGACCTTGCACATTGCACGACTTGACGCAACCCGAAGCGAATGCAGGGAGCGGATTTTCACGGCCCGGCGGGAGCCGAGCGAAGACGTTTTTCATGACTTCCATTGACGCCGCGCTCGCCTGGGAAATTGTTCGCGATGCACGCGATGTCGTGTGGAATACGGATTGGCAACCCGAGCCGGGGATCGTGATCTCACCGGGGGGCGCCTGGACGGCATCCTGCCGGGTCGGTCCGGCCGCCGCGATGCTTTTCGATACGCTGCTGCCCGTCGCCTGCGGCGCCACGCGTTACGTCGTCGCACAAATAGCCCAGAGTCTGGACGGGCGTATCGCGACAGCGTCCGGGCATTCCCGCTACATCACGGGCAAGGCCGGCCGGGTGCATCTGCATCGGCTGCGTGCCCTCGCCGACGCCGTCATCGTCGGCGCGGACACGGTCGTTGCCGACGATCCGGAGCTTACCGTGCGCCATGTTGCCGGGCGCAGTCCCGCCCGCGTGATATTCGACCCGAACGGCCGCGTGCCGCATGATCGCAAGGTGTTCGGGGACGGCGGCCCAACTACTTGGCACGCCGTGCACCGTGCCGTTGCAGCGGCGCCGGGCGCCAGGCCCCTGTACCTGCCGGAGAGCAGGCCCCGGAACCTGTCGCAGGCGTTGCTGGACAAGCTGGCCGGGCTCGGTTTGCAACGCGTGCTCGTCGAAGGCGGCGGAACGACCATCTCGCATTTCATCGAAGTGGGGAGCGTCGATCGCCTGCATGTCGTGGTCGCGCCTTTTCTGATCGGCTCCGGACGTCTCGCGCTCAATCTCCCTGAGATCGAAGCGCTGGATGCGGCCATTCGTCCGACCTGGCGCAATTACGCGCTGGGCAGCGATCGCCTCTACGATTTGAATCTGCGCGAGACGGCCGGCTAGCCGGTTCGGGTCCGGGGCAGCCGGGTTCGAGGTGGAGTACCCGGCAAGCCGAGGATATCCACGTGGCCCACGGTCAACTGCAACCGGCCGGCCACCAGAGCCCGCCGCCTGCGCCGGGACCAGTCTGCAATGGCGCGACCACTTTCGGGGCGCCGGCGCCGCGCGACCTCCGCCCAACCGGCGATCAACGCCTGGCCGAGTGCCGCGTCGGTGGTACCGAGTTGCCAGTCGCTCGCTTGCACCGTGACCGCATAGCCGCGGGCGGAGAGTGCGTTGACGAGGGCGGGCGCCGCCGCCTCTCCCAAGGCCGGACCGAGGCCCTTGTCGCGCTGTTGATCGCGGACGACGGCGGCATGAATGGTCGCATCAGCGGGCTCCGGTCGGGAAAAGCCGACGCGGCCGTCGATCGTGAGCGCGATCAGCACGGCGGCACGAATTTTCGAACAGGCCTCGCACAGTCTTTCGATCCAGTCGGGCGAAGCCAGGTCGAGCAGGGCGGAGGCGGTCACCAGGGTCGCATTCGCGAGGACCGGATCGAGGGAGGTCGACAGATCGAATTCGACGGTCGCAACCGTATCCCGCCGATGCTCCGGAGGCAAGGCTTCGGCCAGCAGTGTCGGGTCGCGATCCACTAGTCGCCAATGCAGCGGTCCGTCCAGCCTCGCGCGCAGGTAGCGCAGGTTCGAACCGCTCCCGGCTCCGAGATCGACGATCGTCGCTGGACCGGGATCGATTCGCCGCAAATAAATGTTGGCCGAAGCTGCTAGGCGGTGCGCACGGCTGCGGTGATCGACCGGCTCGCGCAGCTTCAGCCAATCCGCGGTGAAATGCGAGCCGTCCGGCGCGATCATGCCGTGCGGTTCCGGGCGATTCCATCAAGCACGGCCGCAAACCGCGCGCCGGCGGTGTTCCAATCGGGTAGGGCGGTCGCCGCCTCGAGCGCGGCCGCGGAACAGTCGCTGCGGAGCCGCGCGTCGCCGAGCAGGCGCCGAAGCGCGACGGCCAGCGCGTCCGCGTCGCCGGGCGGCACGGCGATGCCGGCCCCTGCGGGCAGGGTTTGTGCCAAGGCGCCGCCGGTCGTCGTCACGACGGGCAGGCCGTAGGATAGGGCTTCGGTCACTGCCATCCCATAGCCTTCGTAATAGGAGGGCAGGACGAACAGATTCGCGCTCCGGTAGGCGGCGG
>CAZKOE010000142.1:0-6784 GCA_964554305.1 uncultured Gammaproteobacteria bacterium
AGGACCCGTTCATGCGTCGCTACCTGCCTCTGTTCGTGACTTTTGCCCTGACGGCCGCGATTCTGGCCGGCTGTTCGAGCGGGCCGAAGAAAATTCCGCCGGCGAAAACCCTTTACGAACGCGCGAGCACTTCACTCACCGTCCACGCCTGGAAGCGCGCCGCCGCGCAATTTCGCCAACTCGTCTCCACCTATCCCTTCGGGCAGTATGCCACGCCCGCCCGGCTGAAAATGATCTACGCCTACTACCGCGCCGGCAATACCGACGAGGCGGCGAATCAGGCGGACCAGTTCATCAAGGAAAACCCGGCGAGCCCCTATGCCAGTTACGCCCTGTTCATGAAGGGCATCTCCTACGCGAGCGCGATGAAACCGGGCCTGCTCGACTCGCTGTTTAGCGTCGACCTCGCTCAGCGCACGCCGATCGACCAGAAAGAAGCCTACACCGCCTTCAAACAGCTGATCAAGCGCTATCCCCACTCGCAGTACGCGACCAAGACCAAACAGTGGATGGTCTTCGTGCGCGACCGCCTGGCCCGCTTCAACCTGAACGTCGCCCGCTTCTACGCGAGCCGGCAGGAATGGGTCGCCGCCGTCAACCGCGCCTCGGCGATCGTCACCCAGTTTTCCGAGACCCCTTCGGTCAAGCCCGCCCTGAAAATCATGTCGCGAGGCTATCACGCGCTCGGCGAAAAGGATCTCGCCGCCGCGGCCAACGCCTGGTATCAGTACAACTACGGCCCCAAGCGAGAAGTGAAGAGCGAGGAGTGATCGGGCCGGATTCACGGTTCCCCGAGTCCCGGCCCCCAGCTCGTTCGCGATTCCCATCGCGCGCCAAATCGCGAACCGGGACGTGACGAGCTTTCAGCCGCCCGTTTGTGCGGCTGGAGCGGAAACGGCGACCGGAGCGAAATCCGAAAGCACGACCTCGGTCTCGTCCTTGAACCCCTTGATCCAGAAGATCTTGCCGCTCGCCGAATTGCTGGTGCGCTCCACGACCACCGGGCCCCGAGCGCCTCTGCCCAGGCGCCTGAATTGCGCGTGAAAGGAAAACGCCTCGATCTTGACGCCGAACCGCGGAGAAAAGGATTCGAAGTTGCTGAGGCTCAACGCAAGGGGGCGGTGATCGTCGCGGGAGACGACGAATTGGCCGGCCAGATGACCCAGCAGGCGTGCGGCCGCGGGATCCGTCTTCGCGCCGGGCGCCGGGCTCAGCCGGTACACCAACGTTTGCGGCGTGGTCTTTACCAATTGGTACGTGCTCGCAGCCAACCAACCGGCACCGACTGAGAGCCCGCCCCGAGCCTTTTTCGCCGCCTTCGCGGCGTCGGCCGCGAGCCGCTTGCGCGCGGCGTCGCTCGGCGGTTTGCCGTTCACCTCGAGTACCTGCCAACGCGCCCCCGGTGCACGCGTCGGGTCGTAACTCAACCGTTCACTGCCCTTCGAGGTGGTGATCTTTTCCTCGTAGCGCCAGTCACTCGCGAGCTCCGCACCGCCCTGCTTCAGGGTGGCCAGCGCCGCGGCGACGGGCGGCGGCGGCGCCGCCCGAGCCACAAGCGGAGTCCATGCGAACACGAGCGCGATTGCCATCGGCACGCCGATCCGTCGCAGCACGCGGGCCCCGCCTCCGCCGGGCGGCCCTCTCCGAGGCGCCGTTCCGGTTATTTCTTGGCCTCGGCTGCGTTGAAGGCCTTGAGGACGACGGCGGTCAGATCAACGCTGTCCGCGCTGTAAATCGCCGCACTTTTATCGAGAATCAGCTCGTAGCCGTGGCTGGAAGCATAGTTCTTGATCACGCCGTAGAGCTTGGCCTGAAGCGGCTGCAGTATCGCCGCGCGCTTTTTCGCGAACGCCTGCTGCCGCTTCTGGACATCCTGCTGGAAGTCCTGGTAGTCGCTCTTGAACTTTTCCATCGCCTTCTTCTGCGCCGTCTTGGTCTGGATAGCCGCATTCTTCTGAATGTCGTCATGCTCTTTCTTGAGCGCGGCGCTCCGCTTCTTCAGCGCCGCCTGCTGCTTCTCGCCGTAGGCCTTCAACTGGGCCTTGGCCGCCTGGGCAGCAGGGCTCTTGGCAAGAATCTGCTGCACGTCCACGACGCCGATCTTGCCGCTCGCCGCCTGAGCCAACGGCGCCGCAATCAGCATTCCGAGCACGAACAGGAGGGTAAAAGTCTTAACCATGAATCACCTTTGAGTTTCCAGTGAAGTTGCCGAAACCGGTAAATGATACTAGACTAGCGACTCTCGGAGCGGTTCCGCTTGCCCGTGACCGCTCGATTTCGACTGGCCCTTGGAGTAAACTCATGCAGATTCGTTCCTCCCGATCCGCCCTGACGGCGGGCTTTTTCGCCCTCGCGCTCGCCAGCGCCTGCTTTTTCGGACTGCTCGCCGCGCGGCCCGCCCTAGCCGCGAACAACGCCCTTGTGCGCTTCCCGACCATCCACGACAACACCGTCGTGTTCGAGGCCGGCGGCAATCTGTGGAAGGTCGGCATCTCGGGGGGCGAAGCCGAGCGGCTCACCGCCGACCCCGGCTACGACGAGATGCCGCGCTTCTCGCCCGACGGCAAGTGGATCGCCTTCACCGGCCAGTACGGCGGTCAGGACGACGTCTACGTGATGCCCGCCGCGGGCGGTCCGGTCAAACGCCTGACCTGGCACTCCGACGTCACCGCGCACGCCCCGCTGCGCTGGGGCCCGAACAACATGGTGGTGACCTGGACGCCGGACAGCAAGAACATCGTGTTCATGAGCCGGCGCGACATCTTCAATTCCTGGTTCGGGCGCCTGTTCGAAATTCCCGTCGCCGGCGGCCTCGCAACCCCGCTCCCGCTCCCCAAGGGCGGCGTGCTCACCTACAACTCCGACGGCACCGAAATCGCCTACAACCGCATCTTCCGCAATTTCCGCACCTGGAAGCACTATTACGGCGGCCTCGCCCAGAATGTGTGGACCTACGATTTCAAGACGCAAAAGGCCACCCAGATCACGCACTGGAAGGGCAACGACATGGACCCGATGTGGTACACGAAGACCGGCACGATCTACTACATCTCCGACCAGGGCGAAAACCGCGTCATGAATCTCTGGGCCTATTCGCTCAAGGACAAGAAATTCCGTCAGGTCACGCATTTCAAAACCTACGACATCGATTGGCCGAGCCTCGGCAACACGGGCATCGTGTTCCAGGACGGCGGCAAGCTCTACGTGTTGAAGCTGCCTGCCGAAAAGCTGATCGAGGTGCCCGTCACGGTGCCGAACGACGGCGTGCGCACGCAGCCCTACTGGCTCGACGCCAGCAAGATGATCCGTTCCGCGGACATTGCCCCCAACGGCAAGCTCGCCATCTTCGGCGCGCGCGGAGACATCTTCACCGTACCCGCGAAGCACGGCGAGACGCGCGACATTACCCGGACGACCGGCGTGCGCGAACAGGATCCGGCCTGGAGCCCGGACGGCAAGGCCGTCGCCTACGTCACCGACGCGAGCGGCGAGAGCGAGATCGCGATCCGCCCCGCGGCCGGCGGCAAGGAGACGCTCCTCACTTCCACCGACGATCGCAGCTACTTCGGCCCCGAGTGGTCGCCCGACGGCAAATGGCTTGCGTTTTCCGACAGCACGCAAACCCTGTGGCTTCTCAACGTGCGCAGCAAGCGCAAGTTCAAGGTGGACCACGACAAGGAAAACATGATGCAGGACTTTTCCTTCTCGCCGGACTCGGCCTGGCTCGCCTACTCCAAAACCGAGCCCGACGGCATGCGGGCGCTCTACATCTACGACGTCTCGGCGCACAAGACCCGCCAGGTCACCAACGGCTGGTTCGACAGTTCGGAACCCGCGTTTTCAAGTAACGGCAAATACATCTTCTTCGTGTCCGCGCGCCATCAGAACCCGGCCTTCTCCAGCGTGGGATTCAACTTCGCGGACCTCAAGCCGTACGGCATCTACGTTGCCACCCTGCAGGCGGACACGCCCTCCCCCGTCGCACCGCGCCAGGCAAGCTCGGCCTCTCCCACCAGTTCACCGGCCGGCAAGTCGGCCGCGAAAAAGCGGGGCAACCATCCGGTCACCGTAAAGATCGACTTCGAGGGGCTTGCCGAACGCGCCGTGCCGCTGCCGGTGCCGACCGCAAACATCGGCGGCATCGCCGAATCGAACGGCGTGGTGTTCTACACGACCTTCCCCACCCCGATTCTCGGTCAACCACTGCCGGGGAGCAAACCGGCGCTCAGGGCCTACGACATGAAAACGCGCAAGGGCAAGAAGCTGGTCGCCGGCGCCAGCGGCTTCACGCTTTCCGCCCATGGCAAGTCGCTTCTTTACTCGAAGGGCGACCACTGGTACATCCGCCCGGCCGACATGAGCGACGGCAAGGGTACGAAGCTCGACCTCTCGCACATGCAGATGCGAGTCGACCCACGTGCCGAATGGACGGAGATGTACTGGCAGGCCTGGCGGCTGTACCGCGACTTCTTCGTCAATCCGAAGATGAACGACAAGAACTGGAAGACCATCGGCCAGCGCTACGCAAGACTGCTCCCGCTGGTCACCTGCCGCGAAGACCTGAATTACCTCATCGGGCAGATCAACTCCTCGCTCGAGAACAGCCACACCTACGTCTGGGGTGGCGACTTTCGCGGCACGCCCAAGTACATTCCGACCGGCATGATCGGCGCCGATTTCGGCCTCGACAAGAAGTCCGGGCGCTACTACCTCAAACGCATTTACAAGGGCGACAACACGCTCGACGGCTACTACGCACCGCTCGCCCAGCCGGGCATGAAGGTCAAGCAGGGCGATTACGTGCTCGCGATCAACGGCCGCCCGCTCAAGGCGCCGGACAACCCCTGGAAGTATCTGTCCAACACCCTCGGCACGACCGTGACGATGAAGATCGCCGGCAGCCCCGGCGGCGGCAACGCCTGGACCATCCACGTGAAACCGATCGCCAACGCGCTCCCCTTGTGGCGCCACGCCTGGATCGAACACAAACGCGAGATGGTCAACAAACTATCCGGCGGCAAGATCGGCTACATCTATCTGTCCGACATGGAACAGTTGGGGATGGACCAGTTCATCCGCCAGTTCTACCCGCAGCTTCACAAGGAAGGGCTCATCATCGACGATCGCTTCAACGGCGGCGGCTTCATCACTCCTCTCCTGATCGAGCGGCTGAGCCGCAGGCTGATCTCGCAGATGACGGTCCGGGAAGGCGGGCACAGTCCGGCCATGGCGGTTGCCATCGGCTACAAGGCCGTGCTCATCAACCATTACTCGGCCTCCGACGGCGACATCTTCCCGTGGATGTTCAAGCACCTGGGCCTGGGGCCCGTGATCGGCACCCGCACCTGGGGTGGGGTGCGCGGCTACCGCAACGTCTTCACCCTGATGGACGGCGGAAGCATCGTGGTGCCCGAAATCGCCATGTACAACAACAAATCGAAATGGGTGGTGGAGAACATCGGCGTCACGCCCGACATCCGCGTCCAGAACCTGCCGGGCGAAACCATGCAGGGCAAGGATCCACAACTCGAAAAGGCGGTGGACGTGCTCATGAAAAAGATCAAGGCGCATCCGATCACGCTGCCGAAGCCGCCGAGCTGGGCGCCGCCTTACCCGCCGCAGCCGAACTATCCCACCTGCCCGGCCGATACCACCTGCGGCAACGGTGGCTGACGCCTGACGCCAGCCAAACGGCAAAAGGGAGCCGCCGCCCCGCGGCTCCCTTTTTTCTTCGGCGATAACGACACGGCGGATTTCAGGCAACGGCATGATATCTCCACGGCCCGGGCAGCGGCGTCGCTCCGGTTTCGCGCTTGCGAGCTACGCCTTTCTCGCCACCATGTTCGGCACCACCCTGCCGACGCCGCTGTATCCGCTGTACCGGCATCAGTTCGCGCTTTCCGAACTGACGATCACGATCATCTACGCCGTTTACGCCGCCGGCGTCATCGCCGCGCTCATCCTCGTCGGACGCTGGTCCGACCAGCTCGGACGCCGGCGAATGGTTTTTGCCGGGCTCGCCTTCTCCGCCGCGAGTGCGCTCGTATTTCTCGCCGACGGCGGCCTTGCATTGCTCCTCCTCGGGCGCGTGCTCTCCGGCATTTCCGCCGGCATCGTGACCGGCACGGCCACCGTCATGATCGTCGAACTCGCGCCGGAAGCCAGACGCGGCCGAGCTACCCTGATCGCCACCGCCGTCAACATGGGCGGACTCGGCCTCGGACCATTGATCGCCGGGCTGCTCGTGCAATACGCCCCGTTGCCGACGCGGCTGTGCTTTCTCGCGGATCTGCTGCTCCTCGCCGGCGCCGCCGCGGGCGTCTGGTATGCTCCGGAGACGGTCGCCATTGCCGAACGGCCGAAACTCGGCCCGCAGCGCCTGAGCCTGCCCCCGCAGGTACGCGGCGTGTTCATCCCCGCGGCCATCGCGGGCTTTGCGGGCTTTGCCGTCATGGGCCTGTTCACGGCCGTGGCACCGGCCTTCCTCGGCAAGGTGCTCGGTTTGCCAAACCCGGCCCTGACGGGTTTCGTCGTCTTCCTGGTTTTCGCCGCATCCACGGTCGGCCAGGTGGCGCTCGAACTCGTGCGCCGGCGGTGGGCACTGCCGCTCGGCTGCCTGATTCTCGCGGCCGGCGCACTTCTCGTCGGCGCCGGCATCGGCACGGCCTCGCTTGCCCCGCTCATCGCCGGCGCCGTGGCCTCCGGCTTCGGCCAGGGTCTGAGCTTCCGCGCCGGCATGGCGGCCGTCACGGCGGCAAGCCCGGCCGCGCGGCGCGGCGAGATC
>CAZKOE010000143.1:0-6774 GCA_964554305.1 uncultured Gammaproteobacteria bacterium
CGAGCACCAGGCGAAGCAGGGCGTGGACTACTTCACCATTCACGCCGGGGTGCTGCTCCGCTACGTGCCGCTCACCGCAAAGCGCGTGACCGGCATCGTCTCTCGCGGCGGTTCGATCATGGCGAAATGGTGCCTCGCGCATCACCAGGAAAGCTTTCTCTACACGCGCTTCGACGAGATTTGCGAAATCATGAAGGCCTACGACGTGTCCTTCTCCCTCGGCGACGGCCTCAGACCCGGCTCCATCGCCGATGCCAACGATGCGGCGCAGTTCGCGGAACTCGCGACGCTCGGCGAACTGACGAAAAAAGCCTGGGAACACGACTGCCAGGTGATGATCGAAGGCCCCGGACACATCCCCTTGCAGATGGTGAAGGAAAACGTGGATCGCGAACTCGCCGAATGCTTCGAGGCGCCGTTCTATACGCTCGGTCCGCTCGCGACCGATATCGCCCCCGCCTACGATCACATCACGAGTGCGCTCGGCGCGGCCAACATCGGCTGGTACGGCACGGCGATGCTCTGCTACGTCACGCCCAAGGAACATCTCGGGCTTCCCGATCGCGACGACGTGCGCGACGGCGTCATCACCTACAAGATCGCGGCGCACGCCGCCGATCTCGCCAAGGGCTTTCCCGGCGCGCAGCTGCGCGACAACGCGCTCTCGAAGGCGCGCTTCGAGTTCCGCTGGGAGGATCAGTTCAATCTTTCCCTCGATCCCGAACGCGCGCGCGAATTCCACGACGAAACGCTTCCCAAGGAGGCGCACAAGACGGCTCACTTCTGCTCCATGTGCGGGCCGAAGTTCTGCTCGATGAAGATCACCCAGGACGTGCGCGACTACGCCGCCGAACATGGCGTGGACGAAACGGCCGCACTCGCCGAGGGCATGGCCGAGAAGGCCCGGGAGTTTCGCGAACAAGGGACGGAAATCTACCGTGAAGCCTGACCGCAACCGGCGAACACGGAAGATGTTCACCCCGAAGCCCGCAAGGCTGGTGTCCGTATTGAGCGTTTGCGCCCTGCTGGGGGCCTGCGCCAGCAGCCCTCGACCCCCCCCGCCGCAGGCGCCGCTCGTTATCGCCGGGCGCGCGCCACAGACCATTCTCGGCCAAAAAGAGTCGGCGCGAATCGCGGGGGCCATCCCCTCCGCCTACCAGAAAAACGTCACGCGCGCGGAAACCTTCGGTCAGGTCATCTTCGACTACGACCGTCTTGCCCGCGACGCCGGAAAACTGGTTGCACCGAATGGGCAGGCGCCGTTCAGCTTTCCACCCGCCGGTTGGCTGACCGAGCGAACCCGTTCCGGGTTGCGACTGCTATTCATCGTGCACGAAAAGTCGAAGCTCGGCGTCGCCGCCGAGGTGACGGATGCCGGGGACGGGCTCAATCTGCGCCGGATCACTCCTCCGCGCAAACTCACGATACGGGAGAACATCCTCTGGAAGGCGCGCGAACTCGCCTATTCGAGCAAATTCAAACCCTGTGCCAAGCGCTACGATCCGGTCATCGTTCCGGTGCGCGCGGAGGGCGATCACTTCGTCGACGTATTTCTGCTGCCCGCGAGCGCCGACCCCCGCACGATTTACCTCGGCGGCTACCAACGCATTGTGGTCAGCCCCGACGGCAACATCATCCTGGAAGCGCACGCGTTCACTCACGGCTGCATAACCCTGCACGGCAACGGCAAAGCCGCCGGAGCGAGAGTGACCGAAATCGTGAGTGATGCGCCGACAGCACCCCAGGTCTATGCAAGCCTGCGTTACGGTTTGCCGATTCACGTGCGGACCCTCGGCAACGGCCTGTCCTGGCTGGTGGAAGACGGCCATATCTCGTTGGAGGGAAAAACAACACGTTGAGCGGCATTCCAACACCGAGTCGCCTTCCGGTGATCAACCGCTTCCGGAAGTGCCGCTCTCGAGAATGCTCACGATCGAGAACAGCGAAAAGCAGATCGCGCCGAGCCCGACGATCACCCGTGCCGGAATGAAAAACGCGCTGTCGCCAACCGCCGCCTGAAACAGGAAGGCCGCCAGAAACAGGCAGGCGAGCGCCGTCCCGACGGGAATCAACGGAATGCGATTGGCAAGCGGGAAACTTCGCCGCCACACCAGCGCGAGAAGCAACACCTTGCTCAGGATGCTGTAGCAGACAAGCCCCAGACCGATCATGACGAAACCCGGCGCAATCCAGTACGGTTCGCGGTGCAGCGCAACAATGACAATGCCCCAGACCAGGTTCAAGGTCCCCATCGTGATGACAAGCGCGGGCCACAGCCGCGCGTCGCGCCCGTCGTAGGTGTTGCGGATCTGGCGCACGACGCTCGCGACGAGCGCGATCAGGCTGGTGCAGATCGCGGCAAGCCCGGCAAGCACGTGCCCGGCGATGAAATCCGTCGAACCGCCGCCGCGCACGATCAAATAGATCGCCCAGACCCAGCCGATGACGGCGATAACAACCGGAACGGACTCCAGCGCCATGCCGGTCGCGGCGCCAAACGCCTGCGGCGGCGGCGGATCGGCGGCGGACCGGCGCGAATTTTCCGGAATCAGCGTGAAGCGTGTCGAGGCGGCAGCCACCGTCGTCACGCAGGCCGTGATGAGGCCGAGGCCGAAGACCACGTGGCCACCGATGGGCGAGATGCCCTCTACCCGCATCAACAATCCGTAGGCGACAGTCGCCGCCGCCACCAGGTAGCCGAACGCCGGCAATGCATATCGGTAGAAACGATTGAAGCGACCGATAAGCTGGCGAATGATCGTTGCCGCCGTCGCGAACAGGGCGAGGCAGATCGCACCCAGAAAGGTTACCACGTGGCCGGCGACGAAGTAATCCGCACCCGAACCCGAGGTCCAGCAATACAGGCCATAACCAATGCAAAGCGCGGCCATGAACGCCGGAATCGCCCGGAACAATACGCTGATAGTATAATTCATGGTTTTCATTCACTTAGGGCGAAGTGCGTATCATGCCCGATGCACGCGAGGAACGCAAACCCGCGGCCACGCGAGCGGCATCCTTCAAGGATCACTTTTCCGCGCACTCGGCGGCCTATGCGCGGGGACGGCCGGGATATCCGCCGGCGCTGTTCGAGTGGCTCGCCGCGCAAGCGCTGCGCCGGGACCGCGCCTGGGACTGCGCCACCGGCAACGGCCAGGCCGCCCGCGGGCTCGCCACGCACTTCAAACGGGTAATCGCGACCGATGCAAGCGCCGAACAAATTGCAAATGCCTTCGTCCATCCGTGCATCGAATACCGGGTCGCGCCGGTCACGTCACCCTTACACTCGACCCGGATATGGATCGCGCCATCGAGGAACTCTACGGCGGCACGGTCGGTCCGTGATGGCCGCCCGAGCGGCGACTGATTGGCGAGCGTTATGCGACGCTGGATTTCCCGTTCACGGAAATCGCGGCGCCGGCGTTTCGCATGCGTCAAAACTGGACGCTCGACCAAGCACTCGCCTATCTTGACCCCTGGTCGGCGGTCCGACGCTACCAGCGCGCCAAAGGGCGGGATCCGCTGGCGACAATCGAGCCGGAACTGAAACGTCTATGGGGCGACCGGACAAGACGTAACGTCATTTGACCGCTGTATCTGCGCGTCGGGCGCAACGTCTGAAATCAGGACCGCGAGCACCCGAAACCCAGCTTCGCTGGCTTGCACCGGCCTACTTCAGCCCGAGTTTTTCGACGGCGGCAGCGCGCTCGCGCGCGACCGCGGCGCGCACGGGACAGCCGGCAATGTGATCGTTGACGAGGCCGGCGGCCTGCATGGTTGCGTAGGCCGTAGTCGGGCCGACAAAGCGGAAACCCTTCGCACGCAGCGCCTTCGACAAAGCCTCGGACGCCGCCGTCGTTGCCGGTACGTCGGCGCGGGAACGCGGCACCCGGGCGCGCAAGGGCGCAAAAGACCAGACCAGATCCACCACCGATTCGCCCGCGTCATGCAATGCAATGAGGGCGCGTGCGTTGGAAATCGCAGCCTCGATCTTCAGGCGATTGCGGATGAGCCCCGCATTTTTCATCAGACGCACAACGTCGCGCGCGGAATAGCACGCTACGCGTTCGGGATCGAACCCGGCAAACGCCTCACGGAAGGCCGCGCGTTTGTAGAGTACCGTACGCCAGGACAGCCCCGCTTGAAAGGCCTCCAGGCATAACCGTTCGTACATGCCCCACTCGGTGGTAACCGGACGGCCCCATTCCGCGTCGTGATAGCGATCGAGCAAGTCGCCATCACCAAAACAACGTACCCCCTGTGTGCCCAACGATGCCCAGCTCCCCGGTTGGTTAAACGCCCAGCGCGTGATCGCGGCCGCAATTGGGGCAGGTCACGACATCCTTGGGAAAGCGCGGTGGCACCTTGAGCTTGACACCGCAGGGACATTGAATGAAGCGATAACCCTGCGCGCTCCACAAGGCATTGGTCGTTACCCGCTTGCGCTCGACGGGGGAATTCAGCGCGGCAGCGTTCGCCGCGCGTGCCGGCTGCGCCTGGGCGTCCTGCGCGGCCGAGGCCGGCACCACACCCGCCTTGCGCCCGCTTACCTGCTTGAAGGCCGCGTCGTAGCCTGCGTAACCCGTATCGCCATGCATCGAACGCAGGATCTTGATGCGCGCCGAAATCGGCGGATGCGTGCTCGTCAGATCGGCGAGGCCGCGCGCGCTCGTCTTCATGGGATTGGCAATGTACAGACCCGCCGTCGCGCGGTTTGCATGCGGCATGGGCACGGTGTTGGAGGCGATTTTCTCCAGCGCCCGCGCCAGGCCTTCCGGATAGCGTGTATAGCGCGCGGAAGAAGCATCGGCGAGATATTCACGGCGGCGCGACAGCGCAAAGTACAAAAGTTGGGCCAGGATCGGTGCCAGGATGACGAGCACCAGCGCCACGATCATCATGATCGCCTGCGCCTGCCCGCCGCCGTCCGAGGAAGTGCGCCGCCCGCCCACGCCGCCGAAAATAAAGCTGTAGATGCCGACGTCGGCGAGCATGACAATGGCGCCGATCATGACCGTCGCCACCATCATGTAGAGCACGTCGCGATTGGCGACGTGGCCGATCTCGTGACCGATCACGCCCTGCAGTTCGTCACGGTTCAGCCGTTCGAGCAGCCCCGCCGTCACGGCAATCTTCGCCTTTTCCGGGCTGCGCCCGGTCGCGAAGGCATTCGGCGCCTCGACGTCGAGAATATACACCCCGGGCATTTTCGGCAGGCCCGCGGCGATCGTCATTTCCTCGACGACGTTGAAGAGTTCGGGATGATCCTTCTTCTCGATTTTGCGTGCGCCGCTCGCGGCAAGGATCATCGCGTCGCCCTGAAACCAGGTCATGAGCGCGAGCACCGTCCACACGATCGCGGCGACGACAAGGCCCGCGATCGGGCGGTGCCAGATTCCGTAGCCGAGCCCGTAGCCGAGGCCCAGAAGCAGCACCACCATCGCCGCCATCAATATGAAGGCGCGACGCTTGTTCGCCCGGATCAGTTCAAACATGCACGGATCCCCCTATCTCCGGCCCTTCTTGCAAGCAAAAAGCAGGCAAGAAAAACGACCGCTCGCACCGGATGGACAATTTTGTAGTCTCTTGAAGAGTGCGCCGGATTCAGGAGGAGAAGCTGACCTTGGGCACCTCGCGCTCGGCGGCGTTTTCGACCTCGAACATTTCCCGCTCCTTGAAGTGAAACATCCCCGCCACGATATTGCCCGGGAACATCTGGATCTTGTTGTTGAGCTTCATCACCGCGTCGTTGTAAAACTGTCGTGCGAAGCCGATCTTGTTTTCGGTCGAGGTGAGTTCTTCCTGCAGGGCGAGGAAGTTCTGGTTGGCCTTGAGATCGGGGTAGTTTTCCGACACGGCAAAAAGCGAACGCAGCGTTTGCGACAGCGCATTTTCCGCCTTCGCCTGCTCGGCCACGCTGCCGCCGGAAACGTTGACGGCCTGAGTACGCGCCTCGGTCACGCTCTCGAGCGTCTGGCGCTCGTGGTTCATGTAACCCTTGACCGTTTCGATCAGGTTGGGAATCAGGTCGTGCCGGCGCTTGAGCTGCACGTCGATCTGCGCCCAGGCGTTTTCGGCGTTGTTCTTCTGGCCGACGAGACCGTTGTACTGGATAATGAAATAAAAAACCAGCACGACGATGATCGCGATAATGATCCATACGCCAATCATGCGGGAGTCTCCTTGGATGAGTGGAAGGTTTCGTTCAAGAATTCGATCACGGCGGGCTTCTCACCCTCCCGGTCCGGGAGCGAGCGCATCAAGTCACCGAGTTCGCCGGCATCGAACCAGAGGCCGTGCTCGACGCAGCAGTCGAGGAGCAATTTACCGTCTGCGGCGGGCGCGACTTTTTCCATTTTGTGCCGGCACCGCGGGCAGCGCCGCCGCGCCTCGCGGCTGCCGGTAACTGCCTCTCCGATCATGTCGCGGCGGTGTCGCTTGCCGAGCCTTTCGGCAAAAAGTACGAGCTCGCCTTCGTCGAACCAGACCCCCGCGCACGCGGGGCACCAGTCCAACTCGACCGACTCGCGCTCGACGACCACCAGCGGCGTTCGGCAAACAGGGCATTTCATGGGCAAAGCTTAACAGTTCGCCGCCCCCGGCGCCAGTGGACAAACGATGGCCCGAAGACCCGGGGCGGGCCTGTTGCGGCCGGGGCACGCTAACCTCGATTTACGCGGGAATCGGAAGGAATTCGACCTTCGCCCGCGCTCAAGTTCCCGCGTCGAGCATTGGGAGATCGAGGCCGCGTTCGCGAGCGGTGCGGATCGCCTT
>CAZKOE010000144.1:0-6762 GCA_964554305.1 uncultured Gammaproteobacteria bacterium
TCGGTGAGCGTTTGCGCCGGTGCGACGGTGATCGAATCGCCCGTGTGCACGCCCATCGGGTCGAAGTTTTCGATCGAACAGACGATGATGCAGTTGTCGGCACGATCGCGCACGACCTCCATCTCGAATTCCTTCCAGCCCAGCACGGACTCCTCGATCAACAGTTCGTTGGTCGGCGACAGGTCGAGGCCGAGCTCGCAAATCTCGATGAACTCGTCACGGTTGTAGGCGATGCCGCCACCCGAGCCGCCGAGCGTGAACGAGGGCCGGATGATGGTCGGAAAGCCGATCTCGGCCTGCGCCGCGAGCGCCGCCTCGATGTCATGCGCCAGCAGCGAGCGCGGAGTCGCCAAACCGATCTCGTGCATTGCCTCGCGAAAACGCTCGCGATCCTCGGCGATGTCTATGGCATCGCGCGAGGCGCCGATCAACTCCACGCCGAACTTTTCGAGCACGCCTTCGCGGGCGAGATCGAGCGCCGTGTTGAGCGCCGTCTGCCCGCCCATCGTGGGCAACAGGGCATCCGGGCGTTCCTTTTCGATGACGCCGGCGATCGCCCGCCAGTGCACCGGTTCGATGTAGACCGCATCCGCCGTTTCGGGATCGGTCATGATCGTCGCCGGATTGGAGTTCACCAGCACGACACGGTAACCTTCCTCGCGCAACGCCTTCACCGCCTGGGTGCCGGAGTAGTCGAACTCGCAGGCCTGGCCGATCACGATCGGCCCCGCACCGATCACGAGGATGGTCTTGATATCGGTGCGCTTAGGCATGATCAGTCCCCCGGGAACCCCCAACTTCCAGTCGGTCCTTGCCGGCAAAATGTCGGCGCTCTCCCCGCATCAAGGCAACGAAGCGCTGAAAGATCGGCGCCACATCGTGCGGGCCGGGACTGGCTTCGGGATGGCCCTGGAAACCGATTGCCGGCGTATCCGTCCGGGCGACGCCCTGCAGGCTGCGGTCGAACAGTGAAATATGCGTCGCGCGCAAATTGTCGGGAAGCGTATCGGCATCCACCGCAAAACCGTGGTTCTGGCTCGATATCCACACCTGCTTCGTCGCCAGATCGAGCACCGGATGATTAGCGCCGTGGTGACCGAACGGCGTCTTCACCGTGCGCGCGCCGCTTGCAAGCCCCAGGAACTGGTGCCCCAGGCAAATGCCGAGATACGGCACACCTGCGGCAAGGAGTTCGCGCGCCGTCTCGATCCCGTAGCTCGAGGCGGAAGGGTCGCCGGGGCCGTTCGAGAGCACGACGCCGTCGGGCTTCGTCGCCAGCACTTCCGCCGCCGGCGTGCGCGCCGGTACCACCCTCACGGCGCAGCCACAATCCACGAGCATGCGCAGGATGTTGCGTTTGACGCCGAAGTCGTAAACGACGATCCGATGGTGCGGCTCGGACGGTGTCCGCTGCCACAGCCCCTCCGTCCAGTCGTAGGCCGCCTCGCAACTCACGCCGGCGGCAAGGTCCATGCCCAGTAACCCCGGGAACTCGCGCGCGCGTCGGATCGCCTCGGCCTCGTCGAGGTCGCTCGCCAAGCAGGCGTTGAGTGCGCCATGCGCACGCAGATGCCGGGTCAACCGACGGGTATCCAACTCGGCGATGCCGGGCCGGCCCGCTTCGCTCAGAAACCCGTCGAGCGAGCCCCGCGCGCGCCAGTTCGACGGCCCGGGCCCCGCGCACCTCACGATCAGGCCTTCCACGTGCACCCGCGCCGACTCCATGTCGCCGGGGTTCACGCCGACGTTGCCGACGTGCGCGGCGGTCAGGCACACCAGTTGGCGCGCGTAGGAGGGATCGGTCAGGATTTCCTGATAGCCGCTCATCGCGGTATTGAAAACCGCCTCACCGACGGCGACGCCGGGCGCACCGAAGGCAGTGCCCCGGAAAACTGAACCATCTTCCAGGGCGAGAATGGCAGGCTTGAACGGCACTTGGGGCTGATTCCCTCGACGAGTGGAATTTGCAGGGGCCGGCGGCCGCTTCCGGCGCGCTAACCGGCGCCATTTTAGCAGCAAGCCGGAGGCAATCGAACGCACCCGCGAGTGGGCAGCGACGTTCGCAGGGCTCGGCCCGGGCCGAGCCGCGTGGCGCCGGTCGAAACGCCGGCCCGCGCATCGGCAAGGCGTGAGCGGGCACCGCTTGTTGAAAAAGTCACGCCAAGCGGAATCCGGTGAAGCGTTAATATTTCACGGGCACGGCCCGCGCAATCAATGCCGACCTCGAACGCCAGGGCCGAGTTCCGTGGGGAGCATCGGCTTCCGGCCGGCCTTTGCCGGCATGAAGCCAGCGCTCCATTGTGAGTAACGAGCCCCGAGAAACCTCCATGAAAATCCCGGAAATCCTGCTGATCGAATCCGAGCACAAGCCGGCAAGCCTTGCAAAAATTCTCCAGGCGATCGGCGAGAGCGGGTTGGTCATCGCCAATCTGAACGCGGTGCAGCGCAAGCAGGACAAGACGATCTGGGAAATCACGCTGGAAATGGACCAGGACGTGGATTACGGACTCTACCGGCGGCTTGAGGCATTGCCCAACGCGCGGCTTCTCGGGCGCTCCGACCGCGTGTTCGATCGTCACCGCGGCGGGAAAATTCGCATGACCGCGCGCACACCGATCAAGACCCTGGGGTTGCTGCGCGACATCTACACGCCGGGGGTCGCCCGAGTCTGCCTCGCCATTGTCGAAGCGCCGGAGAAGGTCTGGGATTACACGGCACTCGGGCGCACGGTTGGAATCGTCACCAACGGCACGGCCGTACTCGGGCTCGGCGACATCGGCGCCCGCGCCGGACTTCCCGTCATGGAGGGCAAGGCGGCGCTGCTCGCACAACTCGGCGGGCTCTCCGGCATCCCGATTCTGCTCGACGAGAAACAACCCGAGCGCATTATCGAGACCGTGCGCGCGATGGCGCCCTCTTTCGGCGCCATCCAGCTCGAGGACATCGCCGCACCGGCCTGCTTCGAGATCGAGCGCACGCTCGTCGAAACGCTCGACATTCCCGTGATGCACGATGACCAGCACGGTACGGCGGTCGTCACGCTCGCCGCGCTGCTGCGCGTGACCCGCGATCTCGGCCACGACCTTCGCGCCAGCGTGGTCGGCCAGATCGGCCTTGGCGCGGCCGGGATCGGTATCGCCCGCCTGTTGCTTGCCTACGGCGTGAAAGCGGAAATCGGCGCGGACCCGAATCCGGAAGCGATTGCACGGCTGGACAACATGGGCGGCAAGGGCTGCTCGCTGGAAGCAATCATGGAACGCGCCGACATCGTGATCGCGACCAGCGGCAAAAAGGGGCTCATTCGCCCGGAACTCGTCCGCAAAGGCCAGATTATTCTCGCCCTGTCGAATCCCGAGCCCGAAATCGAGCCCGGCGTTGCGCTCGCCCACGGCGCGGCTTTTGCGGCCGACGGCGCGATCGTCAACAACGTCCTCGGCTTCCCGGGACTGTTTCGCGGAGCACTCGACGCACGTGCAAAGCGGTTCACCGACGAAATGTTCTTTGCCGCCGCCAATCGCCTGGCCGACCTGACGGCCGAAGGCAGTCTCGCCCTCGATCCGTTACGCAGCGACGTCCACAAGGAGATCGCCGCGGCGGTGAGCGAAGCCGCGCGCACCAGCGGAGCCTGCGACTAGCAGGGCGCAGGAAAACGCGGCGAAGACGAACCCGACGCAACCGGAGCGCAGAAACCGTCGTGCGCATGCAAGTGCATGAGGATTGGGACCCCCGGCACCACTCCGCTCGAAATGCCGGATACGGCCCGGTTCCCTCCGCCCGTCAAAGCTCGGCCAGCACCCGCTCCACAACCTGATAAATCCGCTGGCGCGACACACCTTCGGACTCTGCAACCTCGATCACGCGTTCACCATCTACCAGCACCCGGCGGGCGCGTGCCACGTTTTCGGCACTGACCCGGCTCAGGCCGACCGCGCGTTTGAACGCGGCTGCCGTCAGCATCGGCAGGGGTGGACGTGTTTTGGGATATTTTCTCAAGTCAAACCAATTTCGTATTGAAGCGATTTTATTGTATGCCTTTCTAGAGGCTCGCGGCAACGCCGCCAAGCTCGGCCATTTTCCCGCAGGGGGCCTGCTCCCGCCACGAACGTGGCGCGTACCCAGCCGGCGCATAGCTCAACGTCCGGACGTCGACCCAGCGGCCGCGCCCCCGGAGTCACGCGTCCGCACCGGCTCAACTCGCCAGCTGCTCGAAGAAGTTCTTCACCTTGGCGGTCCAGCTTTCCTGCTCCGCGGGGTTGTGGCGGGCGCCGCCCTTGTGCAGGCGCTCGTCGAGTTCGCGAATCAGCCGTTTCTGCTCGTCGTCGAGATTGACCGGCGTTTGCACCTGGACGATACAGTGCAGATCGCCGGTCCCTCCGCCCGGCCGGGGCAGTCCCTTGCCACGCACCCGGAGCCGTCTCCCGCTCTGGGTGCCGGCGGGAATCTTGAGTTTGCCCTGACCGCCGAGAGTGGGAATTTCAATCTCGCCGCCGAGTGCCGCCGCCGCGAAGCCGATCGGCACCTCGCAGGCGAGATCCGCACCCTCGCGGCGGAAGATAGGATGCGGTCGAATACGAATTTCGACGTACAGATCGCCCGCCGGCGCCCCGCGCGCACCCGCCTCGCCCTGCCCGCCGAGACGAATGGCATTGCCGTTTTCCACTCCCGGCGGAATGCGAATGCGCAGGCGCGAACTGCGCCGCTCGAGCCCGCTGCCCCGGCAGACCGGACAGGGTTCACCGATGACTTCGCCACGTCCGCCGCAATCGGGACAGGTCTGCTGCAGGGTGAAAAAGCCCTGTTGCATTCGTACCTGCCCCTGCCCGCCACAGGTGGAACAGACCCGCGGCTTGGAGCCCGGTGCCGCACCGCTCCCCGAACAATGCCCACAGGCCACGTGGCGCGGCACGTCGATAGTCACTTCCTCGCCGGCGGCGACCTGTTCGAGGTCCACCGCGAGCCGGTACTGGAGGTCGGCCCCGCGGGCAGCGCGCCGGCCGCCGCCCGCGCCGCCGAAGATGTCGCCGAAAATATCGCCGAAGATGTCGGCGGGATCCACGCCACCGAATCCGCCGAACCCCCCGGGGCCGGCGCCCGCCGCGCCGCCGCGAACGCCGGCCTTGCCGAATTGGTCGTAGGCCTGGCGCTTGCCGGCGTCACCGAGCACTTCGTAGGCCTCGTTGATTTCCTTGAAGCGCTCGCCGGCCGTCTTGTCGCCGGGATTGCGATCGGGATGGTACTTCATCGCCAGGCGCCGGTAGGCCTTCTTGATGTCGGCTTCCGGGGCATCCCGGGACACGCCCAGCGTTTCGTAATAATCCCTGTCGCTCATTCGACAATCCTCGATTCGATCCTGCGATCCGGCACCAACCACATGAGCGCGACGATAACGTACATCGCGTTACCGGCCCAGTTGTTGACAAACGAGAGCCCCATGCCGAGTACGTAAAGCACCGGCGAGAGCTTTTCCTTCAGCCCGCCGCCGATCGCCTGCGCAAGCAGCGATTCGCGGCCGTTCAGGGCAACGATGCTGCGCTGCAGAATCACCCAGGCAACCGCCGCCATCAACAGCACACCGCCGTAGAGCACGCTTGGCACGGTGGCGAAGCGATGCTCGCCCGCCCAGGCCGTCACGAACGGGAACAGCGACAACCAGAACAAGAGGTGCAGGTTGGCCCACAGAATGCCGCCGTTGACCCGCTCGGTCGCGCGCAGCATGTGGTGGTGATTGTTCCAGTAGATGCCGACGTAGACGAAGCTCAGCACGTAGCCCAGAAACACCGGTACCACCGGTTCCAGGGAAGCCCAGCCGGTGCCCTCGGTATGCACTTCCATCATCCCCAGCACCATGATGGTGATGATGATGGCGATCACGCCGTCGCTGAACGCCTCCATCCGGCCCGTGTTCACGCCTTGCACTCCACCGTGCGAAACGGCAGGCATCGCAGGTACCCGCCGTATTTCGCAGACCCGCACAAGCAAAGCGTTGCAAACGCGCGACCCCGATTACCGGCAGCGCCCCTCGAGCCTATGCCGGCGCGCAAATCAGCCCCGCTTCTTCTCGTCGTCGTCGACTTCCTCGAATTCGGCATCCACCACGCTTTCGCCTTCCGGCTCCTGCGCAGACTCGTTGCCGCCCCCGGCCTCTCCGCCGTCCGCCTTGCCGGCCTGCTGCTCGCCCTGCCCCGCCTGGTAGATGCGCTGAGCAATCTTCGCCGAGGCGGTGGCGAGCGCCTCGCTCTTGGTTTCGATGCGAGCCTTGTCGTCGCCCTTGAGCGCCTCCTTCAGGTCCGAGATCGCCGACTCGATCTCGGCGCGCTCGCCGGGCTCGACCTTGTCGCCGAGATCCTTGAGCGACTTCTCGCTCGCGTGAATCATGGCGTCGGCCTGGTTACGGGTCTCGACCAGTTCGCGCGCCTTCTTGTCTTCCTCGGCGTGCGCCTCGGCGTCCCTGACCATGCGCTCGACTTCCTCGTCGGAAAGGCCCGAACTCGCCTTGATCTCGATGCGGTTCTCCTTGCCGGTGCCCTTGTCCTTCGCCGAGACGTGGAGGATACCGTTGGCGTCAATGTCGAAGGCCACCTCGATCTGCGGCACGCCGCGCGGCGCCGGCGGAATATCGGAGAGGTCGAAGCGGCCGAGCGACTTGTTCGCGTTCGCCATCTCGCGCTCGCCCTGGAGCACGTGCACCGTCACCGCCGGCTGATTGTCGGCCGCCGTCGAGAACACCTGGGTCGCCTTGGTCGGGATCGTCGTGTTCTTCTC
>CAZKOE010000145.1:0-6762 GCA_964554305.1 uncultured Gammaproteobacteria bacterium
GGGGCTATGTAAATCCCCCGGTTTTAGCCGGCCCATTATTCTTGCCCCTTCTCCCCTTGCGGGAGAAGGTTGGAATGAGGGGTCGGGCTGCGGAGCGGCGCCATGAACGGTTACCCCTCACCCTGTCCTTCTCCCGCGAGGGGAGAGGGGGGAAGAGTCGGTCGCATGGCCGAGCGATCCGGCTTTCAGCCGTAACCAGAAGCCACCGGCTTTAGCCGGTGGAGTATTCACACGGGCTACAGTCTTTGTCCGCGCCGCCAGGGGATGGCGGCGAGATCTAGTGCGGCGGTGAACGTGGCGGTGGCTGCATCTACGTGGACGGGCGCGCCCTTGAGGCCGATTTCTATGCGCCACGGCCGCCCGCCGCCGGGCAGACTCGACAGGCGCACGCCGGGGTGTTCGGCGAGGAGCCGCTCCATCAGCGGCACGAGTTCGCTCTCGGGCGTGTCGAGTACCACGATCAGTTGTTCGACCTCGCGAGTGCGGTGGAGTTTGCGGTAGCGTTCGTCGAGGAGCCAGGCGAGCATGCGTGCCGACATGTCGGGGAAGCCCGGCATGAAATGGAGATTGCCGAGGCTGAAGCCGGGAATCAGGCCGGGAGGATTGGGGATAAGCGTGGCACCCTGCGGCACTTCGGCCATGCGGATGCGGTTCGGATAGGCGCGCGCGCCGAAGCGATCTTCGATCAGTTTCACGACTTCCGGGTGGCGGACGAGTGGTACGCTCGCCGCAGCGGCAGCGGCCGGGCGGGTGACGTCGTCCGGTGTCGCCCCGATGCCGCCGTAGCTGAAGGCGATGTCGCCGCTGGCCATGATGGTGCGGAAGACAGTCGCGAGCACGGCGAGATCATCGTGCTCGATGCGCACCCAGTCCACGGCGAGGCCGCGCTCGGCCATGAGCCGTGCCGCGTTGGCGAGATGCGCGTCGCGGCGTTTGCCCGAAAGCAACTCGTCGCCGATCAGGATCAATCCGATGCGTTGGGTCATAGTGCCAGTTCCTGTTGTTTGCCTCGCCCGGGTACGCGAAAAAGGTCGGTGCGCAGTCCGGCGCCGTGGCGTTCCAGGCCGTAACGCTTGGCGGCAACGGCGAACCGCCGTGCGATGAGGGCCGCCCAGGGGCCCTGCCCCTTCATGCGTGTACCGAAACGGGAGTCGTAAAGTTTGCCGCCGTGCAGATCGGTGAGTATCGCGAGTACTTTGGCCTTGCGCTCGGGGTAGTGCGCCTCGAGCCAGGCGGGGAACATCACGGCGAGTTCGCGCGGCAGGCGCAGCACCACGTAGCCCGCACGATGTGCGCCGGCGGCCGCCGCCGCTTCGAGGATGCGCTCCATGTCGGCGTCGTTGAGCGCCGGGATTACGGGAGCGACCAATACGCCGACCGGCACGCCCGCCGCCGCAAGGCGGCGGATCGCCTCGATGCGCCGGCGCGGCGCGGTCGCGCGCGGTTCGAGCCGGCGGGCGAGTTCGCGATCAAGCGTCGTCACCGAAAAGCTGATTGAGACAAGCCCTTCGGCGGCCATCGGCGCGAGAATATCGAGATCGCGTTCGACGAGCGCCGACTTGGTGACGATCCCTACGGGATGCTTGTGCGCCGCAAGCACCTTCAGCAAGCGGCGCGTGAGTTTTGTTTTGCGCTCCACGGGCTGGTAAGCGTCCGTGTTGATCCCGAGCGCGATCGGCACCGGTTCGTAATTTGGCGCCGCGAGTTCGCGCGCCAGTTGTTCCGGAGCGTCCGGCTTGTAAAAGAGTTTCGTTTCGAAGTCGAGGCCCGGCGAAAGTCCCAAGTAACTGTGCGTTGGCCGGGCGAAGCAGTTATGCGCGATGACGCCATTGGCGATGAAGTCGCCGGTCTCCGTGGTGATGTCGTACAGACGTTCCGCGTATTCGAGCGGTTCGACGGCGACGACGCGGAGATCGGCTACATGTTTGATCGCCCGTCCTTCGATGTTGCGTTTGCGCGTAATCGCGGGATCGGTCAGGTGAAAGAAGCGCAGGTGTTCGCGCAATCCGCCCGTGATGCGAACCGTTTCGATCGGCTTCGGCCGCCCTTCGGTCGCTCGTTCCACAATGAAGCGAAAACCGAACTGCGCACAGGCTTCCCGGAGCCGTCGAATAATAATGGGGTCGGTATTGCTGATACGCAAGATGCCGCGGTTGTAGGAGCCCTCTGCGTCAAAGATGCCGGCGAGAAAGCCGGCATGCCAACCTGTTTCGACCGTGCCGGGCCAGTCAATCAACCGTTTGGCGCATGTGAAGGCGGCGCGCGTCGAAGACCCGATGGCCGAGATCGCCCGCCGGGCACCTGTTGCCTCCTGAAAGGCGAAGCGTCGGGTTTCGACGCCGAATTGCAGCAGGTAAGCCCGGGCGCGTTCCGAGGCTTCGGTGTCGGCAAGCGCCAGACGAAAACGGTAATGATCGTCGCGATTACGTCCCTCGCGCGAATAGCTGTACTGGCCGAGAACGCCGCCGCCGCGAATCATGCCGCAAAGGTAACCGATCCGATAGTTTTCGTCCTTTTTTGCGGCGACGGCAAAGGCGCCCGTTCCCATGAGCTTGTTGTTGTCGGTGAGATGCGGGCGGCATTCGGGTCCCCGGCCGGTGCCGGTAACGAACTTCCAGCCACGCTCGGTGAGAAAGCGATGATCGCCGCTGGCGACGAGAGAAGTGCCGTCGGCAAGGAGAATCCGCCAAGCGGGTTTGATGCTTGCGAAACGGGCAAGTACCCTGGTAACCGTGTAACGGCGGTACCGGCCTTCACGACGGCTCCCGTAGATTGCATCGCCGACGCGCAGTTCGGCGAGTGCCCGCGTCGTGCCGTTGGCCGTCAGGATGAGAGTGTCGCCGGATAGGCAATAGGCGCAGCCGTGCTCGCAGCCTCTGTAGGGATTGAGCGAGCGCGAGAAGCCAACGTCGGGCGAGTCGTTGTCGGTGAGGACGCGGCGCGCGCGATCCACGCCGAGTGTCGTGTGCGGTTTGCCTTCTTCCTCCGCGGGGAACCAGCCGTCGTCTTCGCGCTCGTGGCGGAGCGATTCGAAGCGCCCCTCGGGCGAGACCGCCGCTCCGCGGCCCTTGAAGGGGCGTTCCGGAATTCGCTCGAACATCCGCTCATGGTAAACGAGAGCCGGGCGAGCCGGTAAGCTATTGCAGGTATGCCTGCGCCTGCGAGCCGATGAGCGAAAAAATCGACCCACTCCCACCGCAACCGCGATGGGCGGCGCGCGCGTTTCTGCTGGCCTTTGATCGCATGGTCAGAAGCCTGTTCGATATCGAGGAAAGCGGTTTGCCCGAGCGTGTTCCCACGCCCTGCCTGATCGTCGCCAATCATCGGCGCGATGCCGACATCCCGATCCTGGGGGTTTTCCTGGGCCGCGCGCGCGGTGCCCGCATCACCGGCGTGCTGCCGCATTTCGTGGCCCGCGAGGACCTGTTCGAGCCGGGTTTTCTGTGGCACTACTGGCGTTCGCCCTGGCTCGTGCTGCCGCGCCTGGTTTCCCCTGCCATTCCCCTCGCGCGCATTCTCACGATTTTCAAGGCCCACCCGATCCACCGGATCCCCGAGCAGAGCATGGCGATCGTGCTGCGGGACCTGCGCCATTACCTTGGCGAACACCGCCTGCACGAAACCCTGCATCCGCGCTGGACGCAGCGGCTGGCGGCAGCGGGCGCCGCGCCGGGCAGAACCATTTCCTGGTTGCTGCGCCGCGAGCGCGCCTTCGAGCACCTGGTGGGCGGGGGCTGGGGCCATCGCCGGCTCAGCCGCTCGACCTTTCGCCGCTTCAAGCCGGTGGAACGCCGGCGGATCGCGGCGCATCTCGAGGTATTCACACGGGTGCTGGCCGCCGGCGAGGCGGTGATGCTGGCGCCCGAAGGCGCGAATTCGCCCGACGGGTACTTTCAGCGGCCGCGCGCCGGGGCCTGGCGAATCGCCCGCGCGCTGCGCCCGGATCTGCCGGTGCTCCCCGTGGGCCTCGCCTACGACCCGAGTGTACCCGGGCGCCGAACACGCGTCGTGGTCCATGCGGGCCCGGCCTTTTTCGCCGGCGATTATCCCGGGCGGCGCGAGTTCGATGCCGCAGTGGCGGCGGGGATCCTGCACGCCACCACCGTCACCGGTTCTCACCTTGCGGCCCATCGAATTCTGCGCGCCAGGGCGGGCGAGAAGATGACGCCGGCGGATCTCGGCGCTTCGGTCGAAAGCCTCGGGGGCGCGCTGGCGGCCGCGGGCCTGCGCCTCGCCCAGGATGCCGCGCGCCACGCGCGCCGGCGCCTGGTCTGGTTTGTGCGCGCCGGTCTGCTGGCCAGGGATGGGGAAGCTTTCCGGCGCACGGCCATGCCCGAATCCGAGCCGGGCTGGGATAGCCGGGCCGCGCTGACCACCTATCTCCGCAACGAGCTCGCCTCGGCCGCGAGCCTCGCTCCCGCCGTGGCCGCCGAGCATGGACTCGCGCCGCCGCCCTATGCCCCTTGGCAACTGCCGGCCCGAGAGGAGTAAACTGGCCTTGTGGACCGTTGAAAAACGGTCGCACGAGTGGCTTGCGTGATGGTCGCGCGGGCTGCCTGACCAACTGGAATAACACACAAGGAGTGATCACCATGAGAATTCCGGGATCTTCGACTTTGACGGCCGCGGCGATCGTGGCGGCGGGGTTTGGCCTCGGGGCTTGCACCGCCACCTCTTCCGCCAGTTCCGGCCAGGCCCCCATGGCGCAGATATCCCAGCCAAGCACCGCTTATCCGCAGGCCCACCAGACCATGGCCCGGATGGTTGGCGCCGACCCCGGGATACGCAAATTCCTCGACAACGCTTATGGCTACGCCGTGTTTCCGACCGTGAGCAAGGGCGCCTTGATCATCGGCGGCTCCTACGGCAAAGGCGGAGCGTTTCGAGGCGGGAAGCTGGTCGCCAATTGCAGCATTGCCAAGGGATCCATCGGCTTTCAGATCGGTGGCAAGGCTTACAGCGAAGTCATTTTCTTCAAGTCCAGGCCTTACTTTGAGCAATTCATCGGCGGCAATTTCACCTTCGGCAGCGGCGTGTCCGCCGTGGCCGCAAATGCCGGCGCAGCGGCGAGCGTGGGCTACAACAAGGGCGTGGCCGTATTCACCCTGGTCAAGGGCGGATTGATGGCCGCGGCCGCCGTGGGCGGCCAGAACTTCGAGTGCAAGCCGGCGAAATAAGACGGACGGCGACAACCCGGCCGGCACCTGCACGGCACCGGCCGAAGCATGACCGCATGGGCGGACTTGCGGTTCGCCCGTGCGGTTGATCTCTGGCACTGCTGCCGTTAAAATAACGCGGATATTTTGGCGATGGCGCGCACAGGTCGCGTCCATGGACGCGAATGCGTGAAGTCCTCCTTCGATTACTCGCGATTCAGGGGGCGGCGACGCTGGCAATCGCGATCGGTTTTTATGTGGCATTCGGCTCGCCGTTGGCGGCGGGCGCGGTACTTTACGGCGGCGCGACGGCGGTCGTAGTATCGCTGCTTCTGGCATATCGGGTGAGCCGGGCGTCGCGCCCGGGCGCGAGTGCCGCCGGGCTCTACCTGAGCACGCTGGAGCGTCTGGTTTTCGTGGTGGCCGCCTTTGTGGTGGCTTTCGTGGTGCTGAAACTTGCCCCGCTGGCTTTGATCGCGGGTTTCGTGGGCGCCGAAATCGCTTATTACGTGGCGGCCGGACTGCTCCGGCGCCGGGCTTGATCGGAAAGGAGACGGGGAACGATGGCGGCTGGCGGCGGCGAGAGTTCGAGCGAGTACATCACCCACCATCTCACCAACTGGTGCATCGGGTGCAGTGCGCAGACCCATCAACCGAGCGGGCTGATTGATTTTCATGCGTTTAACATCGATGTGATTCTCATTTCGGTGCTGTTTGCGATCGGACTCATCGTTTTTGCCTGGTTCATGCGCAGGCGCTGGCGGGTGGACACTCCGAGCCGCTTCCAATACTCGCTGGAATTCATCGTCGAGTACATTGGCGATCAGATTCGCGAAGTTTTCCCCAAAGCCAACAACTACGTCGGCGCGATGGCGCTCACGATCTTTCTGTGGGTGTTTCTGATGAATGCGATGGATCTGATTCCCATCGATCTGATTCCATCGATTGCCGGCGGCATCGGTCACCTTGCCGGCATCGGGACCGTGTATTTCCGCGACGTTCCGACGGCTACGCTCGACGTGCCTTTTGCAATGGCAATCGTGGTATTCGTGTTGATGGTCGTCTACCAGATTCAGGCCAATGGCCCGGTGGGTTATGTGAAGCGCTTCCTGTTTCATCCCTACGGCAAGTTTGGTGCACCGATGAATCTGGTCACGACCCTGATTGACGATCTTGCGAAACCGGTGAGTCTCGCGCTGCGACTGTTCGGCAATATGTTCGCCGGCGAGTTGATTTTTGCCCTGCTCGCGCTGCTGACGCTTTCCGCGCTGGAGCCGCTGGCCTGGGGCGCCATCTGGAAGATTCCGGCTCATTTGCTGGCGGGCTTCGGCTGGACGGCATTCGATCTTTTGATCGCCATGCTGCAGGCGTTTATTTTCGGCGTGCTTGCCGTCGTCTATCTGGGCATGGCGCAGCAGGTGGAACATTGATGCGAGGCCGGGCCTGCAGGCCGGGATAAGCGTGCGTTTTTGCGCGCGTTCCCCGGCGCGCGGAGCGAATGCCGGCAACGGGCTTGCGGCCTTGCGCCGGCCTACGGGGCAGGTTGAAGATTTTTTGATTGGTTTTTTTGAGGAGTAATACCAAGTGGATCCAAGTCTGATCGCAG
>CAZKOE010000146.1:0-6740 GCA_964554305.1 uncultured Gammaproteobacteria bacterium
AAAAACACTTGAGGAACCACCAGAACATGTGAAGTTCCTCTTCGCGACAACCGAGCCGGAGAAGGTGCCGCTCACGGTGCGCTCGCGTTGCCTCGTGTTTGCCCTGCATCGCCTCCCGGCGGTCGAGATCGAAGCGGCGCTTGCCCGCATCGTGGAACGCGAGGGACTCACGGCCGAGTCCGCCGCGTTGACGGCGCTCGCGCGCGCTTCCCGCGGTTCGGTGCGTGACGCGCTTTCGTTGCTGGACCAGGCACTCGCCTTCGGCGGGGGGGCGCTTGCCGCCAGGGAGGTGGCGAGTATCTTGGGCTCGGCCGATCGTGAGGCCGTTTACGATCTCCTGGAAGCACTGGCGCAAGGCGATGCGGGGGCGCTGTGGGGGAAGCTTGGGGAGGTAACCCGCGGCGCCGGCGATCCCGGGGACGTGCTGGATGCGATGAGCGAAACCTTCGCGCTGCTTGCCCGCCGGCAACTGCTGCCCGCGGCGCCGATGCCCGCCGACGTGCCGACCGAGCGGCTGGAGAAACTGGCGGAACTGTTCGCCGCCGAAACGGTACAGTTGAACTACGACATCGCGCTTGCCGGCAAGCGCGATGTCGACTTGGCCCCCGATCCCGCACTGGCGCTGGAGATGGTGCTTCTGCGCATGCTGGCCTTCCGCCCGACCACGATTCCCGCCGGTGGATCGAAGTTGTCCCCGGCCGCTGTGCCGGCCCCGCGGCACTCGCAGGCGGCGCGAACCGAAACCGGCCCGAGGAGCGCAACATCGAAGCCGTCCGCGGCGGACGAAGACTGGGAAACGCTGCTCGGCCGCCTCGAACTCGACGGCCTGACCCGCGAACTCGCCCAGCAGTGCCGCCTGGTTGCACGCGAGGACGATCGCATTCGCCTGGAGCTCGACGAACGGCGCAAGCAATTGCTGACGCCTCGCCTGGAAAAGGCGTTGCATGCGGCGCTTGCCCGCGAACTCGGCGGTTCCCTCAAATTGGTCATCAACGTGGCGCGTCACGCATCGAAGGACACGCCGGCCGGGCGGCGCTCGGCGCGGGCGGCGGAGCGCCAGGCCCGAGCCGAGGAGGCCATCGCCGCCGATCCGCATGTCGCCGCGCTCAAGGAGACGTTCGACGCGGAGGTGATGCCCGACACGATCCGACCGGAGGAGTGAACGTGCCCGATTGGAGCGACATGCTGCGCCAGGCGCAAAATCTCAAGGCCCGCTTCGAGCAGATGCAGGCGGAACTCGTGCGGCTGGAATGCACCGGCGAGGCCGGTGGCGGCATCGTGCGGGTGACCCTCAACGGCCAGTTCGAGGCACTGCGCGTTGAAATCGCGCCCGAGGCCGAAGGCGATCGCGAAATGCTCGAAGACCTGATCGCCGCCGCCGTGAATGCCGCTGCCCGGCGCGTACGCGAAACGATCCAGGAGCGGTTCTCGGGGATGGCCGGCGGCCTGCCGCCGGGCATGTTGCCGGGGGCCTGAAGCGTGGCGGATGTCTTCCCCTCCAGCTTGAGGGCACTGGTCTCTGCCCTGCAGGTGCTTCCGGGCGTGGGGCCCAAGTCCGCGCAGCGCGCGGCCTTTCATCTGCTCGAACGGGATCGCGACGCGCTCGCGCGACTGGCCGGTGCGCTCACGGCCGCCGACCGCGCCATCGGGCGCTGCGAGAATTGCCGGATGTTCTGCGAGGGCGAATTGTGTTCCCTGTGCGCCAACCCGGACCGCGATGAGCGGGAGTTGATGATCGTCGAAAGCCCGGCCGATGTGGTCGCGCTGGAAGCCGCGACCGGCTACCGCGGGCGCTACTTCGTGCTCGGTGGCAGACTCTCGCCGCTCGACGGCATCGGTCCGGCGGAACTCGGCGCCGATCTTCTGGAGGCTCGCCTGGACGGAGCAGTTGAAGAGGCGATCGTCGCGACGGGTGCCACGGTCGAAGGCGAGGCGACGGCGCACTGGATCGGCGAGATGGCAGGCCGTCACGGCGTGCGCGCGACTCGCATCGCTCACGGCGTGCCCGTGGGCGGCGAACTCGAATACGTGGACGGCACGACGCTTGCGCGCGCCTTCATGGGGCGGCGCGCCGTCGAGGAGTAAGCACGCGGACGACCGCTCCCACAATGGCAACGGCCTGCAAAAGCGGAGAGTAAGGTCGGGCGGAAACGGTAGAAGTAGGCTTTGCCCGCGACGCTTGTCGCTTGCAGGCGCAAGTGACTCCGATCCTGGAGGAGCGCCGGCATCTTTCCGGCCCGGCCGGCTGGAAGCCGACGCTCCCGAAATTGCGGCGGGGTCCGCTCCTGCAATCGCGTCTATTGTCGAGTCCCCGGCCCCGATACAATAAAGCCGCCCGCGGGTGGCAAGAAACAGGAGACTTTCATGAGCGATTGCGTGTTCTGCAAGATGGTCGCAGGGGAAATCGAACCCGACAGGGTTTACGAAGACGAGGAAATCCTCGCGTTCCGCGATCTCAATCCGCAGGCGCCGGTGCACGTGCTCATCATTCCGAAACGTCACATCGCAACCACCAACGATCTCGGCGACGCCGATGCCGCGCTGGTCGGGCGGCTGACGCTCGCGGCAAAACGCATCGCGGCCGGGGAGGGTATCGCCGACAGCGGCTATCGCACCGTACTCAATTGCAACGCCGGGGCGGGCCAGAGCGTGTTTCACCTGCACCTGCATCTGCTCGGCGGGCGCCGCCTCGGCTGGCCGCCGGGCTGAAAACCGCCGCGCCCGTCGCAACCGCCTTCGCTCCTTGTGGCTTTCACATCCATCGGCTCATGACAAGTATTCGTCTCACACTGCGCATCGTCTGCATCCTGTGCCTGATTCCGGCGAGCCTGGTACAGGCGATTTTCCTTGCCTGCGCCGATGCCGTGGCGCCGCGGTTCCGGCGCCGGGCGCAACCGCCGATGATGCGCTTCTGGTTCCGGATTCTCGCGCGCATCTGGGGCATCGAGATCGAGGCGCGCGGCCAACCCGCGGCCGCGCCGGCGCTCGTCGCGAGCAACCACCGCTCGTGGCTCGACATCATCGTGATCGGCGCGACGCTCTCCGGCACGTTCATTTCCAAGGCCGAGATTGATCGCTGGCCGCTGGTCGGCTACCTCTCGCGCCACGGTGGGCGCACGCTTTACATCAGCCGCGGCGAGATGCGCAGCTTCAAATCGCTCGGCGGCAACCTGATCGGGCGCTTGCGCGAGGGCGATCGCGTAATCTTCTTCCCGGAAGGCACCGTAAGCGGCGACCGGTCGTTGCGGCGTTTCCGCCCGCGTCTGTTCGAGGCCGCCACCGTTGCGGTCTGCCCGGTGCAACCCCTGGCGCTGGCCTACGTCGGCGGCGACGGCGCGCCGTTTGCGCCGATGCGCCTCGACGATAAATTTCCATTTCACGCCCTGCGCATGCTCCGCTGCCGGCGAACCCGTGCGCGGCTCGAGTTTCTGCCGCCGATCGAGTCCGGAAACGAACCGGCGAAGATGCTTGCCGAACAGGTCCAGGCGGCGGTGGCCACGGCACTTGCGCAATGGGAATTGCCGTCGCCGGACAAGTTTGCGGATACACTAGGCGCGGTTGACAGCAGATACAGCCGCGATGGGTGAGGCACGACACATTTCGCACCACCACGACGAGGCGCTAAAAGTCCTCGATAAGGGATACGTAAACCCCATGGCTTTAACCAACGGCTCTTTCTTGCGGCTTCTCCTATCTTCTCCCTCTCCACGGCGTGGAGAGGGTTGGAGTGAGGCGCGGGAGAAGGTCGGGATGAGGGAGAGCGCTGCGAAGCGGTACTGTGAATTATTTCTTCTCACCCTGTCTATTTCTCGCGAGGGGAGAGGGGATTTGCCGTCGGCCATCCGGCCGAGCGATCCGGCTTTCGGCCGTAACCGGAAACCATCGGCTTTGGCTGAAGGAATATCCGAGTGAGTGCGCGCCGGCTCGGCAACCTGATCGGCTTCCTGGTGTGCGCGGCGATGCTCGCCTTCGCCTATTTCCTGCAGTACGGCCCGGCGCAGGAAAACCCCTGCCCGTTGTGCATTTTCGAGCGCGTCACCACGGCCGCGCTCGGCATCGTGTTCCTGATCGCGCTGCTGCACCATCCGCGCCGCTGGGGGCGCTGGATTTACCTGGCGTTGATCGCCATTGTCGCCGGCATCGGCATTTACGTTTCCTCGCGCCACCTCTACATCCAACTTCATCCCGGCGTTGTCATGTCCTGCGGCGGCGCTTCGCTCCACACGATGATGGCGCACCTGCCGTTTTCCGAGGTGGTGAAGATCGTCCTCCAGGGCTCCGGCGAATGCGCGCACAAGGATCTCTTCCTCGGCTTCACGCTGCCGGGCTGGGTACTCGTCCTGACTTGCCTGCTCGGCATCGGCGGCATCATCGCCAATTCACTCCGCGGCCGCAAGCGCAACCGCTACGCGTAAAATGACTCCGGCGCGAATGGCATTTACTTGAGTGCGTAGGCCGGCATAAGCCCGTCAGGGCGTTGCCGGCATCTGGCGTGCCGAATGCCCGCAACGGCTTTGCCTTATGCGGGCCTACATATTGCAACGCGGGTTAGCAAGTGCCATTCCACTCCGACGCCGATTTTCCAGCTTCCCGTTTCAGTCCCGACTAACCTACCGTCGCTCCCGCGAAGGCGGGAGCCCAGTCAAGAAATGCATCCCGCCTAAAGGGCGGGATTTGCATCCAAACTGGATTTTTGCCTGCACGGGAGTGACAAAGGCAGGTCGCCATTCCGTGTTTATTGGTATGACGTTGCGGGTACCGTCTGTTGAGCGGTTTATCCTTGGCTCCAATCGCCGCACAGCACTTCGGCCTGCTGGAGCACGAGTTCGGTGGCGCGCTGCTGCATGTCCGGCGGGTAGCCGTACTTGCGCAGGATGCGCTTGACCAGAACGCGAATGCTGGCTCGTGCGTTCTCGCGTACCTGCCAATCTATGCTGACATTCTGCTTCACGCGCTCGACCAGCTCGCGTGCCAGAAAACCCAGCTTCTCGTCGCCCAGCACGTCACGCGCGCTTTCGTTGTCGGCCAGAGCGTCGTAGAAGGCCATTTCATCATCCGACAAGCCCAGTTTCTCGCCACGCTGCTCAGCCGCTCGCAATTCCTTCGCCAGCTTGATCAGCTCGTTGATGACCTGTGCGGCCTCGATGGCACGGTTCTGGTACTTCTTCACTGCCGCCTCCAGCATCTCGGCAAAGGAGCGCGCCTGCACCACGTTCTTTTTCATGCGCGTGGTGATTTCGTCGTTGATGAGTTTCTTCAACAACTCGAAGGCGAGGTTCTTCTGCGGCAGGTTTTTCACGTCGGCCAGGAATTCGTCGGAGAGGATGGAAATGTCCGGCTTGTCCATGCCCGCCGCGGCGAAGATATCCACCACCTCGGTGGAATACACGGCCTTCGAGACCAGTTGCCGAATGGCCGAATCCACCTCGTCCGGCGTGCGCTGACTTTCCGACGTGGTCACCTTGACCAGCGCCGTGCGGATTTCCTGGAATAGCGCCACCTCCTCGCGGATGGCCATGGCCGCCTCGTCCGGCACCGCCAGCGCATAAGCTTTGGTCAACGCGGTGACGGCGGCCAGGTAGCGCTTCTTGCCATCCTCCAATCCCAGCACGAACTCCATCGCTTGCGCCACACCCGCCATGCGTTTGGTCGGCTCGGCCTTCAATATGGCCGCGTAATCAAAGCCGGCCAACATGTCGCGCACCACTTCGTATTTCTCGCGCATCACCGCCACGGCCTGGGCCTGATCCAGCGTTGGCCGGCCCTTGCCACCGCTGGTGGTGTAGTTGGCGAGTGCCTGCTTGAGCGCGTCGGCCAGCCCCAGGTAATCCACTACCAGCCCGCCCGGCTTGTCGCGGAACACGCGGTTCACGCGCGCGATGGCCTGCATCAGGTTGTGCCCGGCCATGGGCTTGTCCAGATACATCGTGTGCAGGGACGGGCAGTCGAAACCGGTCAGCCACATGTCGCGCACGATCACCAGTTTGAGCGGATCGTCCGGGTTCTTGAACCGACGGGCCAGCGCCTCGCGCGCCTGCTTGCTGCGGGTGTGCGGCTGCATCGCCGTCGGGTCGGACGCCGAGCCGCTCATTACCACCTTGATCTCGCCCCTGGCGTCATCGTCGCTTGCCCACGCGGGCCGCAGCTCGACGATGGCGTCAAACAGGGCCACGCAGATGCGCCGGCTCATGCATACGACCATGGCTTTGCCCTGCATGACCGCCAGCCGCTTCTCAAAGTGCTCGACCAGGTCGCGGGCCACCAGTTCGATGCGCTTGTCGGCGCCAACCATGGCTTCCAGCGCCGCCCATTTGGTCTTGAGCTTGTGCCGGGCGGTTTCTTCCTCGCCCTCGGTGATGTCGTCGAAAGCCGGATCGAGCTGCGGTTTCTCGTCCTCGCTCAGGCCGATCTTCGCCAGCCGCGACTCGTAGTAGATCGGCACCGTGGCGCCATCCTCCACCGCGCGCAGGATGTCGTACTTGTCGATGTAGTCGCCGAACACGGCGGGCGTGGACTTGTCGTCCAGCTCCACCGGCGTGCCGGTGAAGCCGATGAACGAGGCACGCGGCAAGGCATCGCGCAGGTACTTCGCCATGCCGTATCTCACCTCGCCACTTTTCTTGTCCAGATGCGCGCTGAAACCGTAATGGCTGCGATGCGCCTCGTCGGCGATGACCACGATGTTCTCGCGCTCGCTCAGGGCGTCGCCACCCTCGAATTTGTGCAACGTCGTGAACACC
>CAZKOE010000147.1:0-6739 GCA_964554305.1 uncultured Gammaproteobacteria bacterium
GAGGCCGAAATGGCGGGCGAGCTCGCCGAGTTGCGCGCGCGGATCGGCGAGAAAGTCGTCGAAGTTCCAGCCGAGTACGCGGGCGCCGGGCGTTTTGTGCACGGCCGTGAAGGCGAGCCGGGCCGCCGTCCAGTTGAGTGCTGCGATCTCGCCGTCGCCGAGTTCGGCGAGCCGGGGGCCGCCGTCGCCGAGCACCGCGGCGATGTCCTGAATCCATTCGCCGGCCGCGAAGCGCAAGCCTTCGCGCAGTCCCGGATCGCGCAACATCGTGGCGAGGTAGTCCGCGAGCGGTACCGAAAGACAGAGCACGGCGGGTGGTTTCGGGCCGCGCAGCAAATCGACGCCGAGGTTTGCAGTGAGGCTCGTGTGTTTGACGATCGCGCGATCGGCCCCGTCCGGCAGCCTCCCGTAGGCGGCCTGCGACAGGTGCAGGGCGCCGGCGTATTCATCCGGTGTGAGGCGCGCGCAGGGGGTTCCCGACGCTCGCGCTTCGGCGGCGAGCGCCTGCAGGACCAGCGGTTCGCGCAGAACCCAGGCACCCGGGAGTTCGCCCAGCAGGCGGGAGACGAGGGTTGAACCGCAATGTCCGCAGTGGAGGATGACGCCCGCCGGTCCGGCACCCCGCGGCGCGGCCTCGATGGCGGCGGCAAGCGGCACCCAGGCCCCGGCCTCGTCGCCGGCGAGCACGCGCTGATCGAGGAATGCCGCCAGGCGTATCCGCTCGGCCGTGAGGCGCACCAGCAGGAGTCTCCGATTGACGACGTCGAGTTGGTGCGGGAAGATCCCGGGATCTTTGCCGAGTCCGCGCAGCCAGAAGTCGAGCGAGTATGTGGCACTCATGTTCAATCCGTATCGAATCGCGCCCACCAAGGCGCGGGCGGCGGTTGCGGGGTGGCCGGCACGGGTGCCTCGGCGGCGCCGGGGAGGACACGATACACCTTGAGGCCCTCCTTGAAGGGGAGCCGCATCACGAACTTGAAGTACGGCGGCGCAGGGGCGGGCCGGAACACGAAGGGGCCGCGGCCCCCGTCGGCGGCGAGATCGGTCACGTCCACCAGCACGTAGTCGCCGGGTTTGAGCCGGCCCGCATGCACGGCCGCATAAAGTGCACGCGCGTCGCGAAACCAGGGCATCGGCGCACCCATCTGCCAGAGCACGAGCGAGCGCGGCCAACGGTACATGACGACCTGACCGGGTCGGGCGGCAACGGTGCTCCGCAGCTTGGCCCAGGCAGCATCGGTGTCTATGGTCGGGCTCTTGAACGGTAGCCAGGCCCCGACCAGGACGACGAAAAACACGAGAAACGCGCAGCACCAAGTGAGTGCCGGACGCGTGAGCCAGTGCGGGCGGCGGCGGGCGGCGGCCGCAAGCGCGAGCAGGCCCAGGGCGACGAAGGCGGGGTCGGCGGGCATGATGTATTTGCTCTGCTTGGAGGCAGAGAGCGAAAAGAAGATGAGCGTCGTCACGGCCCAGGCCAGTGCGAGGCGCGGGCCGGGCTCGCGCAGTCGTCGCGCGGCGAGTATGAGGCCGACCGGCGCGGCGAACGACCACGGGAAATAATCGCCCCAGAAGGTCTGCGCAAACAGCCACCAGGGATTGTGGTGGCCGCCGGCGCCGGCCATGAAGCGGATGAAATTGTCGTAGACGAAGGCGGCCCGCACGAACTCCCAGCCGACCACAAAGCCGCAGGCGACATACCAGGCGGCGAGCGGCGCGAAACTGATGGCGAAGCCGCGCAGGGGGCGCAGCCGCCAGATCGCAAGGGGCAGAGCGCGCCAGCCGCCGGGCGTGAGCGCCGCCGCGATCGCAAGATCGCCCGCAATGGCGAGAGCGACCACGACGAAGCCCACCGGTCCCTTGGCGAAGACCGCGATGGCGGCGCCGATCCAGAGCATCCACGGGAAACCGCCGCGCTCGTGTTGGCGGCAGTAGCCAAGTACGGCGAGGGCAACGCCGGCGGTGAGCCAGCCGTCGCTCTGGGCGATGAAAAAGTTGTAGAGCACGACCGGTGTCACGAACGCCGCCACCGTGGGCAGCCAGCGCGGCAGCCGTGGCAACAGATAGCGGGCGAGCCCGAAGGCGGCGGCGATGAAAAGCCACAGTGCGAGGAGATTCGGGAGCCGGATCGCGGGCAGGGTCGGCAGTCCCGCCTTGGCGAGCACGAGCGCCATCCAATAGTAGAACGGCGGGTACTCAATGTAGGGCAGGCCGTTCTTTTCCGGCACCAGCCACTGGTGATGCGCGAGCATCTGCTGCACCACCACCGCGAAGCGCGGCTCCATCGCCGGGATCGGACCGTGATTGCCCAGCCCGAGCGCGAAGGCCAGCGTCACCAGCGCAACGGCGAGTGCCAGCGGCAACCAGTCGGAGGGCCTGAGGCGGTTGGGGGTCATCGCGGGGAGCCTGAAAACCGCCGCGATTGTCGCATAGCCGGCAGGCAATGTGCCATCGGCGCCAATCCCGGCGGTGTCCCGGCGATCGAGATTTCGCCGAGGGCCGGGTTGGTATACTGCGCCGAGCTATCCCGATGGGCGCCGTCATGGGAGCCGCGCCGCGGCTGAGTATCACCGAAGAGGAAGGCCGGCGCCGGATAGCGGCGGCGGGCGATTGGCGCTTGCAGGCCCTGCTCGGCGAGAAGAACGACGCGCTCAAACGCCTGGAGTCCTTCCACGGCCGGCCCGACGACATTTGGGATTTGTCCGGGCTTGAGCGCCTCGATAGCGCGGGCGCGCTGCTCTTCTGGCGTGCCTGGGGCGGGGAAAAGCCCGCGGCAATCGAAGGCGCCGGCGAGCACGAGCGCTGGATCGAACGTTTTGGCGACGTGAGTCTTCGCCGCCCGCCGTTGCCGGGCCGCTTCGTGTGGGTTGCACGGCTGCTGCCGAGTCTCGGCGCTCATATCGCCGCCTTCGCAGAACAGTGCTTGGGGGTCGTATTGACCGCCGGGCAGCTGGCCGTGGATTTGTGGCACTGCGTCCTCAATCCGCGGCTGTTCCCGCTGCGCGAACTCTCCGCCGCCATTTACCGCGCCGGCTACCAGTCGCTGTTTCTAGACGCCTTCCTCGGGCTCATCATCGGTTTCGTGCTTACCTGGACGATTGGCGGCCAGATTGCGCAGTTCGGTTTGAATCAGCAGGTTATCGGGGCGATCGGGGTCGCCTTTACCCGGGAACTCGGACCTTTCATTGCGGCGCTGGTACTCGTCGGGCGCAACGGCAGCGCGACCACCGCCGGCATCGGGGCGATGCACATTACCGAGGAGATTGACGCCCTGCGCGCCTTCGGCGCCTCGCCCAGCCTGCGCGTGCTGCTGCCGCGCATTCTCGGCATGACGATCGCGATGCCGCTTCTGGTCGTGTGGACCGATTTCTGGGGGGTGCTCGGCGGAGTGTACATCTCGAGCCAGACGCTGGGGCTCACCTGGCACATGTGGTTCAACATCCTCCCCGGCTCGATTCCGATCGAAAATTATTTCATTGGACTGGGCAAGGGCGCGCTGTTCGGATTCATTATCGGCCTCGCGAGCGCCTATAATGGCCTCACCTCGCCACCCGACACCCAGGGGCTCACGCGCAACATCACCCGTGCCGTAATGGTCGGCCTCGCGATGGTGCTCGTGATCGAGGTCGCGTTCGGGATACTCTTCAGCGGGGTCGGGTTTTGAACGGAAACACGGCGGCGCCGAAGGCCGGGAGCGCGGATATGCAGCGGGAAGGTGAAGTGATCATCTGCGCGCGCGGGCTTCAGAGCCGCTTCGGTACCGCCGTCATTCACGAGAACGTGAACATCACCGCCTATCGCGGCGAGGTGCTTGCGATCATCGGCACCAGCGGCGGCGGCAAGACCACCTTGCTGCGCGAGATCATCGGTCTGCGCAAACCCAGTGCCGGCACGGTGGAGATTTTCGGCAAGGACATCCACAAGCTCGACTGGCGCGAGGCGCATGCGCTGCGCAAACGCTGGGGCATCATGTTTCAGCAGGGCGCGTTGTTCAGCGCGCTGACCGTGTTCGACAACGTCGCCTTTCCGCTGCGCGAACTTCACACCATGGGCGAGCACCTGGACGAGGATCTTGTGCATGAACTCGTCATGCTCAAGCTGCAGATGACGGGACTCGCCGTGGAGGATGCGAACAAGTTGCCCTCGGAGCTTTCCGGCGGTATGGTGAAACGCGCGGCACTCGCGCGTGCGCTCGCCGTCGAAGCGGAACTTCTCTTCCTCGACGAGCCGGGGTCCGGGCTCGATCCGGAGACGGCGCGCGACCTCGACAAGGTACTGGGCGAGCTGCAGAAGGAGCTGAATCTTTCGATCGTGATGGTCAGCCACGACCTCGACTCGGTCGCCGCGCTGGCCGACCGGATTGCCATTCTTGCCGATAAGCGTATCCTGTTCGAGGGCCGGCCCACCGAGCTGCCCGGTTCGGCGGCGGGCGATCACCCCGCCGTGAAGACCCTGTTCCGGGGCGCGCGCGGCGCCGCATTGCGGGCACGGATGAAGAGATGAGAGGGCGCGTGACCCGTCGCGGGGAGTCAAGGGCGAAACGTAAACACCGACAGCGGAGAGTCTGATGGAAGATCGTTCCCATGCCGTGATCGCAATCGTGTTTCTCGTCGTATTCGGGATCGGTGCGGCTCTGGTCGTGTGGTGGATACTGACGCCCGGTGCCGCGCGCCTGCCCTATGTCCTGAATGCGCAATCGAGCGTCGCCGGCCTCGGCCAGGGCTCGGACGTGCAGTTCGACGGCGTGAAGATCGGCATGGTGAAATCCATTCGTATCGATCGGAAAACACACCGCTCGATCCACGTGAAGGTCTTGATCAACAAGAGCTTCCCCATCCCCCGCGGCTCCTATGCCACGGCCGGTTCGGGCAGCCTGGTGGGTCCCGCGGTCGTCACCATCCATCTGGGCAAGGGGCCCGGCATTCTCCACACTTCGAAGGAGAACCCGGCGCAACTCGAAATCCGGCAGGCCGGCCTGTCCGCGTTGATGGATCAGGCGGGCGAGATCGTGGCCACGGCCAGGAAAACGCTCGACACGGTCCAAGAGGCAGTGCGGAAGATCGCCTCGCAGGACAACGTCGGGCGGATAAACGACGTCCTCGAAAACATCAGGCAGGCCAGCGCGAAACTCGTCACTTTGGAGAAGAGTCTCGCACCGGCCGCGAAGCAGGCGCCGGCGCTGATTGCCGAGACCCGTGCCACCATGGACAAGGCCCATCAACTGGTCGCCAACGCCAACCGCTTCGTCGTCGCCGCGCGCGCCCCGCTTTCGGCGGTGAGCAATGCCGCGCACTCCTCCGCCTCCCTGACCGCGCAACTCGATCGCCAGGCGGTTCCGCAATTGACCGCCACCCTGGTGCAGTTGCGTTCCCTGAGCCGGAAAATGGAGGCCCTGATCGGTGAACTCCGGCGCTCGCCGAAAAGCCTTATCGCCGGCCCGCCGAAGCCGCGGCTCGGCCCCGGTGAGTCGGGCGGCTAGCGAATGCGCCCGGCGTAGGCGCTCGCGTTCCTCGCCTCGGCTTGCGCCCCCGGTTGAGGGCCTGTTCGTGCCGGCTGCACGGCGCCCGGCTCGGGCCCGATCCATTCTCTGGCGCAGGCCGCACCCGGTTCGGCGCGCGTTCGCGCCCATGCGCGAGGCACTCTAGAGCCTCTCGATTCCTCGCGCTTCCGCTTCGAGGGCAGATTTGAAACACCCCGATGCGGTGAGCAGACTTCAATGTCCGTAATAGTACAATTCAAACCAACACCAATCGGAGATAGCGGCACATCAGAGTCTTTCGCCTCGCCGTCGCTGCGTTATGTGTATTAGCATTTGCAATGGGGCTCTTCGGCTGTTCCCGAACGGCCGGCACGCCTCCTGAGATCGCCGCACGGCTTAACCGTCCCGTCCCGTCCAGCCTGCTCGCCACGCTTCGTAAGGCGAGCAAAGCCGGCTTGGACCTGGCCAAGGCTCCTGACGTCGCCAATTTCAGACCCATCGCTGGCCCACGTCTTTCGAAGAGACGAAAGGTGGGCGTGCTCTATGTCGGTGCCGACTTTTGCCCGTTTTGCGCCAGCGATCGGTGGGCCCTTGTGCTCACACTGATACGCTTCGGCGAACTGCATGGACTGGAATATATGGCCTCATCTGTTAAGGACGCATTCCCGAATACCGTGACCTTTACTTTCTCCAACGTGACTTATTCGAGCAATTACGTCAAGTTCGAAGCCGTGGAGGTCGCCAACCGCGCTGGAAAGTCCCTGGGGCGCCTGAGCAAAATACAAGACACCATATTTGCGAAGTTCGATGCGCCACCGTATCAATCGAGCGCGGACAGCATTCCGTTCGTCTACATCGGAGGACGGTATCTTCTCACCAAGCCGATAGCTTTGCCGGGTGGACTCACGGGCATGAGCTGGAAAGAGGTGGTGACCGCCCTTGCCGATCCGAAGAGCGAGCTGTTTCAGAACATTATGCCGCAGGTTAACGCAATGACGGCAGCGATCTGCACGCTAGACGGCGGTGATCCGGGCATCGTTTGCCTGGCCCCAGGCATTATCGTGGCAAGTCGCGCGCTGCTCGAAGGCAGTGCCGCTCCCGAAATAACCAGCTCGAAGTAGCTGGGCTTCGTACCATGAACCGCCTCAGGCTTTCCGTCGCGAGGAGTTGAAAATAATGCTATACTCAAAAGCGGGCTTACGCCCGACCACACCGTCCGATGTGGCCTCTTACTAATACCCACGTTAGTAAAGCCTCGCAATT
>CAZKOE010000148.1:0-6675 GCA_964554305.1 uncultured Gammaproteobacteria bacterium
ACGTGTCGAATATGCGCTCGCAGGCTTCCGCCGGGAGCCCCGATCCCCGGTCGGCGACTTCGACCACGACGGCATCGTCGGCGTGATCGGCGCCAATATCGATCGGAGTGCCGGGGGGCGTGTATTTGGCCGCATTTTCCAGCAGGTTGACGAGTACCTGTTCGGTCATTCCGCCGTCGATGAACAGCCAGGGCAGGGTTTGCGGAAGTGCGACCGAGACGGGATGGTTCTCGAGGGTACCCGCGAGCCGGGTGAGGACGCTGCCGACGATTTCCTCCAGCGGGAGCCATTGGCGGTTGAAGGTGACGGTGCCCGATTGGAGCCGGGTGATCTCCAGAACGTTGTTCACGAGCCGCGTCATCCTTCGTGCCGCTTCCAGGATATCGCCGGCAAGCGCGCGGCGACTCTCGGGGCTGGCCCTGTCGACGTCCTCGATCAGGCTGCTGGAGGCGCCGACGATCGTGGCAAGCGGAGTACGCAGGTCGTGGGAGACGGAACTCAGCAGCGAGTTCCGAAGACGTTCCGCTTCGATGCCCAATTGCGCCTGCGCGGCCGCGCGCGCGAGCCGGGCCCGATCGAAGGCGAGCCCGATCTGGATGGCGAAGGCGTTGAGCAGCCGTTGCTGGTCACGCCGCAATTCGATGGCCGGATTGCGGGGAGTGACCAGGAGAACCCCGACGGGCTTCTCGACGCCCGTCAGCGGCAGGTACAACGTTTCGCTGTCCGGGAATTGCTCCGTATCCTTGCCCGCGGGGCGTGCGTGTTCGTAAACCCAGCGGAGCGCCCGTTGTTCCTGTCGCCGAGGCAACAGGGGGTCGCCGGAACGGGGCGGTGCTGAAGGGAAGCGGCCACGCTCGGGGATCAGAATCCTGATTTCGGCGTCGAAAGCCTCGGAAAGGTCGCGTTCCGCCCGTGCGAGCAGCGCTTCGGGGGTCTGCACGCCGGCCAGCGTGCGACTCAAACCGTAAAGTGTCGCCGTTTGACGTTCGCGATCCCTGGCTTCGGCGGTTCGGCGGCGCATGTTCATGGAGCGGTTGCTGATGATGAGGGCGACAATCAATACGACCACGAAGGTGACGATGTATTGGCTGTCCGGCAACGCGAAGGCAAGAGACGGCAGGACGAAGAAGAAATCGAAAGCCGCGATGCCGAACACGACGGCCGCCACCGAGGGGCCGTAGCCACGGCGGATGGATACGAAAAGTACGCCCAGGAGGTAAACCATCAGGACGTTGGACAACTGCAAATAGAACGATAGCGGCCACGCAATCAGGGAACAGATGATCGCGACGGCGAGGGCTTCCCCGTAGCCGTGCCAGTAGCGTGCCACCTTCGAACCCGCGGGCGCTTCCGGGCGCGAGCGTGCCTGCCTCGCAAAGTGGCGGCCGGTGCGCGGGGTACTTTCCACTCCCACCACGTGAATGTCCAGATCGTCGCCGGCTGCGATCATGGCTTCGATCGCAGACCCGAACAGGCGACGTCGCCAGAATCCGGCACGGGGCCGGCCTACGACGATGGTGCCGATGTTGCGGGCACGGGCGAATTCCAGCACAGCCTTGCCGAAGCGGTTGCCGGCGGTGAGCGTGGCAACTTCCGCGCCGGCATCTTCGGCAAGTGCCAACGTCTTTGCCGCCGCCGTCAGCCGGTTCTCCGGGAGGCGCCGCAAACGAGGCGTTTCGACGTTCACTACCATCCACCCGCTTCCGGCAAGTTCCGCGAGGTGCCGGCCGATGGAAAGCAGCCTGGTGTTGTCTGCCCAGGCTCCGATGCAAACCATGATTCGGTTTCGATGCCCCGTCTGCGTGGCGGATGCAATGTTTGCGGACGATTCCGGCATTCCGGCGTCACTTTGCGGAGCCGGCAGTGACGGGAAGTTTACCCGAGGCGATGGGACCGGACGGGAACGGTAGGGTTCGCTCGGCTCCCGTTGCCGCTGCCGGTTTCACGCAACCCGTCGGCAGGCGCCTTCCCTCCGCGGCGTTATTTTGTGCCGGCGGCGGAAACCGAGCTCTTCGAGTGATGGGCAAGGTTACGCAGGCAACTCAGGAGTTCGCCGGCCATATGCTGCATTTCCGAGGCGGTCTTGGGCGGATTTTTGACCTCGGGGCAGCCGGCGGACTTGCGGTAGGGTGCAAAGGCAGGAGAACCGACCAGGTCGCGGGCCTTGTCGAGCCACGCTTCCTCGGCCGCAAACGCGCTTTGCAAGGCGTCGGAATTTTGGGGGGCCGCCGCATTGAGTGCTTGGCTTTCCGAGTTGTATTTGGCAATTTTCGCTTTCAGCGCCTGCTGTTTCGCCTGCAGACTTTTGGTTTCCGCGTTGACCTGGTTGATCTGCGCGTTCAACTTCTTTTGCTGCGCTTGACATTGCTTGTACTTATCGGGTGGAAGGTTTTTGCCTGAGCAGTTTTTCTTGTAAGCAGCCATGTCGCTCTGCAGCTGTTTGCTCGCCGCGTTGTGTTTCTGGACGGCCTGATTCAGTTTGGGCTGAGTTTGTTTTATTGATTGCATCATGGCGCTCAGTTCCTTGCTTTTCTGCTTGAGTTGCTGATGCTGGGCGCGAGCCTGTTTCATTTGGGAAACGATATGCTCGCCGTTGGAAATCAATGTGTAGACCGACTCGGCGCCCCAGGCGGAGAAGGCGGCCAGGCTGGCCACCCCTATGGCGGCGCCGATGAGGCTGTATTTGAGCGACTTGTTCATGGTCTTACCTCTCTCAAAATGACACGGGTTGGAATTGAATCGGAATGGTCAGTTTCAGCGGCTGATTGGTCGGCACGCCGGGCGGCGGCGGCGGCAAATTTGCCTGGCGCACCATCTTCAGTACTTCTTCGTTGAACGCGCCGTGGCGGCTACGCTTGACAATCTTGATGTCGGTGGCACGGCCGTTGACATACACAAAACTGACCGTGATCGTGGCGGACCAGCCGTTCAGCAACGCCTCACGCGGATAGACCTTCCGCGCAGCGATCGCGTCGTGTACCGCTTTGAGCCACGACGGCGGCACGTATTGAGAATTCTTCGGCGGTGCGGGGAGGCTCGAGTGGACGGACGGGAGTACGATGGCCCCCGCCTGTGCGGCAAGCTTTGGCATCACAGGGAGCTTCTGGATGTTCGGCATCTGCACGTGCGTCGGAATCGGCGTGATGACCTTGGGCTTCGGCTTGGGCTTCGGCTTGGGTTTGGGCTTGGGCTTCGGCGGTGTCTTGACGATGGTGATCTTGATCGGCTTCGGGGGACTTTCCTCGCGTTGTATCTGCGTCGAAGTCATGATCCCGAACCAGGCGATAAACCCGATATCGACCCCTATCGCGAGAATAAATGAAATCAACAGGCGGCGGTTGTCCTTGCCGAAGAAGCCGCCGCCTCCCGATGTCAGTGTAAGTTCCGTAGCCATGTCCTTATGCCATTGCGCATCGAGCTATGGTGCGTGACTCCCTCAGCCTTAGGGAGCCTTTCCTAGCCATTAAGACCGTTCCACATTCTGTATGGTTCCCGCCGCCCGGGCAGCGCCGGCGATGAATCATGAGGGTTTCAGGCCGACGATGCCGATGGCAGTGATTTTTGCGTTACGAACGGCATCCAGAACGTACAGGAGTTCCTGTATGGTGACATTCTTGGCTCCTGCTACCGTCACCGAGGTTCTTTTAGGGTCGTCCTTGAGAAGCATTGCCGTCAACTGCGCGGCGGTGACGGGGTGGTTATTGACATAGATGTGGTTGCCCGGCATGAGGCTGATTACCACGTGCGTGCGATTCAACTGCTGGGCCGTCGAGGCGACCGGCAAATGCGCCTGCACACCGGTAGCCGGGATCATGTGGATGGTGATTTCCACGAAAAATACCAGCAGGAACAGCATCACGTCGATCAGGTTGATGATCTCGATGCGAGCCTTTTTTTGCTGGAGAAGAATGCTTTTGTTGGCCATATGCCCTACGGTTTCCTCGCAGTCGTGAACTCAGAAAAGGTGTTCGGTGCTGTCTTCAAAATCCCTCCCGTGCTCGGCGCTGCTGGCAAGATCCTCCGCTGCATCGTCGTGGTCTGCCTGCCGGCCGGTACGCAAACGGTTCATGAGAATGGTTTTCACGGTTTCCATCTGGTGCATCACGCTGCGGATCCGGGTATTGATCGGATTGAAGAAAATAAGGCCCAGGCAGGCAACGAGAATGCCGATGCCGGTCGTGACCAGCGCCACGGCGATGCCGCCCGACACCTGACTGGTCGCGCCGCCGCTCTGGATGTTGCCGAGCACGCTGAAGGTGTCGAACATGCCGATGATGGTGCCGAGCAGACCGAGGAGCGGCCCCAGCGTGATGACGGTGTCGAGAATCCAGATGCGCTTGTTGAGCCTGGGTTGTTGCTCCAGGATGGTTTCGTCCAGGTAGTCGTCAATTTCCCTCAAGGGCTTTTGAGGGTTTTTGGCGAGTTCGATGAAGCTCTTGAGAACCTCGAATTGCGGTCCGCGTCCCGATGTTGCCAGGGGTTTCAGTTTGTCCGGATCGGTGATGCTGGTGATCCTGGAGAGCGATCTCGTGAGCGCTCCGCCGCGGCGCAGCGTGGCCGAGAGGTACCACACCCGATCGATGATGATGGCGATGTCGATCAGGAGCAGAAGGAGCATGACATAATCTACGCCGCCGGAAATGTTGCCTATGTGCTGTATTCCCTTGACAGAGAACATGCCGGGTATTCCCTTGGGCTTGTATGCGGAGGCCGCTGCGGCGGATGCGCTTGCTGCCGCGAGGCCGGAGGCGGCCGCTGTGGCGCTGGCAGCGGCGGCGGCGCTGGCGGCCGCCTTGCCGGTGGGTGCCGCCCCCGCCGGGGCGCGCGACGAAGCCGGTGCCTTGGCCGGAGCCGTGGTTTTCGCCGGGGCTTTGGTGGTTGCGGCCCGACCGGCCGGTACCTGCGCAATCGCCAGAGGCGAGAAGGCGAAAACCGACAGCACGGCTCCGGTAATGACGAAACGTCGAATTTGGGGCATTTTCTTTCCTCTGGCTGAAAGGTTGGAATCTTTCACGGAACATCCTCGTTGTAGGGCGTGTCACGGTTCGCACAACACGCAATAGCCTCGTTGCCGGGAGGCCGCTGTAACTTGCAATTGAACACGCAATTGCCGACGGAGTGTCGGGGTTGCTTACAAGCGGCCCGGCTAATGAAGTTACTTAAAGTATCGCACAAGGCCGTACTTGTAATCCAGCCGCAATGCTTTAAATCTGAACACATACCGTTGTTCTAGTATGCGAAATCAGATATCAAAAATGCATAAAAATATAGTAAAAATTATATAAAGGCATTTTTGTCACCGCCATAATAAATTGAAAAAGTAAGTCTTTATAACCGGCTGGTTGCTTGCCGTCCGTATAGTTTTTTTATGCCGGATTGGCGAGGGCGCCCGTGAGTTCGGAGGCGTGAGTGAGACCCTGGCGGGCGATGTAGCCGCGAAGGCCGGCGTTGATTTTGGAGCAGGCCAGCGGATCGCGAAAGAGCACGGTGCCGATGCCGATGCCACTCGCGCCGGCGAGCAGAAATTCCACGGCGTCCTGCCAATTCATGATTCCGCCCTGGCCGATGATCGGGACGTTGTGCCGGCGCGAAACTTCGTAGACCTGGTGTACCTTCAGGAGGGCGATCGGCTTGATCGCGGGGCCGGAAAGTCCGCCCTGGCCGTGGCCGATGACGGAGCGCCTGCGCTCGATGTCAATCGCCATGCCGGAGAGGGTATTGATGACGGCCAGGCCATCGCTCCCGGCCTCGATGCACAGTCGCGCGTTCTTGGCGATGTCGGTCTGGTTGGGAGAAAGCTTGGCGATCAACGGCTTTGTCGTCGCCGCGCGGCAGGCGGCGACCACGCGCGCGGACATTTCCGGGGAATTACCGAAAATCATTCCTCCTTCCCGGACATTGGGGCAGGAAATGTTGATCTCCAGCGCATCAATCGGCGAGTCGTCGAAGATCCGGCAAACCTCGGCATATTCGTCCACGGTGGCGCCGGAGACGTTCGCGATCCAGCGGGTTTCGGAGAAGTCGAGTGTCGGGAGAATGTCGCGGACGACGGCATGTGCACCGGGATTCTGCAGGCCGATGGCGTTGAGCATCCCGGCCGGGGTTTCCCACAGGCGGTGCGGCGGATTGCCGAGCCGCGCCTCGAGCGTCGTGCCCTTGAGGCAAACGGCACCCGCCTCCCGGTGCGAGAAGCCGACCACGCGGGTGTATTCGTGGCCGAAACCGACGCAGCCCGACAGGAGCACCAGCGGCGTCGCGAAGTCGAGGCCCAGGAAGCTTGTGCGGAGCGGGTCGCCGTCTTGTTGGGGGTCGCGATTCATGCGCCGCAGACTGCCGTTTCGTTCGCCGTTAGTTTACCGGACGGCAGGCTCGATTCCCGGCGAGCTCCGCGAAAAAGCCGACAGGATGCCGGCGCTTCCGGGCCTCGATCGCGATAGCAGCGCTCATGTTTTTTGGAGGGATACAATCGGATGCCGCTCCCGCGAGAGCTGAGGCGATTCGCCGCCGAAACTGCGGTCCGCCCTCAGCCCGACTGTTCTTCTTCTTCTTCCTCGATGAAGCTCTTCAGGCGCTCCGAACGGGTCGGATGCTTGAGCTTGCGGATCGCCTTGGCCTCGATCTGGCGGATGCGCTCGCGCGTCACGTCGAACTGCTTGCCGACTTCCTCCAGCGTGT
>CAZKOE010000149.1:0-6576 GCA_964554305.1 uncultured Gammaproteobacteria bacterium
GCACGGAGGCAGTGGCGCCTCCAAGCGGGGAATTTTAGCATTGGCGATATCCGCGCGCAAAGAAGCACTGCGGCTATACTGCGTGCATGGAGGCAAGGAGCCAGATTACGATCCGTCCGGCTGCCATCCGGGACGCGGCGGTCGTCGCCGGATTCAATATCGCATGCGCCAAAGACAGCGAAGGGCTCGTGCTGGACGAGACCGAGGCACGAGCCGGCGCCGAAGCCATACTTCGCGATCCGGCCCGGGGGCGCTACTACCTGGCCGAAGATGCCACCGGTGCCGTCGGCCAGATCATGATCACCCGTGAATGGAGCGACTGGCGCAATGCCTGGATCTGGTGGCTGCAAAGCGTGTACGTGCGTCCGGGAGCGCGCCGTCGTGGTGTTTTCCGCCGCTTGCTGGGTTCCATCGAGTCCGCTGCACGCGCCGAAGGCGTCGCGGTGCTGCGCCTCTACATGGATGAAAACAACGGGCGGGCGGAAAATGCCTATCACGCCGAGGGTTTCGCAACGTCACATTATCGAATGCTCGACAAGGCTCTCGCCCGGGACTGAGGCCTCGCGATTTCGGGCTTGATCGCCATAAATCTTTGTGTTATAGTGCCCTATAACGGTACAGCGGAATTTATTCCTTGGACCACGATTGCAGACCCATGTCGAAACGCTTGGGGTGCGGGGCCGGCATTCTCAATGCCGATGCCGGAAGGCTAGACTGGACTGTCCAGTCCAATTCCTGTACAATGCCGCGCCTTCAAGGCTCGGCCGCGAAGGCCATCCGCGAGCCGCATTCCCTTTCCCCTAAAACCCTCTTCGACGGAACCTCGCCATGAAACGGAAAACACGTCTCACCATCGCCATGAGCATTGCCGTAATCCTGCTCGTCATCGTGTTCGGAGGCTCTCTCGGCTTTCATTTCGTGAAGAACATCATGATCGCGAAGGCTCTGGCCCAGTTCCGCCCGCCGCCCGCCGTCGTTTCGGCGGCGGAATCGAAGGCGGTCGAGTGGCGCCCCTACCTGCAGGCCATCGGCACTCTCGACGCCATCAATGGCGTGCAGATTTCGAACGCCCTCGCCGGCAAGGTCGTCAAGATCGCCTTCCAGTCGGGCGACGAAGTCAAGCAGGGCGACCTCCTGGTGCAACTGGATACGAGCCAGGAAAAAGCGCAGCTCGCGCAATATCAGGCTCAACTCACTCTCGCCAAGGGCAAGTACGAGCGCGCGCTCGCACTGCGCAAGCGCAACCTGAACTCCAAGCAGGATCTGGACAACGCGCTCGCGGATTACAAAAGCGCCCAGGCCCAGGTGGCGAACGAGACGGCGATCATAGACAAGATGTCGATCAACGCGCCCTTCGATGGTCGCCTCGGCATTCGCCAAGTCAATCTTGGCCAGTATCTTGCCGCGGGCACGACGATAGTCAATCTCGAACAGCTTCAGCCTCTTTTCGTCACCTTCACCCTGCCGCAATCCGACGTGCCGAAACTGCATCTCGGCCAGGCCGTCGCGGTCAACGTGGACGCCTATCCCGAGCAGGATTTCGCGGGCAAGATCACCGCCATCAATCCGGCCGTGAACGAACAGTCGCGCACGCTGCAGGCCCAGGCAACCATTCCCAACGACAAGAAGCTTCTTCACCCCGGCATGTTCGCGACCATCAAGGTGCTCGCGGACCAAACCGAGAACAAAATCGTCGTTCCGCAGACGGCCATCGACTACAGTCTCTACGGCGACACCGTTTACGTACTCGAACCGGTCACCGCCAACGCGGGCAAGGGGCACCCCGCCCAGGCCGGAACCGCGGGCGGCAAGAAGGCAAAAGCCGCGCCCGGTGCCGCGAAACAAGGCGGACCGACCGTTTATACCGCCAAGCAGGTGTTTGTCCAGGTCCAGGGGCAACGCGGCAAACTCATCGCCGTCACCGGCATCAAGGCCGGTGAGAAGGTGGTCACCGCCGGGCAGATCAAGCTCCATCCCGGCTCGCAGGTCATGATCAACAACTCGGTTGATCTCGCGAAGAAACGGAAGCTCACACCGTGAAATTCACCGATATCTTCATCAAGCGGCCGGTCCTCGCGATCGTCCTCTCGCTATTCGTGCTGCTGCTCGGCGCGCGCTCGATCTCGGGCATCCAGATCCGCGAGTTCCCCGAAATCACCAAAACCACGATTACGGTTTCCACCGCCTATCCGGGCGCGAGTTCCGAGACGATCCAGGGCTTCATCACCCAGCCACTGTCGCAGGCCATCGCAAGCGCCGACGGCATCGATTACCTCACCTCCTCGACCAGCCAGGGCGTGAGCACGATCACGGCGAACATCCGGCTCAACTACGATCCGACCAAGGCCCTCACCGACATCACCTCCAAGGTCAACCAGGTCCGCAATCAGCTCCCGCGCGCAAGTGAGTCTCCGATCATCGACGTCTCGACCGGAGAACAGACGGCGCTCATGTATCTCGCCTTCTACAGCAAGACGCTCAGCGGACCGCAGATCGCGGACTACCTGAGCCGGGTCGTCGTGCCCAAGCTCCAGTCGGTCCCCGGCGTCGCCCAGGCCAACATTCTCGGCAGCGCTTTCGCCATGCGCATCTGGCTCGACCCGGACAAACTCGCCGCGTACAACCTTTCTCCGGAACAGGTGGCAAACGCGATCCAGGCGAACAACTTCATCGCCGCAGTCGGCCAGACCAAGGCCCCTTACGTGGCGATCAACGTCAACGCGCGCACCGACATGTCGAGCGCGCAGGAATTCGACAACATGGTGGTAGCGCACCAGGGCACGAAACTGATCCGCGTGCGCGACATCGGTCATGCCGTACTCGGCGCCGAAAGCTACGACACCCAGTTCTTCTTCGCCGGCAAACCGGCGGTCGCCATCTCGATCACCCCGACGCCGGCCGCCAACCCGCTCGACGTAGCCGACGGCGTGAAGAAAATTTTTCCCACCCTGCATCAGCAACTGCCGCCGGGCCTGGAAGGCAAAATCGTCTACGACGGAAGCCTTTTCATTCACAGCTCGATCAACGAAGTGATCCAGACCCTCGTCGAGGCCGCGGTCATCGTCATGATCGTGATCTTCCTTTTTCTCGGCGCGATCCGCTCGGCGATCATCCCTGCCGTGACGATGCCGCTGTCGCTCATCGGCGCCGTGTTCGTGATGCTGCTGCTGGGCTATTCGATCAACCTCCTCACGCTGCTCGCGATGGTGCTCGCAATCGGGCTCGTGGTGGACGACGCGATCATCGTGGTAGAAAACATCTACCGCCACCTCGAGGAAGGCATGCCGATCTACAAGGCCGCGCTCCTCGGCGCGCGCGAGATCGGCACGGCGATCATCGCCATGTCCATCACGCTGGCCGCCGTATACGCGCCAATCGGTTTCCAGACCGGACTCACCGGCGACCTCTTTCGCGAGTTTGCCTTCACGCTTGCGGCCACCGTACTGATTTCAGGCTTTCTCGCCTTGACCCTGTCGCCGATGATGTGCTCGAAACTCCTGCGTCCACCGAGCGAGGCCGGGCGCTTTGCCGTGTGGCTGAACAACCGTTTCGAGCAGTTCAAGAACGGCTACCTGCGCCTCCTGCACGGCTCGCTCAACTATCGCCCCGTGACCGTCGTGGTTGCGGTGGTGGTGCTCGTCTCGATCCCGTTCCTTTATTCCTGGTCCAAGTCCGAACTCGCGCCGGCCGAAGATCAGGGTTTCGTCATCGTCTTCGGCCAATCGCCGCCGACTTCCACCATCGATTACCAGAACCTCTACGCCGATCAGATCTATAAATTGTTTCAGAGCATTCCGCAGCGCGAGAGCAGCTTCATCGTCGCCGGCATGGGCGGCGGCAACGTGCTCGGCGGCCTGATCCTCAAACCCTGGGGCGATCGCGACAAGTCCGCCGGGCAGATCAAAAACCAACTGTCGGTCAGCACCAAGCGTATTGCCGGGCTGCAAGCCTTCGTCACGCTGCCGCCCTCGCTGCCGGGATCGAACGGGGGCGCGCCGGTACAGTTCGTGATCAGTACCACCGCCGATTACAAGCAGCTCTACCAGGTAGCCGAGGAACTCACACGGCGCGCGCAGCAGAGTGGCCTGTTCTTCTTCGCGGACCAGAGCCTCAAGTTCAACCAGCCCGAGTACGACATCAGCATCGATCGCGGCAAGGCACAAAGCCTCGGACTGACCGCAAGCGACATTGGCAATGCGATGGGGACGCTCCTCGGTGGCGGCTACGTCAACCGCTTCAGCGCCAACGGGCGCGCCTACAAGGTCATCCCGCAGGTAATCCGCAAGTATCGCTTCAGCGAGGCCGACCTGCAGAATTACCACGTGCAAACGGAGAGCGGGACCATGATTCCGCTCTCGGAAATCATCGACATCAAACAGACCACGGTTCCGAACTCGCTCACCCAGTTCAACCAGCTCAATTCGACCACCATCACCGGCGTGCTGCGCCCGGGGGTATCGCTCGGCGACGCGCTGCATTACCTCCAGCGGCAGGCGAACGAATTGATGCCGCGGGGCTACTTTGTCAACTACGAGGGCGAATCGCGCCAATTTATCCAGGAAGGCAGCGCGCTCATGGTCACCTTCTTCTTCGCGCTCATCGTGATCTACCTGATCCTCGCGGCACTGTTCGAAAGTTTCCGCGATCCGTTCATCATTCTCGTAAGCGTACCGATGGCGCTCTGCGGCGCCCTGTTCTTCATCTACTGGGGCGCGGACACGGTCAACATCTACACCCAGGTCGGCTTGGTGACCCTCATCGGCTTGATCAGCAAACACGCCATCCTGATCGTGCGCTTCGCGAATGAAATCCAGCGCGACGAAGGACTGTCCATTCGCGAGGCAGTGGAAAAGGCGGCCTCGCTGCGCCTGCGCCCGATCCTCATGACCACGGCGGCCATGTGTCTCGGCGTCCTGCCGTTGATCTTTGCGACCGGCGCGGGCGCGGCGGCACGTTTCGCGATCGGCCTCGTCATCGCCACCGGCATGGCGATCGGCACGCTCTTCACCCTGTTCGTGGTGCCGATGGTCTACACCTTCATCGGTGCAAGGCACAAGCCGCTTCGCCAGGAATAACCCCCGGGACGGAGCGCCGGCATCTTGCCGGCAAGGGCGGGCTGGAAGCCGGCGCTCCCGGTACTGCCCGATCAGGCGCGAGACTGCGGGAAAGCCATGACCTCGGAGATACCTTCGGCGCCAAGCACAAGCATAACGAGACGGTCGAAGCCGAGTGCCGCGCCCGCGCATTCGGGCAGGCCCGCTGCAAGTGCGGCGAGAAAATTTTCGTCCAGCGGCGGTTGACCGCCGCCGTTGGCGGCGCGCCGTTCGAGATCGGCTTCGAACCGCCGGCGCTGTTCGGCCGCGTCGGCCAATTCGACAAAGCCGTTGACGAGTTCCACCCCCGCAACGATCGCCTCGACGCGCTCGGCAACCGGCGGGTTGCCCGGACGAATCCGCGCGAGCGAGGCCTGGCTCGCCGGAAAATCGTGGATCAGGCTGACTCGCCGATCCCCGAGCCGCGGATAAACGCGTTCGGCAACGATCCGATCCAGCAAGACGTCACGATCGTTCTCGGCACCATCGCCGGCGCAATCCCGCAGGGTTGCAAGCGTCGCCGCGAACGGATCCACCCCGGCGAAACGCAGCACCGCTTCGCGATAAGTCAAGCGTTCAGCGGGCCGCTCCAGCATGGCCGCCGGCAGAAGCCCCGCGAGCAGAGTCTCGACGTCGCCCATCAAGGCAGGCAGGTCCGCCGCCAGACGATACCATTCCACAAGCGTGAATTCCGGATTGTGCCAACGGCCCACCTCGCCGGCCCGAAACACATGCGCGACGCTGTAAACATCGCCGCTCCCCGCGGCGATCAACCGTTTGAGATGAAACTCGGGCGAAGGAATCAGCCAGCCCGGCGCGCCATCCGGGAACGCCCACGGTACGGAAAGACTTTCGATATGAAGTTCCGGAGAACCGCCCCGCGAGAGTAGCGGCGTTTCGACTTCGAGTGCACCGGATTCGCAAAAATAGTCGCGCAGTTTCGCGAGCAAATTCGCGCGGCCGCGCAACGTCTCCGGCGAAGCGGTCGGCCGCCAATCGATGCTCATGCGCGCGAAAGGTACTCCTCCGTCTTCGTGTTGACCTTGATCGTCTCGCCGGAGTTGATGAACAGCGGCACGCGCACGACGGCGCCGGTCTCGAGCGTCGCAGGCTTGACGCCGCCCCCCGAGGTGTCGCCGCGCACGCCCGGATCGGTTTCCGTAATCGTGAGTTCCACCGTGTTCGGCGGCTCGACGGCGAGCGGACTCCCGTTGTAAAGCGTAACCCGGCAGGTCTCTTCGCCCTTCAGCCATTTCGCTGCCGCGCCCATGGCCGCGGCGTCGGCCTGGAACTGCTCGAAACTCGCCGGATCCATGAAGTGCCAGAACTGGCCGTCCGTGTAAAGATACTGCATGTCGGTTTCGTGCACGTCGGCCGCCTCGCCCGATTCGCCGGACTTGTAGGTGCGGTCGATCACCCGCCCGGTCTTCAGGTTGCGCAGCTTGACGCGGTTGAAGGCCTGGCCCTTGCCGGGCTTCACGAA
>CAZKOE010000150.1:0-6521 GCA_964554305.1 uncultured Gammaproteobacteria bacterium
GTTTGCTTGGGAAAATCGACATATGCCCGTTGCGGAGTAATAGTCAACGTAACGCCGCTGGAACCGGAATGGGAAGGCCACGTGACGCTGGAGTTTTCCAATACCACGCCGCTGCCGGCAAAAATCTATGCCAACGAGGGCGTCGCACAAATGGTCTTCTTCGAATCCGATGAAGTCTGCGAAACCAGCTACAAGGATCGCGGTGGCAAATACCAGGGCCAGAAGGGCGTCACCCTCCCGCACGCCTGAGTATCAGGTGCCGTTCCGCCGCGATCTTTCGTCGCTCGCGGGTCGCATCCCCGCCGTTCCGGCGGGGTCCTCCTCCGTTACACGCGTCGGTACCACTCTGGCAAATAAAGCCAGCGCAATGCCGCCTTTCCCAGCACTTGATTTTGACGATTGTACAGAGTTGGCCTCGACAACGCTATCCGTGTGGTAGCTTATTTCCCTGATTGACTTTTCAGCGAGGAGGTTGCAGCATGGCCTCTGGTATCACGGAGCGCCCGCTGGGTATTTTAGGTATTAGTGAGTAGGAAGAGCGCGTCTACCGTTGGCTTCTGGATCATTTTCAAGCTTCCGCGGCTGAAGTCTCCGAAGCACTCTCTCTTTCGCAAAGCGAGGTTCAGCGGTTATTGAATTCGATCCAGGCCAAAGGGTTGGCCAACCATTCTCCACAGCGGCCCCGCCGCTATTTTCCCGCTTCCCCAGACATTGCGTTGAAAGCGCTCATGCTCCGGCATCAGGAAGAATTGCAACGGGCGGAAGGTGTAATGCGGGAGTTGCAGGAGCGTGCGGCGGTCAACAGGCGGGGCGAACAGGAACAGATAATCGAATTGATCACCAACAAAGAGGCGGAGCGCCAGGTTATTGAACAGATGCAACTCGGTGCCGAGCATGAAGTCATTTCTCTGGTGCGATTACCGATGCGTGTTTCCCGCTTGGATCATCCTCCCGAGGAGGAACAACTTTTTCAGAGAGACGCCCAAAGCAAGGGCGTGCGATTTTGCAGCGTCGTTGATAAGGAATTCTTGTCGTCAGCCGGGGCCGTGGACGGCATCAGATTCAACATAGCTGCGGGAGAGGAAGTCAGGGTTTACCCGAGCCTGCCCTTTAAGATCACCCTGGCCGACCGTCGCATTGCGGTTATTCCATTGAATTTGCAGCAGTCGGATAGCCCGGATTTATTGGTTCGCTCTTCAGCGTTGTTGGATGCACTATATGCGCTATTTGAGTTTTTCTGGGAACGGGCGAGTCCGATATCGCTTACGCATACGAACGAGTTGAGAATAGGCAATTATCAAAATTATCAGGAGTGGATTTCGGAGGACATGGGAAAGTTGTTGTCATTGCCGGCCACCGGAATGAATGATAAAAAAATAGCATACGAGCTGAAAATGTCACGCAGTACGTACAGCAGACGCATTGTGGAAGCGATGAAAACGCTGAATGCCGGCAGCCGCTTCCAACTCGGTTGGCTTGCAGCGGAACGCTTGTCCACAAGAATACCCAGGCGGATGTCGCTCGTACAATTCAAAAAGCACTGACCTTCCGGGGGCTCAGGCCCGGATTTTCGGCTCCAAGTGTCCAATGCGCCGCCGGGGTGGCAAAATTGTCCCAATGATACAAATTACTCAAAAAGGAATTGTTTTCTCTCGAAAGTTAAGAAATAATACTTAGACGGCGGCGAAACCGGAGCATGATGCCGCCGAGCAATCCTCATTTCCGACGGAGAAAGTTTATGAATGCATTTTCTAAAGGGGCTAAAACATTAATCCTTATACTCGCCTTTTCAGGCGTCTCAAGTTTGGCGATGATCAGTCCTTCCGCAAAGGCTCAATTGAGTACGCCAGTCACTAGAGATGTCACAACGCTTTCCGGCACCTGGTTGGAGCAAAAGGTCACTGCGAACGATGGAAAGCCATACGACGATTTTGATTCGCCGGTCGCCATTTCCGGGAATACCGCTCTTGTAGGTCAGAATGGCAATGGCTATAGGGCGGTTTACGTATTTACCCACCAACCGGATGGCAGTTGGGTACAGACGCAAAAGCTTACATCTGGCGATGGGGCAGCAGGCAGTTCACCACATGGCGGTGGCCGTCCTGTTTCCGACGGTTTCGGTTGTTCAATTGCTGTTTCCGGTACCGTGGCGGTCATTGGTGCGTGCAGTGCTACGGTTAATGGTAATCCTGCACAAGGTGCGGCGTATATATTCAAAGAATCTGATGGTATATGGACGCAGGTACAGAAGCTTATCGCCGGCGATGGCATAGCGTACGACCTTTTTGGAAGATCGGTGGCGGTGTCGGACTCGTTCATTTTTGTGGGCGCGTTTGCCGCCGTTGATGGGAATCCGCTACAAGGAGCCGTTTATGTGTTCGCCAAGTCGGGTAATTCCTGGACTCAGACGCAGAAACTGACTGCCAGTGATGGTGCGGCATACGGTGATTTTGGCATTTCCGGAGCGAATGTCATCATTGATGGTACAACTGCCTTTATAGGGGCGAATCCCACGGACTCTGTAGGCATTCCTCTTCAGGGAGCGGTTTATGTGTTTACGGAAACGGATGGAATGTGGGCGCAAGCGCAGAAACTGACCGTGAGTGACGCCGGCGACGAGAATGATTTTGGTATAACAATCGGGGTTTCCGGTAGCACGCTCCTCGTTGATGCGGACTCGACGAATGGGCTTATAGGCGTAAGCGCAGCGTGGATATTCAACAAGGCAAACGGCATTTGGACAGAAGCTCAAAAAATCACTCCGGACGACGGTTCGCAATGGGGGCAAGTCGCGATTTCCGGAGACACGGCGGTGATCGGGGCCCCGTTTGCAACGGTAGGTAGGGACGAGGACAGGGGCAAGGTTTTGGTATTCAAAAAATCCAGTAACGGCACTTGGAACCAGACGATGACACTTGTTTCCAGCGACGGTTTCTGGTTCGACCAATATGGAGAGTCTGTGGCCATGTCGGACGACAATACGATAATGGTCGGTTCATACGCTACGATTGGCGACGACAGCTACAATCAAGGGGCCGTGTATTTCTACGAACTGGCCGACGTCGGGCTTTCCGTTGATGCGCCTGGAACCGTTGAACCGGGACAGAATTATCTCAGTCAAGTGATCGCGACGAATAGCGCGAGTACGGCTTCGCCTGCTGTGTCGCTGGTCGTTCCGGTACCTCCCGAAGCAAGCTTCATTTCTGCTTCGTCATCTCAAGGCGACTGCGGCTTTGCGGCGGAAACGGTGACCTGCGATCTCGGGAATGTGGCCGGAAATGCCGGCATGGCAACGGCCGATATCACTTTGAAGAATACGCGCATTGCGCCCGGTAAGATCGAAAACACCGCGAGCATCGCCAAGGCAACACCGGCGGTGAGCGCCAGTGCGGCGACGACGATAGTCGGCCATAATCCACCCGTTGCAAGCGATGGAATGCTGGCAACTGACAAGAACAAGAGCGCCAGCGGCACCTTGGTGGCGACGAGCCCGGATGGCGATCCGCTCACTTTCAGTATCGCCTCGCAGCCCGCGAACGGCACGGTCGAACTGACCGATGCTTCCAAGGGCAGCTACACCTATACGCCGAACAAGGGCTTTTCCGGCAAGGGCAGCTTTGCCTTCACCGCCAGCGATGGAGAGGCGACTTCCAATGTCGCTACCGTGAGCGTGACGGTCAAGAATACGTCCTCGGGCGGTGGCGGCGGTGCCTTCGGTTGGCTCGGGCTCGCCGCGCTGCTCGGACTTGTGGTGCCTGTCTTGGTGCGCCGGAAGCGGGCCCGGGCCTGACGAGTTATACCGCGTCAAGGCGTGGTATGTGGGGGCGGCCAGCGGCTCGGTTGCCCTCACTCTTGACGGGGTAGGCCCGCATAAGACGGAGCCGTTGCGGGCAGGCGAAGCGCCTTTGCCGGCAACAAGGCTTTCATGATCCCGAGCTTATGCTCGCTTCTTACCGCGGCTTGGCGTGGACGCCAAGCCATTTCAGGCGGGTGAGGGTGAAGGTGTAGGTGGCGTCGCCGGGTTCGAACTGCTGCATCTTGACCGGCAGCCAGGCGTATTTCGGGGCAAGCCAGAAACGGTTTGCGCGGCCCGATTTCGGGTCGCGGCGCACGACGAGCACGGTTGTGAATTTGCCCGCCGGTGTTGTGATGGTTTCGTGTTTCTCCTTCTTCAGATGATAGTCGTCAACCTCGCCGTCGTGTACGACGCGGTACGGGCTTGTCAGCGGTACGCCGGCGGCGAGCTGGCGTGAAATCTTGAGTTGTGCGGTGAGTCGGTCCACCATCCCGGCGGCGATGGGAACGTTGGTCGCCTTGCCTTTCCCCTTGCGGTCGCTGGCTTGCCCGTTATTCCAGTCGAAGTGGATGGTTTCATCATGGCTCGGGCTCCCGGAGTCAAGGTAGCTGTAGTCGAGCGGGCGGATGCGATGGTTCATGATGTCAAAGCGGCTCGATTCCTTGAAGTTGGAGTGCACGAACCAGGAGGCGATACCGGTCGGCCAGGCTTTCGAGTGGAAGTGCCAGGCGTCGCCGTCGCGCTCCAGCGTGAAGACGGCGCTGCCGATGTGCCAGCCATTGCGCAGCACCTTGTAGTGCATCTTGAACGGCGGGATGGCGAGGGTCGCCGGCAAGGCAGGTGCGGTTGTCCGCAGCGGCGGCGCGGATTGAGCGGATGCCCCGAGCGGAAGCAACCCCATGAGCGCCAGCAAAGCCAATGCGCGGACCGGAGAAGATCCTGTAGGCTGGCATAAGCGAAGCGTTGCCGGTGCGCGTGAGACGCCGGCAACGTCGCTGCGCTCCTTATGCCGGCCCACATTGTGTTTTCGGCCGTGAGTTATGCGTCTGAACATAGGTCGCTTTCGTCGAGCGTGATGGGGTTGGCGAGCGGCGCGCCGTCGAGCCAGGTTGCGTTATCGCGCATTTCCGCACGGCCGGCGGCGCACCAGGCGAGCGCGCGCGGATAGATGACGTGTTCCAACGCCTGCACGCGCCGGCGCAGCGACTCGGCGGTGTCCGCGACGGCAACGGTGAGTCGCGCCTGGAGAATCGGTGGCCCGGCATCGAGCGCGGCGGTCACGAAATGAACCGTTGCGCCGTGTTCGCGGGCACCCGCGGCGAGTGCGCGCCGATGTGTGTCGAGGCCGGGAAAGGCGGGCAGGAGCGCCGGATGCACATTAAGGATCCGACCCGGCCGGATCGCGAGAGTTTCCGGGCCGAGGAGGAGGAGGTAGCCGGCGAGCGCGATCCAGTCCGGGCGATGCGCGGCGACGGCGGTGGCGAGCGCGGCGTCATGCGCCGCCTTGCCGGGGTAATCGGCGGGTGGGATCGAGAAGGTCTCGATGCCGCGGCGTCGTGCGCGTTCCAGGATGGGGGCCGCGGGACGGTCGCTGCCGGCGGCGATGATGATGTAACGGTCGCCGGCCTGCTCGGCCAGAGCCTCGAAGTTGCTGCCGGCCCCGGAGCCGAGAACGACGACCCGGGGTTTGCCGCCGCTCACGGGCCGCGGTAAGTGACGCCCGCGGCGCTGCCTGGGTTGGCATGCTCGATCCGCCCGATAACCCAGGAGTCGAGCCCGAGTTCCGAGAGTGCGGCGCGCGCCGCGTCAATGGCATCGGCGGGCAGCACGGCGGCGAGGCCGATGCCCATGTTGAAAACCCGGTACAGCTCGGCCTTTTCGATGTTTCCGGTTTGGGCGAGCCAGTCGAAGATCGGCAGGCGCGGCCAGGAGGCGGGGTCGAGCGCGGCGACGCAGCCTTCGGGCAGCACGCGCGGGAGATTTTCGGTAAGCCCGCCGCCGGTGATATGGGCGAGCGCGCGCAGGGGCACGGCATCGAGCAGCGCGCGGATGGCGCGCACGTAAATGACGGTCGGCTCGAGCAGCCAGTCGGCAAGGGTACGGCCTTCGAGTTTTTCGCCGAGATCGGCGCCGCTCGCTTCGAGTACGCGGCGGATGAGCGAGAAGCCGTTGGAGTGCGGCCCCGAGGAGGCGACACCGAGCACGGCGTCGCCGGGCGCCACGGTCGCGCCGTCGAGGATTTCATCGCGCTCGACGGCGCCGACGCAAAAGCCGGCGAGATCGAAGTCGCGGCCGGCGTAGAGGCCAGGGAGTTCGGCCGTTTCGCCGCCGACGAGCGCGCAGCCGGCGTCCGTGCAGCCGTCGGCAATGCCGGCGATCAGCCGCTCGCCCTGGGCGACGTCGAGTTTGCCGGTGGCGTAGTAGTCGAGGAAGAACAGCGGCTCGGCGCCGGTGACGGCGACGTCGTTCGCGCACATGGCAACGAGATCGCGGCCGAGCCCGTCGAGACGGCCGGCCGCGAGTGCCAGCTTGAGTTTCGTGCCGACGCCATCGGTACCGGCGACCAGTATCGGGTCGCGCCAGCGCGCGGTATCGAGGCGAAACAGGCTCGCGAAGCCGCCGATGTTGCCGAGCACCTCGGGCCGGCTGGTGGCCTCCGCGAGCGGCTTGATGCGGCGAACGAGCGCGTTTCCGGCGTCCACGTCCACGCCGGCACCCCGGTAAT
>CAZKOE010000151.1:0-6320 GCA_964554305.1 uncultured Gammaproteobacteria bacterium
CTTGCCCGTAATACCGCATCCATCAACCACCTCCTTGTTCCGCCGTATCCGCCAGAGACGCAATCACCCTCGCGCGCAACTCCGTCAACCGGCCATGAAAATAATGTCCCACGCCATCGAACACCTCGGTTTCCGGCGGTTTCTCCAGGGCACGCGCCCAGGCCGTGACCGCCGCGGGAGAGACGACCTCGTCATCCGCCCCCTGGACCAACAGCCACCGCCGCGCCTTCGGCGCGGCACCGACATCCATCCCGTACTTGTCAAAACGATCCACCGGCGGAGCAACGGTAACCAGATGTGCACAGGGCGTCTCCAGGCTGGCCGCGATCACGATGGCCGCGCCGAAGGAAAAACCCAACCGCCACTTGGGAAGCGCCGACCCGGCCGACCGATAACGCGACTCCAACCAGCACTCGACGGCACAAAAATCGGCCAGTTCACCGCGTCCCTGACCCCACTCGCCCTCGCTCTTGCCCACGCCGCGAAAATTGAAGCGGAGGGCGACGGCGCCGGCCTCGACCGCCGCTCGCGCCAACGCATAGGCGACCTTATTGTTCATGGTTCCCTCATACTGCGGGTGCGGGTGACAAACGACCGCGGTTGCCGCCGGCCGGGAATTGCGTGCATATTCGAGCAACGCCTCGAGCCGTCCGGCCGGACCCTCGATGAACCGCTGTTCGCGCACCGTTGCCCCGCGGCTCATCGGCTTTGCCCCTTTCCAGAAATCATTATTTTAGCTGCGCGGGGCGCGCGGTTTGGCGCAATACCTCCCGAACGAGCAAACAATTGGCTCAAATACCCGCCTTACCGGCGCCCTGTGCTATGCTTTTTAATGTGACCGGTGGTTGAGAATTTCCGGGTTGAAAACGGGAGCAATCATAAAGGAGGAACTCATGAATACCACCCATTACGGAAGAACACTTGTTGCAATTGCAGCCTGCGGAGCCGCTGGCCTGTTGAGCGGCTGCGTGGTACGTCCGGCATCTCCGCCCGCCCCCCGCTATGCGATCACGGCGGCACCCACCAGCGCGTCCTGCAACAGCTGCGGCACAATCACCGCTATACAAATCGAAAGCCCGTACGAATACGTCGTCACCATCAGGATGGACGACGGAACGATTCGAACCGTACATCAAACCAGGCAGCCGGCTTTCCAGGTCGGCGATCGAGTGCAAATACTGGTTCGTACGTCTTCCTAGCTGGCAGGACACCCGCGTCTCCGCTCGGTCAGTTCACGGGTCATCAGGAAAAACCTGGCGAGCGAAGGCAGGCTGGGCGCGGGCGGTACGCGGGCACTTCGGTTGCGCAAGGCCGGCGTCAGGCGCCGGCGGATCCGGCGTCCGCCTTGCGCGCCGTGGCCGTCTTCGGCGGCACGAAGGACAACAGAACATCGCCCGGCCTGGGTTGAGGGGTCGTTTCGGCCGACATCAGCTGCAGGCTCCCGTTCGCGCGGCATAACAATACCGCCAGGGCCTCGGGCGCTGCCTGCGCCTTGAAGGCAGCATAGTCGAAGCTCTCGGAGAATGGCGTTTTCTGAAACCGCCACTGCTCGATGATACGCTTGTACAGCAATTCGTAGTGAGCGCTTTCGCTGAACGCCACCTGCCCGCGGCGGGTTCGCATCATGCTGCGCGGATCGCGCTCTTCACCGTCATGCATCGGCAACTGGAACACGTTCTCGCGCCCCAACTCAGGTGCGAAGGTGGCGCAGGCGAGTGCGTTGTAGGCGTCGTTGGCGCTTGCGGCAAGCATGAGTCCCACATCCGTCAGTTCGAGTGTGGCCTCCGCCCTGTCGGAGAGAATCTCGCCGTAAAAAACCGGTATGCCGGCCAGCCGCGGCTCGCTCAAGCGATGCCAGCGGTTGTCCACCACGAGTACGTCACCACCCACGTCCATCACCGCGCGGGCGAGCGCGGTAGTCCAGGGCGAGGCACCGAGAATCAGCAACCGGTCGCGGGAGTGCGCCGCCTGCCCCAGTCGCCGAGCGAACCAGGCAAGTGTACTGCCCTGGAGAATGACGCTGACAAATACCAGCGCGAACAGGAGCGGCTCGAGCGCCACGGCGTCGCCATAACCCGCGGCGAGCAGGGGCGGCGCGAGAACGCCGCCCGTGGCCGCCGCCACCACACCGCGCGGCGCGGCCCAGGCGGCGACGGCGCGCTCACGCCAGTTGAGCGCGGAACCCGGCATCACCAGCAGGATGATGAGCGGGCGAATGACGAACAGCAGCACGGGCACCACCATCCACACCAGCCAGGGCAGTTTCATGAGCGCGGCCGGGTCGAGCTTGGCGGACAGAAGAATGAAGATCAGCGCGAGCATCAGGGTCGAGATGTATTCCTTGAAGCGGCGCATTTCCTCCACCACCGCGAGGTTCAGATTGCCGAGGGTGATCCCCATCAGCGTGACGGCGAGCAGGCCCGCTTGGGATTGCACCAGGTTCGCCAGCACATACACGCCGAGCACCAGCGCAAAGGTGATCGGCTGCTTCAGGTATTCCGGAATCCAGCCGCGAAGCAGTACGCGCGAAAACAGCCAGGCCGCGCCGGCACCCAGCACCACGCCCGCCGCCACGGCCTCGGCGAAATGACCGACGACACTCCAGATGCTTCCGCCGTTCACCTGGATCAGCCAGAACTGGACCGTCAGCACGGCGAGCAGTGCGCCGAGCGGGTCGTTGACGATTGCCTCCCAGCGCAGCGTCGAGGCAATGCGGCGCTTGAGCATGGAATGGCGCAGGAGCGGCAGCACGACCGTCGGTCCGGTGACGACGCTGATGGCGCCGAAAACCGTCGCCAGCGGCACACCGATCCCGCCCACGAAATGCGCCACCAGCGTGCCCAGCAGAAACGCCAGCGGCACGCCGGCATACACCAGGCGATTGAGCCCCGAGGCGGCGTGGCGCAACTCGTGCAGGCGCAGGCGCAGACCGCCCTCGAAGAGGATCAGCGCCACCGCCAGCCCGATCAGCGGCTCCAGCTCGTCGCCGAACTGTACGCGGGGGTGGATGATCCCGAGCGCCGGACCTACCAGCACGCCGAAGATGATCAGCGGCATGATGGCCGGGATACGCAGGCGCCCCGCCAGCCACTGCGCCGCCATGCCGACGGCGAGCACGACAACGACGACGGTCGCTACATTCATACGCGGAGCCACTTACGTCAAGCGCGCATGATGCCAGAAAATCGCGCCGGTGCAAACCGCCGTCCGGAACCCCCGGCGGTCCGATCAGGCCCGCGGCCACCCACTGTGGCGATTCCGACGACAACTTTTCCCATAAACTCAAGTAATTAGACAATACACTTCGACATGCTTGCAGCATATCCAAAACGCCAGGAGCAACGAGCAAAAATTCTTAGTATGATGGAGTCACGGCTCAAACGGAGAAATGCAATGGAGCTGAAGATCCACGGGCTGGAAAACGGAGGGTGGATACCCGAGCGCTTTGCTTTCGGCGTACCCGATGCCGAGCACCACATGCACTTCGGCCAGAATCGCAACCCCGGTATCGCCTGGCACAGCTCGCCGCGGGGAACCCGTTCGTTGGTGCTGATCATGCACGACGACGACGTGCCGGTCCGGGCCGACGACGTGAACCAGGCGGGGCGCACGATCCCGCAGGACTTCCCGCGGACCCGCTTTTACCACTGGGTGATGGTGGACATCCCGCCCGGTGTCGAGCAGATTCTCGAGGCGGCGGCCTCCAAGGAAGTCACTCCGCACGGCAAGCAGAAAGAGCGGGGCCCGAAGGGAGGACGCCTGGGGCTGAACGGCTTCACCGATTTCCTCAGGGACGATCCGGACATGGCCGGGAAGTATTTCGGCTACGACGGCCCCTGCCCACCGTGGAACGACGAGCGCATGCACTATTACCATTTCACGCTTTATGCCACCGACTTCGACCCCTTCCCGCTCCAGGGGGACTTTGACGGCGCCCAGGTCGAAGCGGCGCTCGAAGGTCACATACTCGAATCCACGCGCGTCACCGGTCGCTATAGCCTCTACCCGCCGTTGGTGGAAAAATCCGCGGTCAATTAAGCTCCGATATATCTGCCTTCAACGCCCGTCGCAGTGCATTCTTTTTGGGCGGCGGCGGGGGCCAGGTCGCGGACGCGTTCGATGGCGGCACCGATGTGGCCGATGGCAAACTCCACCTCATCCATCGTGGTGAAGCGGCCCACGCTCAGGCGCAGGCTTGCGCGCGCACGCGCATCGGAACAACCAATGGCCTTCAACACGTAGGACGGCGCGTGCGAGGCGGAACTGCACGCCGAACCCGTCGAAACCGACACGTCGGTGAGAAAGTACAAAAGGGTTTCGTTGACCACGCGATCGAAGTAAAGATTGAGAATGTGCGGCGCGCGGTGTTCACCGTCCGGGCCATTGACGCCGGCGTCACCCAGCGCGAGCAGGCCCTCGCGGAGCCGGTCGGTCAAACGCCGGCAATGCGCGGCATCTTCGTTCAGGCGCTCGCCGGCAATCGCGAAGGCGCGGCCCATGCCGACGATCTGATGCGTCGCGAGCGTTCCCGAGCGGCAGCCGCTTTCGTGACCGCCGCCGTGGATCATGGGATCGAGCCGCACCTCGGGTGCATGGCGCACATACAGGGCACCGATGCCCTTCGGGCCGTACAGTTTGTGCCCGGACAGGGACATGAGATCCACGGGCAATTCGGCAAGATCGATCGGCAACTTGCCGGCGGCCTGAGCCGCGTCCACGTGAAAGAGAACACCGCGCTCGCGGCAGGCCGCCCCCAGTTCGGCGATGTCCTGGACGACACCGATCTCGTTGTTCACGAGCATGACCGAGACCAGCGCCGTGTCGTCGCAAATCGCGTCGCGCAACGCATTCGCGTCGATCCTGCCGTCGGCCCCCGGGGCAAGAAAAGTTACGGGGTGACCTTCGCGTTCGAGTTCATGCGCCGTATCCAGCACCGCCTTGTGCTCGATGCGATCGGTCACCAGCGGCGCCTTTTCGCCCGCGTGGCGCACGACGCCCTTCAAGGCCAGATTGTCCGACTCCGTGGCGCCGGAGGTGAAAATGATTTCCCGCGGCTCGGCGCCGACCAGTGCGGCGATTTCCGCCCGGGCGGACTCCACGGCCTTGCGCGCCGTGCGCCCGGCGGCATGTGTCACGGAAGCCGGATTGGCGAAACAGCCTTCCGGACCCAGGTAAGGCAGCATCGCCTCGACGACGGCCGGATCCGCCGGCGTAGTCGCGGCATAATCGAGGTAAACGGGCGTTTCAACTTTCATTGGAAAGGCGTTTGATGCGTTCGACCGAGGTCAGAAATCCACGTAACAGTTTAACCTCCGCGGGTTCCAGGCGCGCCCGGCGCAACAAACGCCCGATCCGGTGCAGGGCCGCAGGCGAAGCCTCGGAAGCGACAAACCCGACGGCGCGCGCGACACGGTCGAAATGCGCCATCAACCCGGCCACGTCACCCGCCGGCGCGGCTTCGGGCAAATCCTCGGTGCCGGCAGTCTTGCCATCGGCGAGAAAAATCTCGTAGGCCACGACCTGCACCGCGGCCGCGAGATTGAGCGACGCATAGCCCTGCGCGGTGGGAATATGCCACAGGCGATTGCAACGCTCGAGCGCCGTATTATCCAATCCCGTGCGTTCCGGGCCGAACAGGATTGCGGTTTCGCCGAGCGCCGATTCGCGCATCAACTCCGCGACGCCTTCGCGCAGATCCACCACCGTCGGTCCCAGGCTGCGGGTGCGCGCGCTCGTGCCCACCACGAAGCGCGCAGCGGCGATGGCCTCGTCCAGGCTCGCGACAACGCGGGCACGGTCGATCACGTCCACGGCGCCGGAAGCGCGCGCCCGCGCTTCACTGCCGATCTTCGCACGCGGTGCAACCAGCGCCAGGCGCTTGAGCCCCATCACCCGCATCGCGCGTGCCGCGGCACCGACGTTACCCGGGTGGCTCGTTTCCACCAGCACGATCGAGATATTGCCGTCCACGCAAGGCTCAACGGTCGAAACCTTTGTTATTCTAGTCGCGCGTTACTTTCCGAACTCCTCCGTGGATCCACTCGCCAACATCGCCGTGAGCGCCGCGCGCGCCGGCGGCGCCATTGCCCTGCGCGGCCTCAATCGGCTCGCCGACCTGCACATCGAGCGCAAGCGGCACAACGACTATGTCTCAGACATTGACCGCCGAGCGGAGACAGTCATCGTCGAGACCATTCGCAAGGCCCATCCCGATCACGCGATCCTCGCCGAGGAAAGCGGCGCCGGCGGCAACGCGGCAAGCGACTACGAATGGATCGTAGATCCGCTCGACGGGACCACGAACTACCTGCACGGCTTCC
>CAZKOE010000152.1:0-6141 GCA_964554305.1 uncultured Gammaproteobacteria bacterium
AGCGTGTGGAATGCCTGCCGCATATGCGAAACTAGCTTCAGGAGCCAACTGCCTAAGCTCTTGATCGTAGTCATGAGTCCTGGGCGCCTTTCCATTCCGCTCGTCGCGATGAGATACAGGAAAACGACGATCAGTACCACGATGGCGGCCATGACAATCCAGAAGGCAACCGCATTATGGAAAACGATGAGGGCGATAACGATCGAGACGATGAACCCGCCGACGAGGATGGCAAGCAGTTTCCAGAATTTGAACGGCTCGAAGTCGGGCTTGGACCCTACGTGAGAGAGGAATCGCTTCATGAAGAAGAAATTTATGATTCCGAGCGCGAGCCCGATAAACGAAATGCCGAAGGCGAGGTGCCAGCCGTAGTACGTCCGCACGATCGGGGTGAGAATCTGACTCGCGAAGGCGCCGAGGTTGATGGACATGTAATAGATCGTGAACGCGCCGTCGAGCTTCGCGCGGTCGTCCTCGTAAAGCTGGGAGAGGAGGTTGTTCGGGTTCGCCTTGAACAGGCCGTTGCCGACGGCAATTACGCCGAAGGAGAAGAAGATGAACCAGACGGGCATGGGCAGCGCCAACAGCAGGTAGCCGATCGCGAGTACGATCGCGCCGAGCATTGTGATGCGCCGAGTGCCAAAAAAGCGATCCCCGAGCCAGCCGCCGATGATCGGTGTGGTGTAGATCATCGCAGCGAATGCGCCCCAAGTCAGGCTGGCCCGTGTGTCGTGGAAGCCCAGAAATTGGACCATGAACATCACGAGCAGGATCTGCATCCCGTAGAAGCCGAAGCGCTCCCACATCTCGATCAGGAACAGGCAGGTGAAGCCGAGACCGCGACGACGGTTCGGGTCGGGACCGGGCTGTTGGGCGGTGATGGAGTCGTTGCTCATGGCAGGTTCCGTGATGGAGGTTGAAGAAAAGGCTTAATCACTCCGCGCTTCGCGCGCGGCGAGATAGTCTTCGCAGGCGGTGGCGATGGCCGCGCGCAGGGCTGGAGCGATCTCGTCGAGCACGCGATCGGTGAGGGCGTCGAGGTCAGATCTGTCGGCCGCGCCGGATGTCGTCGGAACCGGTTCGGTCAGCACCGGAATGCGGTCGAGGGCAGCTGGCCTGTCCGGCTCTGGCGGGTTCTCCATGGGGGTCTGCGAATATCTAAAGGACATGATGCTGCAAAGGATAGCCGCGATCGCGGTAAAAACGGAAGTGCTCGCGCCCGCTTGTGCGGATTCGAGCATCGCCGGAGACGATTTCGACTACGCGATCGAAGTGACTGAAAAAACTGGGGATTTCGTCGGCGAGGTTGATCAGGAGCGGTGGTATGGGCGCGGGTGCGGCGGCGGTATCCAGCGTGATGGATACGGCCTCATCGGTGCCGGGGCGCGCATGGGGGAGGAAGCTCGTGTCGGCAAAGGTCCAGAGCAACTCGTCCAGTTTTTCGAGCGCGGCTTCGGTCGCGAGGTGAATGTGCAACCGGTGGCCGAGCCCCGCGGCCTTTGCCGCAATGCGGCAGGCGAGCCGCTCGCGCGCCAAGGCGCCGGCGGCGTCGGTCACGTAAAAGTCAACCCGCGTCAAGAGGAGCGTGCGTCGGCGTTGGGGTAGGAGCGGGCCATGCCCGCCGCGACCCGGATTCAGCGCGTGAAATGTCGCGGGCATGGCTCGCTGCTATGGTCGCGAATCCGAACGCAGGCGTCACCGCTGAGCGCCCTGACCGAGGAGCCATTCGACGAGCAGGCCGACGGGCCGGCCGGTGGCGCCCTTTTTCGCGCCCGAATCCCAGGCCGTGCCGGCAATATCCAGATGCGCCCAACGGTAGTTTTTGGCGAAGCGCCACAGGAAGCAGCCGGCGATGATTGCGCCGCCCTCACGCCCGCCGACGTTGGCAAAATCGGCGAAGTTGCTCTTGAGTTCGTCCTGGTAGTCCTCCCACAGCGGCAGGCGCCAGGCGCGGTCGCCGGCGCGCTCGCCGGCGGCGAGGAGCTCTTGGGCAAGCGCGTCATCGGGCGACATGAGCCCCGAGACGTGGTGGCCGAGCGCGATCACGCAGGCGCCGGTAAGCGTTGCCATGTCCACCACCACGCGCGGTTTGAAGCGCTCGACGTAGGTGAGCGAGTCGGAGAGAATGAGCCGGCCTTCGGCATCGGTATTCAGAACCTCGACGGTCTGACCGGAGAGCGAGGTGAGAATGTCGCCGGGCTTCATCGCGTTGCCGCCGGGCAGGTTTTCGGTCGCCGGCGTCACGCCGACGAGATTCATGGGAAGCTTCAGCTCGCAGGCGGCGGTGATGGCGCCGAACACGCTGGCCGCGCCGCACATGTCGAACTTCATCTCATCCATCTTCGGCGGCGGCTTGAGCGAGATGCCGCCGGCATCGAAGGTGACGCCCTTGCCGACCAGTGCGACGGGCTTCGCGCCTTTGCGCCCGCCCGCGTACTCGAACACGATCAGGCGCGGCGGCTCGCGGCTGCCGCGGGCGACGCCCCACAGATCGCCCATGCCGAGCCTTTGAATCTCGGTTTCGGTGAGGACGCGCACCTTGAGCGCCGGATATTTGTGCGCCATCTTGCGCGCCTCGCTGGCAAGGAAGCGCGGCGTGCAAACGTTGGCGGGAAGATTGCCCAGATCGCGCGCGACGCCAACCCCGCGGGCGACGGCAAGCCCCGTCGCAATGCCACGGCGCGCGGCGCTCGCCACGTTCCCTGGGCCGGTGTAGAGGATCATTTTCTTCAGGCGGCGCCTGCGCCCGGACGGAGCGGATTTCATCCGCTCGAAGCGATACGCTGCATGTTCGCTCGCCTCGACGATGGCGCGGGCCGTGGTTTCGGCGCCCTCGCCATCGGGAACGAGCGCACCGAGGAGGCTGGCGGCCTCGCCGACTCCGGCCCCGTCGAGAGCGCGGGTCGCGGTGGCTGCCGCCTTGCGCAGCGCCGCGAGGTTGAACTTTTTTTTCTCGCCCAGTCCGACGAGAAGCAGGCGCTCGGCCTGGATTCCCGGCGGATCGAAGAGCAGAAGATGCTCCCCCGGCTTGCCCGTGAAACCGTCGCGCAAGCGTTTTTTGATCGCGTCGCCGGTGGCCTTCTCGAGTGTCCGGACCGCCTCCGGCAACTTGCCGCCCTGATACACTGCCGCTACCAGGCAAGGCGATTTTCGCGTGGTAACCGATCCACTGCCGACGCTGTATTCCATGCGCTATGCTCCATGCTTTATTCGGATGTGGCCACCGGGCGTAGCCCCGCGGGCCCTCGCAGTCTAACCGATGAGCGCGCGATTGCGAAAGCCGAGCGTTGAAACGCGGCGCTTGATACAGCGGATGGCGCTACTCGCGCCGGCTCGGACCCGGGCAGTGGGCGCGTCGTGGCTACTTCACGCCAGTGACTTCGGTATAACCCAATCGGCGCCGGGTCGGGGCGGCTGATGCTCGGCGTTTTCGGCCGCTATGTCGCGCGGCAAACCACCGTCGCCTGGGCCGGCGTCGCCGGCGTGCTGGTTCTGGTCGTCGTCGTCAACCGCTTCGCCGTCTATCTGGGCCAGGCGGCGACGGGAAAGATTCCGGCCGGCAACACCTTCGTATTGCTGGGCCTGAGCGTCGTGGGTCTGCTCGAGATCATCATTCCGGTAAGCCTGTTTCTTGCCGCCGTGCTGACCCTGGGGCGCCTCTACCGCGACAGCGAAACGACGGCGGCCTGGACCTGCGGGCTCACGCCAGCACGCTTGTACCGCCCCTTTGCGCTTCTCGCCGGGTTGGCCGCCGTCCTTCTGGCCGCGCTGAGCCTGTACGTGTCGCCGTGGTCCAAGGCGCGGGTGCATGAACTCGAGCAGCACGCGCAGGCGGTCGCTCAAGTCAGCCTGCTCGCCCCCGGCCGCTTCAAGTCGCTGGCCGGCGGCACGGGTGTCTTCTACGCCGGCGGACTCGCCGCCGGCGGGCGCAGGCTTACCCATGTCTTTTCCGAGTTGAACGAAAATGGCGAGCCGGTTGTTTTTACCGCCGCCAGCGGCGCGCTCAAGGTGACTCCCGCGACCGGCGAGCGACATTTTCTGCTCGCCGATGGCTATCGCTTTACGGGGGAACCCGGGCGGCTCGACTGGACGGTCACGCAGTTTGCGCGTGCGAACCTGCTGATCCGCCCGCCTCAGCCCTCGGCCGCATCGGCAGGCGGAAATCTCGATCGCATGCCGACTTCGGAGCTTGCCGCACGCGACGATGCCGCCTCCCGCGCGGCCCTCGATTGGCGGATCGCACAACCGCTGACGGTGCTGGTGTTGCTTCTGATTGCCGTGCCGCTCGCGCATACTCGCCCGCGCCAGGGGCGCTATGCGCGTCTCGTGCCCGCGATTCTGATCTACGTCGTCTATTACAACCTTCTCGGTGTCGCGCGAATCTGGTCCGCCGAAGGACGTTTGCCGCTGTGGTGGGTGCTCGTGCTCACCGCCGCGGGCGGTGGCGTTCTGATCTGGTGGCATTACGGGCGGCACGGAAAGTCGGCAAGGCGGCGGCATGCGCATTGATCGCGAACTCTCCCGGGTGACATTTTTCGGCGTCCTTCTGACGCTGATTGCGCTCTGCGGTATCGGTTTTTTCCTGACGTTTCTTTCCCAGGTCCACAATATCGGCAACGGTCATTACACGACCACGACCGCCTTTATCTATGCGGCGCTCACGCTTCCGCAAACCGCCTACGACATGTTTCCGGTCGCGGCACTCATCGGCGCCGCGTTCGCACTCGGGGGGCTTGCCGCGCACCGGGAGCTGATGATTCTTCGCGTGTCGGGCGCCGACATCCTGAGGCTCGCCCGCGCGGTCTTCTGGGCCGGCCTCGCGCTCGCCGCGATCGTCGTCGTGCTCGGCGAATTCGTGGCTCCGCCCGCAAAGCGGGCCGCCGAGACCCTGCGCGTGGAGAAGCTGTATGCCGAAGTCGGCGTCGCCGGGCCCGGCGGCGTGTGGCTCAAGTCGGGCCCGGACATCGTGCACGTGAACCGGGTGGACACGCCGACCCGGCTCCAGGGCCTGCAGATCTATACCCTGAACGGCAAGGGCGGCCTCGCGGCCGTGCGTCGGGCGGCGAGCGCGGCTTACGGCGACGGGCATTGGACGCTGCACCAGGTACGCGGCACGCGTTTTCTCGGTAAGCGCACGGAGCCCATCTCGGCGCGTGAAAGCACGTGGACGGGATTCGTTCTGCCCGCCACCTTCAGCGTGCTGGTCGTGCCGCCGGGCAACCTGTCCTGGCGCGACCTTGCGACCTACCTCGGCTACCTGCGCAAAAATGGTCTGGCGACGGCACGCTACGAAACCGCCTTCTGGCACAAGGTGGCCGTGCCCGTTTCGGTGCTGATCATGGTGTTGCTGGCGCTGCCCTTTGCCCTCGGGCGCATGCGTTCGGCCGGCGTCGGGCAAAGGCTCGCCTTCGGCGTGGTGATCGGGTTGATTTACTACCTGGTGGATCATACCCTGATCCAGGCCGGTGCGGCGTTCAACATGCTGCCTCTCGTCGCGGCCTGGCTTCCGACGGCCGTCCTGTTTGTTGTCACCGTTTTTTTCCTCCGCCGTGCCCGCTAGCAGGCGGCTTTGATCTTTATCAACGGCTGGCGAAAACGGCTTGCTAAAATTTGACCGTCATGAAGAAGTTGACGGCACATGGATAACCCCGATCGCGGCGCGCTCGAAGCGGCACTCGCCGCGGCGCCCGAGCCGTGGCTCGGCGGGCGCTTCGGTGCTGCCGGTTGGCCGGCGGACTGGCAGATTTCCGCGAACAATATCCGTGTCGCGATCGAGCTTGGCTACCCGCTGCGCCGTTCGCGCGCGGCAACGGCGCGGGGTCTGGAGGAGGCGCTGGCGCCCGCCGCGGGTGGCGCGCCGGTCGAGGTCGTTCTCACGCCTGCTATCAAGGCGCACCCCGTTCAGGGAACGCTCAAGCCGCTCGCCGGGATCAAGAACGTGATCGCCGTCGCCTCGGGCAAGGGCGGGGTGGGGAAATCCACGGTCGCCGTCAATCTGGCCCTGGCCCTCGCCGACGAAGGCGCGCGCGTCGGCGTGCTCGATGCCGACATTTACGGCCCGAGTCAGCCGCGGATGCTGGGCCTTTCCGGCCGGCCGGAAACCCGTGACGGCAAGCGCATCCAGCCGATGCTGGGATACGG
>CAZKOE010000153.1:0-6123 GCA_964554305.1 uncultured Gammaproteobacteria bacterium
CAAGGGTTTGGGTGCCACAGTTTGGATCACCGAGATCGATCCCATCTGCGCCCTGCAGGCGGCGATGGAAGGCTACCGCGTCGTGGACCTCGCCGATCCCGGCGTCATCGAGCAGGCCGGCATTTTCGTCACCGCAACCGGCAACTACCACGTCATTGATCACGACCACATGGCGCGCATGAAGGATCAGGCAATCCTCTGCAACATCGGCCATTTCGACTCCGAAATCAATGTTGCCTCGCTGCGCCAATACCAGTGGGAAAACATCAAGCCGCAGGTGGACCACATCATCTTCCCCGACGGCAAGCGCATCATTCTGCTCGCCGAAGGACGCCTCGTGAATCTCGGCTGCGCGACGGGTCATCCCAGCTTCGTGATGTCGAACAGCTTCACCAACCAGGTGCTAGCTCAGATCGAACTCTTCACGAAGACCGGCGACTACGGCAAGGAAGTGTACGTATTGCCGAAACACCTGGACGAAGAAGTCGCGCGTCTGCATCTGGAAAAGCTCGGCGTCAACCTCACACGCCTGAGCCAGAAGCAAGCTGACTACATCGGCGTTGCCCCCGAAGGCCCGTACAAACCCGACTACTACCGCTACTGACTCGCGACGGGGCCGCTGCTCTTACGCGAGGTGCGCGAAGGCTTTGCGCGCGGCGTTCAGCGTCATGGCCAATTCTTCCCCGCCGTGCGCCGCGGAGATGAAGACCGCTTCGAACGCCGAGGGTGCGAAACAGACGCCGGCATCGAGCATGGCGTGGAACCAGCGCGCGTAACGCTTTGTGTCGACCCGTTTGACGTCGTCGAAACGCTGCATCGGCCCGTCGCCGAAGAACAAGGAGAACATGCCGCAGACTTCGTTGACGGTTACGGCGACACCCGCCTCGCCGGCCGCGGCACGCAAGCCTGCGGCAAGTTCATGTGTCGCCGCACCGAGGGCGTCATAAAACCCCGGCGCGGCCGTTAGTTCAAGTGTCGCAAGACCCGCCGCCATCGCGAGCGGATTGCCCGACAGCGTGCCCGCCTGATAGACTGGCCCGTCGGGCGCAAGTTGGTTCATCAACTCGGCCCGTCCGCCGAAGGCCGCAGCGGGTACGCCCCCGCCGACAACCTTACCCAGCGTGGTGAGATCGGGTTTCAGGCCGTACAATTCCTGAGCGCCACCGGGTGCGACGCGAAAGCCGGTCATGACCTCGTCCAGAATGATCAGCGCGCCGTGCGCATGAGCGGCCTCAATCAACCCTTCGAGGAAACCCGGTACGGGCGGCACGCACCCCATGTTGCCCGCAACCGGCTCGACGATGACGGCCGCGATGTCGCCGCCGCGTTCGGCAAACAGCTTCTGCACTGCTTCAAGGTTGTTATACGGCAACACCAGCGTGAGACGCGCGAGTTCCGCCGGCACGCCGGGGGAGGACGGCGTGCCGAAGGTAAGTGCTCCGGAACCGGCGGCGACGAGCAGCGAATCAGAATGTCCATGGTAGCAGCCCTCGAATTTTACGATCAACTCGCGCCCGGTCGCCGCACGCGCAAGCCGGATGGCACTCATCGTCGCCTCGGTGCCGGAGTTGACGAAACGCAGCCTCTCGATCGAGGGAATGCGCGCAATCACCGCCTCCGCCAGCCTCGTTTCCAGTTCCGTCGGCGCACCAAAGGACAACCCGTTTGCGGCGGCTTCCTGCACGGCAGCGACGATTTTCGGATGGGCGTGGCCCGCGATCACCGGCCCCCAGGAGCCGATATAGTCGAGATAGCGCCTGCCGTCGGCACCGTACAAATAAGCCCCCTCGCCGCGTTCGATGAATACCGGCTCGCCACCCACCGCACCGAACGCCCGCACCGGCGAGTCCACCCCGCCGGCCAGTACCCGCCGCGCCCGTTCGAATTCAGTCATTCGGCTGCCTTGGAAATACACTCATACATGCTAGCGCGGCGCGCTCCACCGTGTTAAGGTACAGAGGAGTCCACTGGAGCTGGTTCCGATGAAAATGACGTTGTGGATGATACTCGGCGCCTTCTTTCTTGTTGCAATATCCCCCTCGATAGCGGCCTCATCGGCAAACAAAAACTGCAGATTTGACTGTCCCCTCGCAGCGACCAAACTTCCGCATCCGCCGACATTCACACCCAAATCCGGTAAAGCGACGGTACTTCAGCGCTTCGTTATCGGAGATTGGTTTTACAAAGTTTGTTATGTTTATGGTACCCCCGAGTCGAAAACGGCTCCGGGGTGGACACTCGCGGGAATGAGCGCCGCCCGTATCCGGATACCGGGGGCCGTGCACCCGCAGAACGCGCAGAGGGAGTTGCAGGAGGGTGTCAGGAAAGCCAATACTTCCAACGATCTTCCCTGCACGCTACCCGACGCCGACGCCGAGACAAGCCATACGTCTGAGAGCAGTAGCACAGCCAGATAGGGTTCTCATCAAGTCGCCTACAGTTAACCGGGAAAACACCAAGGCAAGTAGTCGAGCCTATTCGTTCCCCGACGTGATTCGGCTTTCATCGTCTTTCCTTGAACAGTGCGCTGAAACGGCGGGCGGCGGATTCGGGATCGGCAACGAAAAGTACCGAGGAGATGACGGCGAGCATGTCGGCGCCGGCGGCGATGATGGCGGTAGCGTTCTCCGGCGTAATACCGCCGATCGCGCACAGCGGCATGAGGAGTTCGCGCTTGGCCTGCGTGAACACCTCGAGGGGAGCGCGCACGGCATCGGGCTTCGTTGGCGAGGGATAGACACTGCCGAAGGCAACGTAATCGGCACCCGCCGCGATGGCGTCGCGGGCAAGGCGGAGCGAGCCGTAACACGAGACTCCGATCACTGCTTGCTCGCCCAGCAAACGGCGTGCAGAAGCAAGATCGGGATCGTCGCGGCCCAGATGCACGCCGTCGGCTTCCACCGTCGCGGCCAGCGCAGGATCGTCGTTGACAAGAAACAGTGCTCCGTACCGCCGCGTCAGCTCGCGCATCGTGCGTGCTTCGTGCTCGCGTTTGGCCACGTCCGTGCTTTTATCACGGTATTGCACGAGCCGCGCACCGCCGGCGAGCGCCGCCGCAACAACCGATTCCAGCCGTGGGCCGAGCCGCTCGTCGGTAAGCAGATACAAGCCACGCAGCCGATCGCCGTCCTTCACGCGTCGCATCTGCGTCTACCCTCACCTCGACGCTCTCCCGCAGAGAAAGGGAGCGGCAAGGTCACCACCGACGGGGTACCATTTGGCCGCGTCCGGGTTGAAAAGCATGAGCAATGGCCCGCTGCACAAATTCCCCGGCACACGCAACCGCATCATTCAACTCGTCGCCGAGGGCGATGCGCGCGGCGATGGCACTCGCCAGGGTGCAGCCGCTGCCATGAAAACACCCTGCAAGCCGTCGCCCGTTCTCGATCAGGCGGATTCCCTCGGCCCTGTACAGTTCATGCACGATCTGCTCGCCGCGGCCCTCGCCATCGGTGATCAGACAGGCCGGCAAGCCGAGAGCGAGCAGTTCGGAGGCGCCGTCTTCGGGGGCAAGCCTGGCGAGTTCCGCACGATTCGGTGTGGCGAGCACGCTCAATGGGAAGAGCCGTTCGCGATACACGCGCACGAGTTCGCTCTCCGCCAGCGAACCGCCACCCGAAGCCGCGAGAACGGGATCGGTCACGACCGGCACGGAGGGGTAATGCACAAGCAACTCGGCGACCGCGCGGCCGACTTCCGCCGTGCCGAGCGCGCCGAGCTTGATTGCCGCGACCGGCAAGTCCACGAGTACCGCCTCGGCCTGGGCGACGACGAGTTCCGGAGCAAGCGACTCGACCCGGATCACGTTGCGCGTGTCCTGCACGGTGATCAGTGTGGCTACCGGTGCGGGGTGCACGCCGAGCGTGGCGGCGGCCTCGATGTCGGCGGCAAGCCCCGCGCCGCCCGAAGGATCGAGCCCGGCGATGATCAGCAGATTGGGTGGATTCACGGCGGTTAAAATGAAAATGTCTTCAAACGCGATCGATTGTACGCGTGCCCTATCGTAAATACATGTGCGTCGTCTGTGGTTACATCTACGACGAGGCTCGGGGCGACCCCGAGGAAGGCATCGCACCAGGCACCCGCTGGGACGACCTGCCGCTGACCTGGTGCTGTCCGGATTGCGGCGCGGCCAAGGAAGACTTCGAGATGATCGAAATCTGAGGAAGCGCCGACAGCCTGCCGGCGTTGCGGGCCCGATTGCCCGCAACCCCCGCTTTGCGACCCGTGCGGCCCCGCCTTTCTTTTACTCTTAAAATGCCGCGATGACGAACCGCAGGCTTTTGGGCCCCCGTTACTGGCCGAGCTGGGCCGTGGTGGGGCTGCTGCGCCTGATCTCGCTGCTGCCCTGGCGCTGGCAACTCACCATCGGCCGGCTTATCGGTCGCGCCGCGCGGTGCATCGCGCGGCGCCGGCGCCGAATCACCGCCACCAATCTCGCGCTCTGCTTCCCGGATCTGTCGCCGGGCGAACGCCGGCGCCTGCTTGCGGCCCACTTCGACTCGCTCGGCATCGGCATCATCGAGGCGGTTAACGGCTGGTGGAAACCCACGCCCTGGCTCGCCCGGCGGCTGCAACTAGAAGGCCTGGAGAACCTCCATCGGGCACTCTCCGGCGGGCACGGCGCCCTGCTTCTGACGGCGCACTTCACCACGCTGGAAATGGGGGCACAAATGCTGGGGTTTACCCATCCATCCACGGGCGTCTATCGCCGGCACGAAAACCCGGTTTTCGATCGGGTCATGCACGCCGGACGGCTCGCCCGCGGCGGCACGCTGTTCGAACGCCGCGATCTGCGCGGGCTCCTCCATGCCCTGCGCGCGGGTGAAACCGTCTGGTTCGCACCCGATCAGGCCTACCTCGGCCCGCACGGCATCGAGGTTCCCTTTTTCGGCGTGCCGGCGCCCACCAACACGGCAACGGCACGGATCGCCGCGGCTTCCGGCGCACCGGTACTGCCGTTTTTCGTCGAACGCTTGCCGGGCACGGCCGGCTATCGTGTCACAATCGAGCCGCCATTGCGGGATTTCCCCGCCGGCGACCCGACGGCCGACGCCGCCCGCATCAACGCCGTACTCGAGACCGGCATTCGCCGAGTGCCTGCGCAATATCTGTGGAGCCACGACCGCTTCAAACGTTTTCGGCGACCCTGACCGGCGGCGGAAAGTCACAGCCAACTCTTGAGGTTATGACTTAATTTAGCCCCGTATCGTCATAAAAATACAACAATTTCACTTGAATTACCCGTGATTTTGTGCCATATTTATAGCGCCCGGGCCGAAGAGTTGCACATGGCCGAACCGCCTTATCCCATTCACCGCCGTGTCTGGCGCAGGGGACCGCTGCTGCTCGGCGCCTTGGTGCTTCTCGCGGGCGGGGCCGCGCCCGCGCTGGCCGCGGGTACGACGATTACCGGCTTCCAATGGCAACAAAGCCGGGCCGTATTCACACTCGCGGCCACGCCCCAATATCACGTCTTCACGCTCGACAATCCGGCGCGGGCCGTGGTGGACTTTCTCGATGCCCGCCCGGCCTCCGAAGTGGCCTTCCAGGCGCCCCCCGATTCCCTCCTTCGCGACATCCGCGCTGCCGCCCGCTTCGATGGCAAGGGCGAGCGCGTCGTGTTCGATCTCAGCCATGCGGCAACCCCGCGGGTCTCCCTCCACAAGGACGACGGCTCCGGGGTGACGCTGGTCGTCAACCTGAGCCCCGCCAAGGACATCACGACTGCAAAAACGTCGCCCGCGTCACGGTCCCGGCCACAGCCGGTGCCGGTCAAGCCGCTGGCAAAGCCCAAACCGGTCATGACCGCCGCGGACTCCCGCCCCCAGCGCCTGCGCGACGTGGTGATCGCGATCGACGCGGGCCATGGTGGTCACGATCCCGGAGCGATCGGCCCCGACGGCATCGAAGAGAAAAACGTGACGCTTGCGATCGCGAAGGACCTCTATCACGACCTCGCCAAGGTCAAGGGCATCAAGCCGGTGCTGACCCGCAAGGGCGATTACTTCGTGACGCTGGGCGGACGACGCAAGCTCGCGCGCGAAGCCCATGCGGACCTTTTCGTTTCCATTCACGCCGACTCCTCGCCCTATCACTATCCCAAGGGCTCCACCGTGTACG
>CAZKOE010000154.1:0-901 GCA_964554305.1 uncultured Gammaproteobacteria bacterium
GAAAGCGAGCGGGAATACCGAGATGTCGTCCTTGAAGCGGGCTTCCTCCTGTTCGCGCACGGTAGTCGAGCGCAGGCCCGACTGGCGGGCGAAGATCATGTCTATGGCGATCAGGAACAGCAGGACGCCGCCGGCGATCTTGAAGGCGGGGAGGCTCACGCCGAGCGCATGCAAAAGTCGCGAGCCGATGAAGGTAAAAACAAACAGGATGCCGGTCGAAAGCAGGATTGCCTTGATCGCCATCTGGCGGCGATAGTGCGCGTCGCCGCCGCGGGTGAGGGCGACGAATATCGCCGCCGTGCCCGGCGGGTCTATGACGACGAACATGACGATCAGGGCGTTGATCCACTGGGCGGCGGACATGATGCTCGTGTGGCTTGAGTGGCTCGGTCGAAGGGATTATAAGAGCGCGCGAACCCTGGGTTGAGGGTAACGCGATAAATCATCCTAACACGTCGCGGGAGGGGGAATCCGTTTGATCGGCCGGGCGAATTCGGGTAAACCCGAATAAGGAGAAGCAGTCAGCCGCGGTGCGAGGCGAGAAAGGCTTGGGTGAGTGCCCAGGCTTCGGTGGATGTGCCGGCATCGTAGCTTTGGCGATCCTCGCAATCGAAGCCATGGCCGGCACGGGGATACACGGAAAGCGTGTAGCGTTTACCGGCCGCTTCGAGGACGGAGACTATCCGCGTGCGCTCCTCGGCCGTGATCGAGCGATCCTTCGCGCCGTAGTGGAGCATGACCGGAACGGCCAGATCGTCCGCGCGGCCGATTGGCGGCGTCCGCCCCCACTTGTCCTCGTCGGTGCCGGGAGCGATGGCTCCACCGTAGTAGCAGACCGCGGCCGAAAGGCGTTCGCCGAGTTCGATCCCGGCGATTACGGCTGGACGTTCGATTACATGTC
>CAZKOE010000154.1:911-6073 GCA_964554305.1 uncultured Gammaproteobacteria bacterium
TTCGATCCCGGCGAGGAAGGCGAGCCGCCCGCCCATGCAGAAGCCGACGACGGCCGGCTTGCCGGTAACGCCCGCATTGGCAAGCTCGGCGAGTGCTTCCACGCTTTCGCGCATCACCCGGTCGTCCTCCAGTTTGCGCACGGCGGCCAGGGCCCCGTTCATGTCCCTGTAATCGAAAACCGCACCGTGAAAGATGTCGGGCACGATGGCGGCATAACCGGCGCTCGCGTAACGTTCGGCGACTTGCTGCATGTGCCCGTTGACACCGAAGGCCTCGATGTAGAGCAGCACGCCGGGCGGTGACTTTGCCTTCTCGGGTTTTGCGAGCCATGCGCGCAGGCCGGAAGCGAGATCGATCCAGTCGGCGGAGACATCGGTTTTTTTCATCCCGTCATGATACTACTTTTCATTACCGGCCGTGCAGCGATTTTTCGGCATGGGGAATTACAGGCCGGGCACGAGAAGGGCGGACATCGCATCGTGCGCGCGCCGGCTTGCGGCCCGCAGTCTGGCGGCGGCTTCGGTGACCGTCGGCGTGGGCGCCTTGTCGGTGGAGGAGACGCTGCGGAGCAGGCCGAGCAAACGGGCGTTGACTCGGGCGAGTTGCAGGTGCTGCAACGTCGTTTCTATTTTTTCCGCGCGCGCCGCGTCATGGTTGGAACGTGCCGTCTCGACGGCGGCATGGGCGCTTGCGAGAAGGCGCGCATTGCGGTTGATTTCCGCTTCCAGGGCGAGCGCGAAGTTCACGTTTTTCTGCAATTCCACCGGGCTGGCATCGACGTTCGGGTCGGCGCGCACGGCGAGAGGGGCGTTGTATTCTTTGCCGTTCACCGTGAGCACGACACGATAGTTTCCGGGCAGCACGAGGGGGGCGAGCGGCCCGCGCGGCGTGAGGTCGAGTACGGCCGGGCCGGCCCAGTACGGACTCGGCCAGATCGGCGGGGTGTAGCGCAGGTCCCAGACGAAGCGATTGAATCCCCGGCGGGCCGGAAGAATGTTCGGTGGAGACTTGTAGTAGTCGGGGAAGTTTGCGAGCGGCATTTTTCCCGGTTTTGCATTGCTGGCGTAGCGGCGCACGAGTTTGCCGTTTGCATCGTAGACGGCGAGCGTCACCGGGCCGGCAGGCTCGTTGCCGAGCCAGTAATCGATGATCGCGCCGGCGGGAGGGTTGGTCGCGTGCGGGACTTCGGGCGGGCGCGCCTCGGCGGGATAAAGTCCGAGGCGGAAACGATAGACGGGCCGTGGCCGGTACAGATGCACGGCGCTTTGTGCGATTTTTGCGCGCGCTTCGCGCAGGGGCTCGATATCGTCGAGAATCCAGATGCCGCGCCCGTGCGTCGCGGCGATGAGATCGCCCGCGTGAATCCTGAGATCGTGTACCGAAGCGGTCGGCAGGTTCAGTTGCAGCGTTTGCCAGTGGCGGCCGTCGTCGAAGGAGACGAAAACGCCTTCCTCGGTACCGGCGTAAAGCAGGCCCTTGCGCTTGGGGTCGGCGCGTACGACGCGGACGTAATCGCCGGCCGGAATACCGGTGACGGCCGGGCGCCAGTGCTTGCCGCCGTCATGGGTGATGTAGATGTAGGGCTTGAGATCGCCCACCTGGTGACGATCCACGGCGACGTAGGCGCTTGCCGCATCGTGAGGGTCGGCCTCGATTTCGTCCACCCGGCTCCAGTCGGGAAGTCCCTTCGGCGTGACGTTGTGCCAGTGTTGGCCGCCGTCGGTGGTGAGCCAGACAAACCCGTCGTCGGTTCCGGCCCAGATGACGCCGCGTTTCACGGGCGAGGGCGCGAGCGCGGAGATGACCGAATAGCCGCACTGCGCCGCCGTCTTGCGCGTCGGCTTGCCCTGGCAGTCGGTTTTTGGATCCTTGCGGGTAAGGACGGGGCTGATCGTTTGCCAGCTGTCGCCACCGTCGGTGGTCTTGAACACGACTTGGGCGGCGGCGAAGAGCGTGTCGGCGTCGAAGGGCGAGGGCGCGAGCGCCGTGTTCCACGGAAAGTAGGAGCCATTCTTCGGGGGCTTGCCGAAGGCCGAACTGTGGGTCGTCGGCGGGATGCCGACCGCAAGCCGGGTGGTCTGGTTATAGCGCGACACGTGGCCGCCGTAACCCGAACCGTAGAGGATGTTCGGATCACCCTTTTTCGGGAAAACATATCCCGACTCGCCGCCGCCTCCGACCGGATGCCAGTCGTGATTGGTGATGATGCCGCCGAGCGAGCGCGAGGGGATGGCGAGTGCCCCTGAATCCTGCTGCGTACCGTAAATCCAGTAGGGCACGCGGTTGTCCACGCTGATGTGATAGATCTGCGCCGTCGGTTGATTGAACCAGCTCGACCAGTGCGCGCCGTCATCGAGGCTGACCGAGGCCCCCTGATCAGCCGTGGTGATCAGGTGGTCGGGGTCTTTCGGGTCGATCCACAGCCGCTGCAGGTCGTCGCCGTTGGGCGAACCCTTGATCGCCGTGAAGTCCTTGCCGCCGTCGGTCGAACGGTACAGGGAAGTGTTCGGTACATAAATGACGTCGGGGTTTTTCGGGTCCACGGCGATGCGCCCGAAATACCAGCCGCGGCCCCACAGCCGCTGCTGGTCGTTCATCAATTTCCAGTGCGCTCCGCCATCGTCGCTGCGGTACACGCCGCCTTCTTTGGTTTCGGTGACGATGGCGTAAAGGCGGGGCCCGTTTGGGGTATCGGCGACGGTGATGCCGATCCGTCCGGCGTCGACCGGCAGCCCGTGCAGGGGGAGCTTATGCCAGGTCCGGCCGTCGTCGGTCGAGTGATAGATGGCGCTGCCGGGGCCGGACACCGGCGCATACTGGAACCACGGCGTGCGGTGCACGTTCCAGGTCACGGCATAAACGCTTGACGGATGCCGCGGGTCGCGCGCGAGGTCCACGGCGCCGGTGTGATCGTTGACATAGAGCGTCTGGGTCCAGTGCTTCCCGCCGTCGGTGGTGCGGAAGACGCCGCGCTGCTTGTTCGGGCCCCACAGGTGACCCATGGCGGCGACCAACACGGCGTCCGGATCGTTCGGGTCCACGATGAGCCGGCCGATGTGGCGCGAATCGGTGAGTCCCACGTGTTGCCAGGTCTTGCCGCCGTCGGCCGAGCGCCAGATGCCGTCGCCGTAGGTGGCGTCGGAGCGGATGGTCGACTCCCCGGTTCCGACGTAGATGATGTGCGGATTGGAAGGCGCGACGGCGATCGAACCGATGGAGGCGACCGGCTCGTGCTGAAACAGGGCCTGCCAGGTCACGCCGGCATCGGTGGTCTTGAACACGCCGCCGTCCACGGCGCCGAAATAACCGATATTGGGCTTCCCCGCGACGCCGGCAACGGCATCCACGCGCCCGCCGCGGTAGGGACCCACGAAACGCCACGAGAGGCCGGAATAAAGCGAGACCGACATGGCCTGGGCAGCGCCGGCGGCAAACATCAGGAAGACTGTCACGAGAATCCGGATCACGGCATACTCTCCGCATGGCGAAACTGATTATTTTAGGGCGACGTCGTCGCCTGTGCAGGTTATAATGCCGGCTCGGCAGCGCCAAGCCGTGACTGCGGACTTCAAGCTTCGGTCGGCGGATGCGATATGTCCGGTGGCCGGATACTTCACTTCGACAAGGGAAATTGTTCATGAACAAGGTTATTTTTGCGCTCATAGTCGCCGGGAGTTCGCTGGCGCTCGCCGCTTGCGCCACGCAGCCGAAGAAGGACGCTGCCGGACGGAAGACGGCTCAGCAGGACAAGCAGGTTTGCGTCTCGTCCATCCCGATCGGCAGTCATATTGCTCAGACGCGCTGCATGAGCCTGTCCGAATACAAGGCGAAGAAGAAGGCGCCGGAACAAGGGGCGGCGCCTGCGGCATTGCAGGCGCAGCGGGCCGGCTCCGGCGGAGGGTAAGCGATTCACGTCGTGGAGCGTTATCGTGACGTGGAACTGCGGGCGCCGACGGGCTCCGCGTTGTCCTGCAAGGGTTGGGTGCAGGAGGCTGCGCTGCGCATGCTGCACAACAATCTTGACCCGCGGGTCGGCGAGAATCCGAAGGAACTCGTGGTCTATGGCGGCATCGGGCGTGCCGCGCGCAACTGGGAATGCTTCGATGCGATCGTCGCGACGCTCAAGCGGCTCGACAACGATGAAACGCTCCTCATCCAATCCGGCAAGCCCGTCGGCGTATTCAAAACGACGGAGCAGGCGCCGCGGGTCCTGATTGCGAATTCCAATCTCGTGCCCAAATGGGCGACCTGGGAGCATTTCTTCGAGCTCGACAAGAAGGGGCTCATGATGTTCGGCCAGATGACGGCCGGCTCCTGGATCTACATCGGCTCGCAGGGCATCGTGCAGGGCACCTACGAGACCTTTGCCGAGGCCGTGCGGCAACATTACGGGGGCAAGCCCGAAGGCCGTTGGCTTCTGACTGGGGGCCTGGGCGGCATGGGCGGTGCGCAGCCGCTTGCGGCCGTTTTCGCCGGGCTGTGCTGTCTTGCGGTGGAAGTGGATCCGGCGCGGATCGAAAAGCGCCTCGAATCCGGTTATCTCGACAAGAAAGCCGATACGTTGGGTGAAGCGCTGCGCATGATCCGCGACGCCTGCGCCAGAGGCGAGGCGATTTCCGTGGGTCTGTTGGGCAATGCCGCTGAAGTCTATGATGACATTCTTGCCGGCGATGTGTTGCCCGACCTTGTGACCGACCAGACTTCGGCGCACGATCCGCTGAACGGCTACATTCCCGTCGGCCATGACTTGGGTGCCGCCGCGGAGCTGCGCGAATCCGATCCCGATCGCTACGTGAAACTCGCCAAGGACTCAATGGCACGCCAGGTGCGGGCCATGCTCGGCTTTCACGAAAAAGGCATTCCGACCTTCGATTACGGTAACAACATTCGCGCGATGGCCGAGGATGCCGGCGTCGTGAACGCCTTCGACTTCAAGGGCTTCGTGCCGCTCTACATCCGCCCGCTGTTCTGCGAGGGCCTGGGGCCGTTCCGCTGGGCGGCGCTTTCGGGTGATCCCGAGGATATCTACAAAACCGACGCCAGGGCGAAGGAATTGTTTCCCGGGAATACGCATTTGCACCGCTGGCTCGACATGGCCCGCGAGCGCATTCACTTTCAGGGACTGCCCTGCCGCATCTGCTGGCTGGGTTACGGCGAGCGC
>CAZKOE010000155.1:0-6044 GCA_964554305.1 uncultured Gammaproteobacteria bacterium
CCTTCAGGTGCTGGAGCAGCACGCCGCCCAGGCCGTGCACGATGCACTTGGGCTTTCCGGTTGTGCCGGAAGAATAAAGGATGAATTGCGGGTGATCGAAGGGCAGTTGTACGAATTCGATTTCATCCGCCGCGCCGAGAAAGTCGGCATAGTGAACGGCGTGAGGGATGCCTGCGAGGTCGGGTTTCTCGTTGGCGTGCGGGACGATGACGACTTTTTCGACGGAGGGCAGTTGCGGCAGAATCTCACGCACGCGCACGAGACTGTCGTGCCTCTTGCCGTTGTAGAAATAGCCGTCGGCGGCGATCAGGACCTTCGGCTCGATCTGGCCGAAGCGGTCGAGCACGCCTTCCGTTCCGAAGTCGGGTGAGGTCGAGGAGAAAACGGCGCCGACGCTCGCGGCCGCCAGCATGGCGGTGACGGTCTCGGGCATGTTGGGAAGATAGGCCGCGACACGATCGCCTGTCTTGACGCCCGCCGCGTCGAGGCCGGCACGCAGGCGGGCGACCTCGCGGTAGAGTTCGGCGCAGGTGAGCGAACGCCGGGCGCCGGCCTCGTTGCGAAAGACGAGTGCAGTTCTGTCATCGCGGTAGCGCAGCAGATTCTCGGCGAAGTTGAGCCGCGCGCCTTCGAACCACTTCGCGCCGGGCATGGCATCGTTCGTCAAGACCCTGTCCCAGCGCCGTTCGGCCTTGACGTCGAAAAAGTCCCACAGCAGCGTCCAGAATGCTTCGCGCCGATCTACCGACCATCGCCAGAGGTCCGCGTAGTCTTTCAGATTGAAGTCGTGGCGGCGATTTGCCTCGGCCATGAAGCGTGCCATTGCCGAGTCGTGCAGCAGGGCTTCGGAGGGTTCCCAAAGCGGTTGGATCGGGGTGTCGGCCATGAAGTGAGAATGCGCTGGCGGTAAGTCCGGCATTTTACAGGATCGCGGAAACGTCGATTCCGAATGTGGATCGAAAGCCCTTGTGGCCGACTTTTGTCACGCTGATAGCGCGGCTGTCCAGGTGCGAACGTACCCAACCGAGCTCGAGAAAGCGTTTGTGGATGCCGTTTCCGAGCGGCCCGGCCAGGTGTTCGCGCCGCTCGCTCCAGTCCACTTGACACACCTTGGAATAGGGGCGCTTGCGAAATCTTGATATGTCGAGCCCGAAGGTATCCAGAAGTTTCAGGCCGCGTTGCGTAATCCGGGCCGTGTCCTCCTCGATTTCTATCTGGTCCGATGCCTGCATCGCGTCGCAAAGCGCCACGCCGAGACGGCCGGCGAGATGGTTGTAACAGGTCCGCGCGCGTTGCAGCGCCGGGTCGACCCGAACGGGTGCCGAGGAGGCATTACCGGTAGCGACGACCATGATCGCTTCCAGCATGTCGGCCACCTCGGGCGACGCGATCCGGTAGTAGCGATGCCGACCTTGACGGATACAAATCAGCAAACCGGCGTCCTTCATCGCGGCCAGGTGTTCGCTGGCCGTTTGCGCCGTGATGCTTGCGCTTGCCGCCAGTTCGCCGGCCGGCAGGGCACGGCCGTCACCCAGCGTCAGCAGAATTTTCGCCCGCGCCGAGTCGCCGATGAGGCGGGCGATGTCGGAAATGAGCGGACCTTCAACCATGACGGCACATTATCCCACGGGTGGAGTAGATGCTTCGGTACAGGCCGAAGTATAAAACACCGTGCCCATTCACAATGTTCGCACTGGGAGCGACGGTATCCTGCCGGCCACTTCGAGTGCAATTTGAAAACTCGGGTAGGAGCGGTCGTCCCGACCGCGATTGTCGAGACAGATTCCTTAGGCGCCCTATTGCGGCGGGGCCCTCGCTCCTACGGCGGGCAAATTTGAGGCCACACGTGAACGATTGAGCCTCGGAGAGGAGGTTGATGATGAAACCGGACATGACCGACAAACGGTGGCCGCTACTGGTGTTGTGCCTGGGCGTCGTGCTCATTCAGGTGGATACCTCGCTCGTCAACCTGGCGGCGCATCTCATCGGCGATCGGTTGCACGTTTCGCTGAGCACTTTGCAGTGGACGGTGGACGGTTACAATCTGAGTTACGCCGTGCTCCTGATGACGGGCGGTACGCTGGCCGATCTGTTCGGGCGCCGACGAATCTTCCTGACCGGCATCGGCCTTTTCATTCTGGGCTCACTGTCCTGCGCATTGGCGAGCGGCCCGATCACGTTGATTTCGGGCAGGGTCGTGAGCGGCGTCGGCGCGGCCCTGCTCGTGCCGGCGAGTCTCGCCTTGCTGCGCGTCGTCTGGAACGAACCCCGGGAGCGCGCCCATGCGATCGGTATCTTCGCGGGCATGAACGGTCTGGCGTTCGCCCTGGGGCCGCCCCTGGGTGGAGCGCTGGCCTGGGCCGCTGGCTGGCGCAGCATTTTCTGGATTGCGGTGCCCACGGGCTTGGCGATTTTATGGTTGGCCGCGAGAAAGCTGCCTGAATCGCGGGACTGCGGCGCGCGCGGGTTGGATATCCCGGGACAGTTTTTTGCGGCGGCGATATTGGCCGCGCTCGTTGTTGCCGTGATCGAGCGGGGGAACGCCGCCATCGTCTGCGCGCTTGTCGGTGTTCCGGCTTTTTTCGCCTTTCTGTGGCGGGAACACCGAGTCGGTGCCGCGGCGATGATTCCCCTGGACTTGTTTCGCAATCGTAGATTGGTCGCCGCGGTGTGTGTTGCCGCCGCCATGACTTTCGGCATGTACGGCGTGATTTTTCTGATGCCGATGACCTGGCTTCGGACCGGCGTGTTGAACGTGCTTCAGGCGGGCGTTCTGTTGTTGCCCATGGCGCTTTCCTTCGCGGTTCTGTCGCGGTGGTCGGGGCTGTGGACTCAAGGTTTCGGGGCGCGTTCGATGATGACGGCCGGCATGGCATTGATCGGCCTGGGTTTGCTGCTCTTGAGCCTGACTCAAGCGGGCCGACCGTTATGGCTGGCGGAAATCGGACTTCTGGCGACCGGCGTTGGCATGGCGCTCAACACGGGACCGGTGTTCGACGTCGCGGTCAGCGCGGTAGCGCCGTCTCGCGCCGGTACGGCATCCGCCCTGGTCAACAGCGGGCGAATGGTTGGCGCAACCCTGGGTGTGGCGGCATTGGGAGCTGTTTATGCCACCAACGCAAGTGTGGCGCACGGGTTCGCCTGGTCCATGGCGGCGGGCTGCGCCGTCGTTTGGCTGGGTGCCGCCCTGGCCTTCGTTTTCGTTCGTGAACGAGCCTGCATCGGAGGAGAAACGCATGAGGGACTTTGAGTTGTTGCTTGCCGATTTCACCTATTTGCGCGAGCACTACCTGACGCTCGAAGAATTGAAGGAACATCCACCTTTGAACGGGACCCTTGTGGATCGACTGAGACAGTTGGGTTGCGTGCCGGCCGCCTCCTACAGGATGCGTTTCGACGTTCGTGTTTACTCCAAAATATTCGATACATCAACGATTGCTGGTGAAGTGGAACTTTTCCCCAAGGCGATTGTGTACTGGCTTGCCTCCGCCCAATCGCTGATTCGGGAATATGGAAGTGACCGGATCGCGGAACTGCTTGAATCGCGATTCAAGGAGGCATTCAGGACGGCACTGCTCGCGTATCCCGGCAGCCGCGCTGGTTACCCCGAATGCTTTCGTGACGGCGCGACTCCGAACACGAGGGTTTTCGACGCGACGGCGGACGAAGCCTGGACGAATTTCATGGATGGGACCTACGGCGTGTGTCTGCATCATCAAACACCAATCAACATCGTGCGCAAGCATGTGGCCGTGGCCGCGCTGGAAAGCTTGCTGGGTCAAATTGGACAGGGTCAGCCCGTCGATCGTCTCGAAGCGCTGACCGCTCTCGAAACCTATGACGAATTGGGCATGCCGTTCGCGCCGCACGATCATCATTTGAGCTCACGTGATTGTTTCTACCAGCCCGTTGCCGAGCATCTCGGGCTTGAAGGACGGAAGCGGCGATAGGCGGAACGAATACCCACGTCACGGGTATGCTTGCCGCCGCGCGGGATGGCCGACGTGATGGCCGTCGCGAGCTCGGCTTACGATGCGCGCGGCAGGGCGGGACGCACCTCGCCGGTGCCCAGGGTTTCCCGGGTCAGCGGGGCACCCGCCGAGTGCAGCGCCGCCCGATGTTCGCTCAGCGGCAGGCGCAGTGTGCAGTCTTCGAAATCCGCGAGCTTCTGAAACTCGGGCAGGTTTTGCGTGCGTTTCACGAGTGCCGCGGGTCGCGGCCAGCGCGCCGCGTCAATCGCGTAGCCGATAAATGATGCGGTACGAAAATAACTGGCGATGCTGACGTCGGTAATTGAAATGTCGCCAAAGATAAAGCCCTGCGTCGGCAGTTGAGTTTCCAGATAATTGAGCGCGGCGGGAATTTCGATCTCGCGGGCCCGATCGACCACAGCCTGGTCGGGCGGCTCGCCGGTGGTGCGTTTCCGAATGGAGAGTTCATAAAACAGCCGCCAGATCAGGCCGTCGGCCAATCGCGTGTCGGCGTACTCTTCCAGCCAGCGGGCTCTGGCACGGGCGGCAATGTCTCGCGGGTACAACGCGGGCGTCGGATGCCTGTCTTCGAGATGTTGGCAGATGACCGAAGAATCGTTCAGTACCACATCGTCGTCTATCAATACCGGTACGGGTTTCAGCGGGCTGAGCCGGGCGAATTCCTCGTTGCCCACGAACGGCGCAATGGGATCAATTGCGTAGTGCAACTCCTTCAGTTCGAGGCAGGCCAGTACCTTGCGCACGTAGGGCGAGATGTAACTGCCGATAACCCGCAATGCCACGGGAGTGCCCCCCTGCTTGTTCGGCGCTATCCCAGTGCCTTCTCCAGCTCCGGCAGCACCTGGAACAGGTCACCGACGAGGCCGAGGTCGGCCACTTCGAAGATCGGGGCGTCGGCGTCCTTGTTGATGGCGACGATCGTGCCTGCGTCCTTGATGCCGGTGAGATGTTGGATCGCCCCGGAGATACCGACGGCGATGTAAAGCTCCGGTGCGATGATCTTCCCGGTCTGGCCAACCTGCATGTCGTTCGGCACGAACCCCGCGTCCACGGCCGCGCGCGAGGCACCGACGGCGGCGCCGAGTTTGTCGGCGAGCGAATAGATGATCTCGAAGTTTTCCTTCGAGCCGACGCCGCGTCCGCCGGAAACGACCCGCGGCGCCGATTGCAGGTCGGGCCGCTCGCTTTCCTGCGCTTCGAGTCGAACGTATTCGGTGTGTGCCGGCAGTTCCATGTCGAGGCTTCGCGCTTCGATCGCGGCGTCGCCGTCGCTGTTCGCCGCGATCGGCCAGGAGGCGGCGCGGGCACTTGCGAAAACGGTGCCGTCGCCCTGCACCTTGACGGTGACGATGACGGTGCCGGCGTAGATGGGGCGTTTGAATTCGCGCTCGCCCGCCACTTCCATCACGTCCGTCACCATGGCCGAGCCGGCGAGGGCGGCGGCGCGCGGGAGCACGTCCTTGCCAAAGGTGGTCGAGGCCACCAGCACGTGCGTGTAGTCTTTTGCCAAGGCCGCGATCTGCGGGGCGAGTATGGCCGCGAGCGGCGACGTGTTCTCGTCGCGCTCGACTTTCAGCACTTTCGTGACAGCCTGCAGTTTTGCGGCTTGCGCGGCGATCGCATCGGCGTTCCTGGCGAAGACGGCGATGTCCACGGCACCGCCAATCTTTTGCGCACAGGATACGGCACGGGCCGTGGCCGGGGAAAGATTTTCTCCGTCGTGTTGCGCAATGACGAGAATTCTGCTCATTTCACCAACCCCTTGTTTCTGAGTTCGGAGACGAGTTCCGCGGTGCTTTCAACCTTGCGTCCGCCCTGTCGCTTGGGCGGCGGTTCGAAGGCGCCGAGCTCGAGCGCAGGCGCGTTTTCGATGCCGAGTTCGACAAGCTCGCGAACGTCAAGCGGCTTTTTCTTCGCCTTCATGATGTCGGGCATCTTGACGAAGCGCGGCGTGTTCAGGCGTAGATCGGTCGTGACGACGGCCGGCAGTTCCACGCGGATGACTTCGAGTCCTTCGTCCACTTCGCGGGTGGCCGTGGCCTTGCCGTCGGC
>CAZKOE010000156.1:0-6003 GCA_964554305.1 uncultured Gammaproteobacteria bacterium
TTCGGGCTGCCCCAGCCGGTGGGATGATCCCAGTTCGCCCCCGCGCAGGAGGGCGTCGTGCCGTCGGGGAGATAACCGTTGCAGCCCGAGGTGACGTCGTGGAAATCGCTGGCGTAGTTGCCGGCGTTGACGTCGTTGTAGATGAGGCTGTTCGATTGGCCGAGCGAGGCGCCGCCGGGCTGCTGGGAGACCGCGATCGCGAAGATTCCCGAGAGAATCGGTGCCACCGCGCTGGTGCCGCCGATGCCGTAGTAGCCCAGCCCCTGCGGGCCGTTCACCAGGATCAGGTAGGGGTGCACGCTGCCGAAATTCAGCGCCATGTCGGAGTTCATGCGCATGTCCACGTCGGTGGGCACGCCGGGGCCGGTCTGCCAATCGGGCTTGGCGAAAAGTTGGCTGATCGCGCCACCCGTGTAGATGGACGCCTGCTCACTGCCGTAGGTTCCACTCGTATCGGAAATACTGAGTTCGGTGCCGTTGGCCGCCGTGATGTATTCGCTGGAGGACGGAAAGTCCGCGTTGTTCGGGCCCGGCGGACAGTAGCCGAGCGGGTTGCAGTCGGCAGCGCCGTAATCGCCGGTGGCGGCGACCATGGAGATGCCCTGCGCCGCCGCCTGCATGAAGATCTGCTCGTTTGCCAGGTTGATGTCGGGAACCGCCGTCTCCGAGAGCCCCCAACTGGTGGTCATGACCTGGGAGGTATTGTCGGTGACGAAGCGGTTGTACATGTCGGTGAACGTGTCGGACTGGCCGTTGGCCGCGACGTAGACGTTCAACGTCGCGCCCGGCGCCATCGCGCCGCTCCACTCGATGTCGAGCGTCGTCTCGGGCGCGCCCCCGGGGTCGCTCGCGCCGCCGATCGGAATGACGTTGATTGTGTGATCGGGCAGGCCGAAGGCGTTCCAGAAGTTGTGGTAGTTGGGGTTGGTGGCGACCCCCGGCGTTTCGGCGGTCAGGATCGCGATGGAGACGCCGGCGCCGTTGTCCGCATCGGTGATGTCGGGCCAATCATAGGCCTTGGCGATCTGGTGCGGATTGAAGTAGGCGGTGGAGGGCGGCGGCGTCGCCTGCGGCGCCATGTGCCCGCTACGCCCGAGCGCTTCGAGGTGCGAGCGCGGGTGCATCTGTACGCCGTGATTCAGGCCGAGGATGTTCGCCACCAGCGGCGCGATCGCGCGTGGCAACTTGGGCCGATCGGCTGTGCTGTAGAAGCCGCGCCCATTCAGGCTGTAGTCGCTGATCCGGATGCCGAGGGCGTGCTCGTAGGCCGAGGTCGTGGCCTCGGTGTGAATCAGGGTGCGATTGGGCGAGACGCCCGTGACCTGGATGCCGCGAGCCTTGAGGTAGGCCACGACTTGCGCCACCTGGGCCTTGGTCGGCCCGTAGCGCTTGGTGAATTGTTGCGGAGTCAGGAATTGATGGTAAAGCGGGCTCGTCGGCGTCTGTACTTCCTGAAGGAAGGTCTTGAGCTGGGCGGTGTGGCGCAGCTTCAGGGCCACGATGATCCCGATCGTCGAATCCGCGGCGTGGGGCCCGATCTTGTTCGCCCGCTTGAGCAGCGCGAGCGAGGATTGCGGGGCGAGCGTGCTCCAGCGCGAGGGGACGTCCGTCGCCGGCAGCGGCATGGCGAGCCCGGCGCGATAGCCGGACTTGGCGGCGGCACCCGGCGTGGTCCCGGCCCGGATGGAAGGCGCCATGCCGATCATCGCCAGGGCCAGAAGGCCGAGCGCTGCTGCTGTCCATTTGCCGTGTGTCCGCATGTTCGCTTCCTTGCGTTGTGTCCCGAGTCGTTTCAGCTGGCGTAGGCTGGGATAACCCCGCATCGCGAAGCGGGTGCGGGGGTTCCCGGCAATCCAATGCCAAACGCCGGCAACGTCGCTTTGCTCCTTATGCCGGCCTACATGACCTGAAGCCGCCCTTACTACAATTGGTTTGCGCCCGATACGACGGAGCAGAGTTGCGGCGGCGCTCAACGCGGCGAGCAGGAGCAACAGCAGGCCGCCGAAACTTCCGCCGCCGCCGTTGTTGGAGGGCGGCGGTGGCGGTGGCGGCGGAGCGCTGCCGTTCACCGTGATACTGACGGTGGCAACATTGGAATCGTTCAGCCCGTCGTTTGCCTTGAAGGTGAAACTGTCGGCGCCGTAATATCCGCTGGCGGGCGTGTAGCTGTACTGGCCGGTTGCCGTGTCCAGGGCCAGGGTGCCGTGACCGGGTGGAGAGACCACCGCGAAGCTGAGCGGATCGCCGTCGGGGTCGCTCGCCTTCAGGCTGCCGTCGGCTGCGGTATTCTCGTCCGTGGTCAAGGTTCCGTCGCTCGCCACCGGCGACTGGTTGGCGACGCTGACGATGACGGTCGCGACATTGGAGTCCGCGTAGCCGTCGTTGACCTTGAAGTTGAAACTGTCGGCGCCGGCGTAACCGGCATCCGGCGTATAAGTGTAAACGCCCTTGTGAACGTCGTTGAGCGTCACCTGGCCGTGGGGGGGCTGAGCGGTGATGCTGAAAACGAGCGGATCGCCGTCCGCATCGGTTGCCTTGAGGGCTCCGCTCGTGGGTTGGCCCTGGGCGGTGGTCAGACGGCCGTCGTCGGCGACGGGCAGATGGTTGATCGCGGTCGCGGCGGCGGCGGAAAGCGGCGGCGTGGCATGAATTACGTTGGCTTGACTCACGATGCGCGCGCCCTCGGTGCCCGCAGCCTTCAGGGTCAAATCCGCCTTGGCGGCGCCGGCGTTGCCCGCAATCGCTCCGAACTGACAGTGCACGATGCCCGCGGCTTCATCGCAGCTTCCCTGCGTGGCGGTGGCGGAGACGAAGCTCGCCGCGGCCGGCACGGCAATCGAGACGGCCACGGCCGGCGAGACCGCGCTGGCGTTGTTGGTGGCAATCGTCTGGCTCGTGAATACACTCCCGGGATTGACCCTGCCGGGTACGCTGACGGCCAACTCCAGGTCGGTCCTGCCGTAAAAATACGCCGCGCCCTGACCGCTGTTGCCGTTGATCGTGGCCTCGTTCGCCGCCACCAGCGCCGTGCCGCCGCTCAGGGCCACGGCGGAGCCGAACTGGGCAAACGCTTCCTGGTCGCTGGCGTTAAGCGTCAGCGTCTGCTGCCAGCTGCCGTTGGAGAGGCTGAAAACGTAGGCGGCGCCTTCATAGAAATTGATGGCCTGCGAGGAGACGATGGCCGTGTCGCCGTCGAGCGCGACCGCTTCGCCGAAGTTGTCGTTCGCGGCGCCGCCTTCGCGTGCGAGCTTCTGCGTCTGGGTCCAGTGGCCGTTCTGGTCATTGAAGACATAAGCGGCGCCTTCGAAGCTGTTGTCGCCGACCTGGGCATCCGGCGCGCCGATCAACAGTGTATGGCCGGCGAGTGCGAGGGACAAACCGAACACCGCTCCGCCGGTACCGTCGCTCGCGGTCAGTTTTTGATGCTGGGACCAACCGCTGCCGGAGTTTGTGAACACATAGACTGCGCCCTGGGAGAAGTTGCCGTTGATTGCGGCCCCCCGGGCCGCCACCACCGCCATGCCGTCGGAGAACGCCACCGCGCCGCCGAAGATGTCGCCGAACGAGCCGTCGTTGGAGATCAGCCGCGCCGTCTGGCTCCAGTCGCCGTTGGCGAGCGTGTAGAGGTAGGCATCGCCCTGTCCGTAGTTGCCGTTGATAACGGCGCTCGGTGCGCCGATGAGCGCGTGATTCCCATCGAGGGCAACGGCCGAGCCGAATGCGGCGTCCCCATTGTCGGTAGTATCGGTAAACTTGGCCGTTTGCGTCCATTGGCCGCCGGTTTTCGTGAACAGGTAGGCGGCCCCAAGCACCGGGGGCTGCAGGAATACGGATCCACCCGGAGCGCCGATCAGCAGCCGGTTTCCCGAAATGGCCACGGAAGTCCCGAATTTTCCCCGTGCCACGCCGTCGGCCGCGGTCAGCCGCGCGATCTGATGCCAGGCTCCGCCGGATCGGGTGAAAACGTAGGCGGCGCCTTGCAAGTCGTTGCCATTGACGGTGACGTAGGGTGCGCCGATGACCGCGATATTGCCGGAGACGGCGACCGAATTGCCGAAACCGTCGCCCGCAAGGCCGTCGTCCGCCGCTACTTTTTGTTCCAGCCACAGTGGTGGATCCGCGACCAGCGCGTTGAGCGCGGGTATCGCCGGATCCGCGGCCGGCGGCGTTGCCGCGGCTGCGTTGGAGGCGGGGACGAGAACGAGGCCGGCAAGGCCGGTCAGAATAATCAGAAAAATCGTCAATGGACGTACTTTCACGGAGGCTCCTTTAGGGCGGCTGAGGCGGCTGAGGTGCCCTAGTATTCCAAGTTTTACGGCTCAAGTCAATAATTTTCTTGTCCGATGTATGACGTGGCCTCTTTAGGTCAAATGCGAATATGCAAACGGGAAGGAAAAGTGGGGTGGGCCGGCCTCCGGCGTGGTTCGCTTAAGTTTCGGGGCGAGGTTGAGCGCGTGGGGCGGAAAGGCGCAGTGCGGCAAGCCAACCGGCCTGAAAGCGCGTTCGAGCATCCAGTTCCTTCATCAGTTCGGCGCTGCGGCGCCTGAGTGTGCGCACGGAGATATCGAGTTCTGAGGCAATACGCTTGTCGTTCAATCCTGTGGCCATCAGGGTCACAAGATCTTCCAGCCCGCGGTGGAGGCCAGGAGTGGATAGTTCCGCCTCCGCGGCGTCCGCGTGAATGAATGCCACGGGCGCCGCGCGCGCCCAGAGCATTTCAAACAGAGAATAGAGGGCATCGAGCAGGGCCGAGGAGCGCACCAGCAGCGAAGGGCTGTCTTCCCGATCGAGGTTCAGGGGCACCACGGCGATGCGCTGATCGGCGAGCACCATCTTGAAGGGAAGTCGGGAAAATATCCGCACTTCTTCATGCGAGTGTATGTCGTCGCGAATACGGTCCACGGCGCCGGACAGGGCGAGGTATTCCCGGTCGGCGATGGTGCGGAAAAGCACGCCTCTTTTCTGTGTTTCTCTTTGTATCCGACCGTCCTCCTCCGGTGCCACGTCCAGACGCGAGATGCGCAACGGCGGGCGCTGCAAGGTAACCACTTCGTGTTGCGCCGAGCGGTGGATGTGTTCGAAGAGTTGCCGTTCGGCCTGAAGGTTGGTGATGAGTTCGACCGTGGGTTCGAGTTCGCCGCGTTGTTGCGATTTGGCCTGCTGTTGAAGTTCGCGGATTGTCCCGCGTGCACGCTCGAGCATTTCCTGGCGCTTGAGGGCGAGCGCCTCCATGGCAATGTCGGGCGCCGAGGGATTGTAACGGCGCGGTTGTTCCGGGGAGTGGGTGACCAGGCCCTTGGCTTCGATCGCATCGAGCAGGCGCTGGGTCTTGCGCGGGGTGAGTGCGAGTGCCGCCGCGAGTTCCCGGGCGATGGCGCCGGGGTGGGCGAGCAGCCAGCGGTAGACGCGTTCTTCGGCCTCGCTGATGCCGAGTATTTCCAGCGGCCGTTCCCCGGACGCTTCGGTTTGTAAGGCATTCATGATAACTCCGCTTGCCGCGATGGGTGGTCTTATGTTGCCGCAGGCGTTGACCGGTGTCAAAAAGTGTTTGCCAAACAAAAAGGGGGCGATCGAGCCGCTGGTTACCCCCGACTTTACCCGGAGGCGAAGACCCGTTGGCCGCTTCTTAGCCGATGCCGCGGCGGCGCCGCAGGTCAATTCCAAGGACGAGGGCCAGAAGCAAGGCAAGAGCGAGGCCGCCGCAGGCGCCGCCACCTCCGCCTCCGTTGCCAGCGGCCGGTGTGGTGATGCTGATCCGATTGTTGCCGCCCTCGACCTCGGGTTCCCGGGCGGTGACGGTGAACCGGCTGGTAATGGCCTTGGAACTATCGGGTACAACGGCAATTTTGATCGTTTGGGTTGCGTCAACGGCAAGGGTGCCCAGCGCGCACATCACCTCATCGTTATTTTCACTGCAGCGCTCGTCGCTGGCGCTGGCCGCGTAGCTCACGTTGGTCGGCAACGGGTAATCCAGTTTGATCTCGGTGGCTTTCCCGTGATTGT
>CAZKOE010000157.1:0-6001 GCA_964554305.1 uncultured Gammaproteobacteria bacterium
CGGCGCGCGGCGGGCCTTGTGCAGGCCGACCTTCTTGCGTTCCACCTCGCGATCATCGCGGGTGAGATAGCCGGCCCGGCGCAGCGGCGCCTTGAACGTCTCATCGTATTCCACCAGCGCGCGGGCGATGCCGTGGCGGATCGCGCCCGCCTGGCCGGGCGCCCCGCCGCCGGCGACGGTCACGAAGACGTCCAGGTTGTCTTCGCGCTCGACGGCCTTGAGCGGCTGGCGCACGATCATGCGCGAGGTCTCGCGCCCGAAGTATTCGTCGAGCGGGCGCCGATTGACTTGAACCTGGCCGCTGCCGTGGCGCAAAAACACGCGCGCCGAGGCCGTCTTGCGGCGGCCGGTCCCGTAATCCTGTTCCGTTGCGGTTGCCATGCTGCGTTCCCTTAAAGTTTGAGTTCCCGGGGCTGCTGGGCGAAGTGGGGATGCTCGGCGCCGTTGTAGACCCTGAGCTTCTTGAACATCGCGCGCCCCAGCGGACCCTTCGGCAGCATGCCGCGAACGGCATCTTCGATGACCTTGCGAGCATCCTTCTCGATCTGCTTCTCGAAGGTGACGGCTTTCATGTTGCCGATGTAGCCAGTGTGATGGTAGTAGGTCTTCTGTTTGCGTTTGCGCCCGGTCACGCGCACCTTCCCGGCGTTGAGCACCACGAGGTGGTCGCCGGTGTCTACGTGCGGGGTGAACTCGGGCTTGTGTTTGCCGCGCAGACGCCGCGCCAGCTCGGCGGCGAGCCGCCCGAGTACCTGCCCGTCGGCATCCACGACGTACCAGCCGCGATTGACGGTGTCGGCCTTGGCCGAGATGGTTTTCATTGCCGGAGCGCTCCGCCTCGAATTCAGCGGGGTATTTTAGCCGAAGCACCGATTCCTCGGCAAGCGCAAGCGCCGCGGCCCGAACCATGCCCGTTCCTGCACTGCCGGTAGTGGCCGTTTTCCCGGGAGTCGATTAGGCGTCGGGGAGGCGCAGGCGCTCGACCGGCCGCCCGCCGATCAGATGCTCATCGATGATTTCGTCCATGTCCTCGGCGTCGTCGTAGCTATACCAGACGGCATCGGGATAAACAACGGCGATCGGCCCCTCCTCGCAGCGGTCCGTGCAGCCACATTTGTTGACGCGAAACTGGCCCGGCCCGGAGAGCCCCAGCTCCTTCAGCCTGCGCTTGGCATGGGCGCGCACCGCCTCCGAGCCGTGACCCGCGCAACTCGGACGGCTGCCGTCTTCGCGCCGATTGACGCAGATAAACAGATGCCTGCGGTAGTAACTCATCAGCTTCCGAACAGGTCCTGGCCAAAGGAGTACTGCACCGAGATCGAGGTCGTGCTGGTGGTCTGCGGGCTGCCGGCGGCAACGTTCGAATTGTGCTGGATGGTGTAGTCGAGCGCGAGCGCGAGGTTGCCGACGAGCTGAACGGTCAGGCCGGTCGTAAACTGGGAGTACAGGTTGAAGTTACTCTTCTCGGCAACCAGGCTCTGGGTAAACGCGCTGTTCTTGCTGAACTTCCAGTCATAGAGTTCGCTCGCACGCGCCGCCGGAGACTGATTGCTCGGCCCGCCGATCTGGCGCGCCTGGGTGTAGCCTGCGCCGATCTCGAACGCGAGGGTCTGCGTTTTGGTATCCACGACCCGAATGCCGTAACCGACGACTTCCGAGGCCTGGTAACGGTAGCCGCTGAACCGGTCGTGGATATAGCCGAGGTAGCCGAACACGTAGCTGTGCCGGCCCAGCAGGCGATTGGCCTGGTAGGCGCCGAAATATCGTTCGGCCGTCGTTTTGTCGTCGGTCGTGGCGCTGATCGCCTGCAGGTCGAGCCGATGCTGCCACCACTCCGTGTTGTAGCCGAGCTTGAGCTCGCCGTTCAGGCTCGTCGTCGTGGTGGCGCTGTTGGTCGCGAGGTAACCGAAGGCAAAGCTCCCGCCGAAACCGCGTTTCTTCGGGGTTTCTCCGGGGTTGGTAACGAGGCTGTCGTTGGCGAACGTTGCGAGACCGGCCGGCCCGAGGCCCACACCGGAACCGAGTAGGCTTGTGGCGAGCGCTGCAGCGGCAAGAAGCGGCATAACACAAGGAAACGGGCAAACGAGTGCTTATGATAACAACATGAGCCGGCAGAATTCAGCACCTGTCTTCACCCCGGAACGACCGGATAAAATCCAGGCATGAACGAGACGACATACTCGCCGCTCGACCGATTTCTGATCGGCGCCGACCGGGTGCTCCGGACGCTTTACGGAGTACCCCGCGGCAGCGGGCGGCCGAATCCGGCCGGCAACCGCTCTCACGGCGATCTCGACGGGGCGGCAAGGCGCGAATCGGGGCGACTGATGCGGGTCAATTTCGCCGGTGAAGTTGCCGCGCAGGCCCTGTATCACGGCCAAAGCCTGACCGCCCGGAAAACGGCGAATGCCGCGCACTTGCGCCGCGCCGCGCGGGAGGAAAACGATCACCTGATCTGGTGCCGGCAACGGCTCGCGGCGCTGAATGTGCCCGCGAGCCGGCTGAATCCGTTCTGGTACGCCGGCGCCTTTGTCATCGGCGCGGTCGCGGGCGCATTCGGCGATCGTGCGAGTCTCGGGTTCCTGGAAGAAACCGAACGCCAGGTCGTCGAGCACCTGGACCGCCATCTCGAGCGCCTGCCCGAAACCGACGCCGAGTCGCGCCGCGTTCTCGGCCAGATGCGCAAGGACGAGGCCCGTCACGGTGCCGGCGCGCGCGCCGCCGGCGCCCGGCGCCCGCCGCCGCCCCTGCGCCTGGCGATGAAGGCCGCCTCGAAAGTCATGACTACCACCGCCTACTGGCTCTAGCAGCAAATGGGAGCGCCGGCATCTTGCCGGCAAGACCGGCTGGAAGCCGGTGCTCCGGGGACGGTTAATCGGGGGAATTGCGGCCGTAGAAGATTTCGTCCATTTCCTCTTCGAGCCGTTCGCGGATGACGGCGGCCTCCTCATCCTCCAACTCGCCGGCGCCGGTGCCGAACAGATAGTTGTCGAGGTCGAAGTCCTTGAGCAGCATGCGGGTGTGAAAGGTGTTGTGCTGGTAGTCGTTCACGTCCATCATCTGGTAGTGCTCGCTCACGTCCTCGGACATGAAATTCTGGATCGAGTTGATTTCGTGATCGAGAAAATGCTTGGTACCGGCGATGTCGCGGGTAAATCCGCGCACCCGGTAATCCACTGTCACGATGTCGGATTCGAATTCGTGGATGAGGTAGTTGAGTGCGCGCAGCGGCGATATGCGCCCGCAGGTAGACACGTCGATATCCGCACGGAAGGTGCTGATGCCGCCGTCGGGGTGGCTTTCCGGGTAAGTGTGAACCGTGACGTGACTCTTGTCCAGGTGCGCGACCACCGCCTCCGGCAGCGGTCCCGGTTGCTCCGAGCGCAGGCTGCCGCCGGGAAACTTGTGCAACGGCTCCTCGGCAATCAACATCGTGACCGAAGCGCCCTGGGGCTCGTAGTCTTCGCGCGCGATGTTGAGGATGGTCGCGCCGATGATCTCCGCCACCTGGCTGAGGCTGGCGGTCAGGCGCTCGGCGTTGTACTCCTCGTCAATGTATTCGATGTATTCGGCGCGATGTCCTGCCGTCTTGGCATAACAGATGTCATACAGATTAAAGCTCAAGGTCTTGGTGAGGTTGTTGAAACCGTGAAGACGGATTTTCCCGGTGTCGCCCCCACAGACCGCGCGCGCGACCATCAGACCCACTGTGCCCCGGCCTGCGCGCCGAGCGCCGCGCGCATGGCGGCAATGGTCGCCGCGTAATCGCCGCTTTTGAAGATCGCCGAACCGGCGATGAAGGTATCGGCGCCGGCCGCCGCGATCTCGCCGATGTTCTTTGCACTGACGCCACCGTCCACGCCGAGGCGGATGTCGCGCCCGGATTCGTCGATCATGCGCCGCAGCTCGGCGATCTTGGCGAGGCTTGCGGCGATGAAACTTTGCCCACCGAAGCCGGGGTTGACCGACATCACGAGTATCCAGTCGAGCCGATCCATTTCCCAGCGCAGATGCGCCACCGGCGTCGCGGGATTGAGCGCGAGACCCGCCCCGACACCGCCGTCGCGGATGCGCTCGAGGCTGCGGTCCACGTGATACGTGGCCTCGGGATGGATCGTGATCGTCGTGGCGCCGGCCTCGACGAAGTCCTCGATCAGCCGGTCGGTCGGCGTCACCATGAGATGCGCGTCAATCGGCGCCGTGATGCCGTAGCCGCGCAACGCCTTCAGGACGGGGGCGCCGAAGGTGAGATTCGGCACATAGTGGTTATCCATCACGTCGAAATGGATGCGATCGCCGCCGGCTGCGAGCACGGCCGCGCACTCCTCGCCGAGGCGGGCCAGATCGGCCGACAGCACCGACGGGGTGATCCAGTAATCGGGGCTGTAATCAGTTGCGCTATCGCTCATGGAGCGGCCGCCGGTTGAACAACGGGTAATTGTAGCCCCCACAGTCCGGCATGCGCCAAAGGCATCGCGGGCAGCCGTGCCGAACGTGGACGCAGCGCCTTGTCGCGGGTATGGCCCGCATCCCGCGATGCGGGAGCATGGCGCCGTACGTGCTTTGGGCAATCGGCGTTGGCCGCGGAGATTATTGCGGGCCCGGATTCAGGCGTTTGCGGTATTCGCGGGCCTTGGCCAGGTTGCCTTCACGGGCATAGAAATTGACCAGCGCGGTGAGGATGTTGCGATTGTCCGGATTGGCCCGGAGCGCCCTTTCCAGCACGCCGATGGCCGTTTGGGTCTTTCCGGCATCGTACAGGGCGATGGCGTAGACGTAGCTGTAGCGCGGGTTGGAGGGCGCGGCGGCGACGGTCCGGGCAAGCAGGTCCAACGCCTCCCCGCGCCGGTGCTGGCGCACTTTCAACAGAGCCAGCGAAAACAGCAGCGCCGGGGCGCCGGGCGCGTGCTTGAGCGCACCTTGCAAAACCGTTTCCGCCTTGTCGTCCTGCCCGAGGCCGCGATACAGGTCGGCCAGATTGACGGCCGCCGGGCCGAAGGCCGGGTCCAGCGCGAGCGCGGTGGTGAGTTCCCGTTCGGCCCGGCCGAATTCATGTCTGCGGACATAGAAAGCCGCGAGATTGAGGTGTGCCTCGGGCCGATCGGCATTGAGTTCGCGGGCGGCCACGTATTCTTTCGACGCCTTGGTGAGGGCGGTAGCGGTGCTCGCCGGCAAGACGGCGGGCTGGGCGCCTGCGAGGGCATCGGCGGCCTTGATGCGCACGGCACGCACCGGATCGTCCAGCAGTGTCGCGATGGCGCGCAGACGAAGCTTGAGCGGCGCACCGTCCAGAAGCCCCGCGCCGGCGCGGCGGACGAGTGCGGAATCGTCGCCGGCAGCCTTTGCGATGAGACCGGCGGGGTGCGGGTAACCGTGCAGGGCCAGAAGCCGCAGCGCGGTGGCGCGCGCGATTGCGGGTTGGCCGGGATTGTCAACCAGCGCGGTCAGGAGTTGGCCCGCGCCGGGGCTTCCCTCGCGCCCGGCCCGAAGGGCGGCGGCGAAGTGCTGAAAGCCGATCCGCTCGGGGCCGAACCATTTTTCGATGTGCTGCGCGGCCCATTTCGCGGTTTTATCCTTGTGGCATTCGTTGCAGGCGTTCGGTGTGCCGAACTTCTCCGAGAGATCCGGGCGCGGCACGCGCAGGCTGTGATCGCGGCGCGCGTCCACGCGCATGTAAGTGCGTGTCGGCATGTGGCAGGCCACGCATTGCGCGCCCGCGGAGGCGACGGGATGATGGGTGTGGCGCGGCGTGTCGTAGCGTTTCGCCAGGTGACAGCCGGTGCAGAGCCGGTTGCCGGTTGCGCGCAGTTTCGTCGTATGCGGGTTGTGGCAATCGCTGCAGGTGACGCCGGCGTGGTACATGCGGCTCTGGATGAACGAGCCGTACTCGAACACCTCGCCCTTGATCTGCCCATCGGGGAAATAGTATTCGGGTGTGAGCAGTGAAACGTCGTAGTCGTCGCCGATCGGCTGGCCGTGGGCGAAGCCCTTGTGGATCGGC